>JBCBJZ010000044.1:0-24170 GCA_038522635.1 Pseudomonadota bacterium | reverse complement strand
GAAAGATCAGCCGACTTGCCGGCGACCGCAAACTCCTTCAGAGGCACACGGCCTTCCATTTTCAGGCCGACGTCGATCACGGCGAGGTCTTTTTCGATCGCCACGATCGTGCCCTTGATGACGCTGCCTTCGACGGGCTCCTGCAACGCGAAGCTTTCATCGAGCATTGCGGCGAAATCTTCTCGGCTGGCGCCCATGCCTGAGGTGTCGGTCGTGGTGGTCATAGATACTCCTGGTGTCTGAACGCGGACGGGCTTGCTGCGGCCTGCGCTCAAAGCTGTGTTGGTGCGCCCGGCTCGAAGCCGTTAAGCAAAGCGCGTGTTGATAGCGAGCTTCACGCGCTTTGCGCTTCGCCGTAACGCGGACCGCTCCATGCCCTCAAAAGAGGCCAGCACAGCGCCGGGGCCGTACTGGAGTGCGCACGCGCGGGGGACGCGCAGGCGCTTTGGCACAGAGCGGATCAACACATCGCAGCGACGCGCGCGCACGAAGCGAACGACGTCGTCCTGTTTCGACGCAAAAAGGGGCTCTCGCGCGAACGGAGCCATCCTGAATGCGTGAAGCTGTCGAATGCGGTGCTTCAATCGCCATCAACGGGTGCAGGGGCGCACCGACCGGGGGGATTTGAGCGGGGGCGTGAAGCTCAGGTGAGCATCCAGCGCAAGCCCGCCTCATCGGCCGACCTTCCTCGAGATCCAGTCGACGGCAGCTTGGAGCCCGGCTTCTATATCCAAATCCGTGGTGTCCAGCAAGTGCGCGTCGTCAGCGGGACGCAGCGGCGAAGCAGCCCGCGCCGTATCGCGCTCATCGCGGCGCAGGATCATATCGTGCACCTCATCGAACGTTGAGGTATCGCCCGCCGCGCTCAGTTCGCGGTGACGGCGGCGCGCCCGAACCGCGCTGCTTGCGGTCACAAACAGCTTCGCGTCGGCATCGGGGCAGACCACCGTCCCGATGTCACGCCCATCGAGCACGGCCCCGCCCGGGCGTGCGGCGAAGGCGCGCTGTAGCACCAAAAGCGCGTCGCGGACTTGCGTATGCTGCGCAACGATCGATGCGGTTTCGCCGATGCCGGGGGCACGCAAGCAGGGATCATCAAGGCTCGCAAGGTTGAGCGCCGCTGCGATCTGGCTACAGGCGAGCGGATCGCAGCATGTGTCCGCGTCAGGATCGGCGCGCAGGGCGTCGCGCGCAACGGCGCGGTACAGCAGGCCTGTATCAAGGTAGCCCAAAGCGAAGTGTGCAGCGATGCGTCGTCCAAGCGTGCCCTTGCCCGATGCGGCTGGCCCATCGATCGCTATGATCATGGTTCAAGCTCCGCCTGCAGCCGCTGGATCCGCGGTCCCATCCGGCGATGTGAACGTCGCTCCAAGCGCCCGCATCAGCGGTTCGAACGCCGGAAAGCTCGTTGCAATCATCGAGGCGTCGTCGACATCGACGGGGGCGCGCGCGAACAAGCCCATGACCAAAAACGCCATCGCGATCCGGTGGTCGAGGTGGGTTGCAACGCACCCGCCGCCAGGGATGCCATCGGGGCCGCCTCCGCTCACGACCAAGGTATCGCCCTCGACCCGGGCGGCAACGCCATTGGCGGCAAGACCGGCGGCGGTGGCAGCCAGCCTGTCGCTTTCCTTGACCTTCAATTCGCCCAGGCCATGCATCACCGTTTCACCCTCAGCACAGGCCGCGATCACGGCAAGCATAGGGTACTCATCGATCATGGTCGGTGCGCGTTCAGCCGGCACCGTGACGCCGCGCAGCGCTGACGCCTTGACGGTGATGTCAGCAACGCGCTCGCCGCCCGCCTCGCGCTCGTTCTCAAAGGCGATCGCACCGCCCATCTCACGCAGCGTCGTATAGAGCCCCGTTCGGGTCTCGTTGATGAGGACGTTGCGAACGCTTATCTGCGACCCTGGTACGCACAGGGCGGCCGCAATCGGAAACGCCGCCGAACTGGGATCGCCCGGCACCGCAACCGCGCGGCCCGACAGCGCACCTGGCCCCGTCACCGCGATATGGCGCGCGCCGTCGCTAGCATCGTCAACACGCACCTCAGCGCCGAAATAGCGCAACATCCGCTCGGTATGGTCGCGCGTCGGCTCCCTTTCGATCACCGTCGTGATGCCGCGGGCGTGGAGGCCGGCCAGCAGCACCGCTGATTTCACCTGCGCCGATGCAACCGGCAGCGTGTAGGTGATCGGCACGAGATCATCGCGGCCTTGAAACGTCAGCGGCAGGCGGTCCGCATCATCGTGCGTGACGGCACCCATCTCACGCAGCGGCGCAAGCACGCGGCCCATCGGACGCTTGCTCAGTGATGCATCCCCCGCCAACGCGCTGGCAAACGCATGGCCGGCAAGAATGCCCATCATCAGCCGCGTGCCGGTGCCCGCATTGCCAAAATCAAGCGCGTCGGTTGGCGCGGTCAGCCCGCCGACACCGCGTCCACGCACCTCCCACGTCCCATCGTCATGACGGTCGAGGCCCGCGCCGAGCTGTTTGAGGATGCGGGCGGTCCCCAGAACGTCCTCACCTTCGAGCAGGCCCGTGATCGTGGTGCGCCCGGTGGCCAAAGCGCCGAACATGAGCGCGCGATGCGAGATCGATTTGTCGCCCGGGACGTCGAGGGTACCGCTGAGTGCAGCGGCGCGATGGGCCCGCAAGGGGCGTGGCGCGGCAGCGTGGGCACCGGCGGCGACGGCTGGCGGAGCTGGAACCGGAGAGGAGGTCGCGGTCATGGTGGCGGAGCCTCGATGGAGCCTGCTGGACGTCAGCGCGAAGCGCCGACGGCACCGGGCGATGGCTTGGTAATGGTTGGGCGATGACTGGGCCTTGATCCGACCCAGGGGAGCGGTGGTGTTTTGCGGCAGCTTTATCGAGCCTCCTGCCCGCGCGATCAACACAAAGCGGCGAACCTACGCCGCATAGGCGTTGGTCGCCGCGTGCGCCATCGCTGCCTCGAAACGCAGCGCATGCCATCACGCTGATTAGCTTTTGACACACCCCAACGACGCATGGCACATGCGCGAGCCTGAATGCATCGCACGCCGCGAGCTACGGCCGCCACGCCCAAAAGACCGGCACCGATCGCAGGTTTGCGCGGGCGAACAGCGCTGAAGCAAGCGCTCGCCTGCACCACAGTCCATTGTATAACGTTACGGGTCACGGGCTGCGCCCTTGATCGCCCCCCAGATCCGTAGCGGCCCCGTAGCGACGCACACCCGTAGCGGGATCCAACGACAGCGAGTGAAGCCATGACCACCAATGACCCACGCGGCACCAAGCGTGTCTGCCAGAACCCCGATTGCGGGGCACGGTTCTACGACCTGAACCGGGACGAGATCGTCTGCCCGATCTGCGATACCGTTTTCGTTATCGAGCCGACGGCGGCGGAAACGGCTGCGGCGGCCAAAGCGGAAGCGGAAGAGGCGGCGAAGGCGGCCGCAGCGGCTGCGGCGAAGCCCAAGGTTGTCGAGGGCGAAGAAGAAGAGAGTGATGAACTCGCTGACATCGAAGCGGTTGAGACCAGCGACGATGAAGAGTCCGATGACGACACCTTCCTCGAAAACGATGAAGAAGAGGGGGGCGGCGATGTGAGCGGCATTATCGGCGGCGGCGTGTCGAAGGATGACGACGAAGAGACGTGAACGAGGAGAGGCAGGCGGCAGCGCAGCTGTCACTTCTGTGGACCCGGTGGTCGGGAGGAGCGCACGCGATGCAAGCCGCCAACCGCGAGCGGCAACAGGCGTCAGCCAGCGGGCATCAGAAAGTGGGCGTCAGCCCGTGAGCGTCGAGGGCACCGCTAAGGGGCGCTGCTTCACCTAAGGGCGCGCTGCTTCAGCGGCGTCGCGCCAAAGCTCTTGCGCCACAGCGCCGATGCGCCTAAACCAGCGACCTCGCCCACGGGCGAAACCACGTCCAACGCCATGCGATAATCGTCCGAACGAAGGACCATCGCCGCAAAACCTTCCCAAAGTTGGACGTTCGGGGCCGTAGCTCAGTTGGGAGAGCGCTACAATGGCATTGTAGAGGTCAGGGGTTCGATTCCCCTCGGCTCCACCATTTCGGTTTTCAAAGACATCATGGGCCTGAAATTTTGGGCCTACAGTGCGAGCTCTCGCGGGGTGGCGCGCTCCGTTGCGCGCCTGAGGTTAGGCTCAGCAGCCTGTTCCGCGACGCATGGTTCAACAACCCCTTTACGATCGATAACCATGCGATGCCGCCACGTACGGGCACCCGCACGTGCGCCTTCGTTCTCGCGAACCAAAAAGGATCATATGGCGAACAAAACTTGACTCAAGCCTGATGGAGCTTTACGGATGAGCAGCCTAGAGGCCGCGCAGCTCCGGAGGGGATATGAAAATCCTGCACACAGCAGATCTTCACTTGGGTCGGCGCTTTCTCGGTCTCGACCTCCACGACGACCAGCAACACGTCCTCGATCAGATTCTCGTGGCCGTCGCAACGCATCGCCCCGATTGCTTGATCATTGCCGGGGATGTTTTCGACGCCGCTGCGCCGCGCGAGCCGGCTGTGCGCCAGTTCAACGGGTTCTTGCGCGCCTTGAAAGCCGAAAGCGATGCAGCCCTCGTTGTGATCGCCGGCAACCATGATTCAAGCGAGCGGATCGATGCCATGGCGACGCTTGCCGATCCGCGTTGGGACCTGGTCCGCGGCCCCCTTGCTGCCACTGAGCCGACGCTGGTCTTGCGCGACGACGCGGGACCGGTGGCGTTCTCAGCGCTTCCCTTCGCTTACCCGTCGGCCGCACGTGAGATCTTTGACGACCCGACCATCGCTGAACCCGCAGATGTGATCCGGGCACAGGTGGGCGTTGCACGCGCAGGCGTTCCAAAGGGTGCGCGTTGGGTGATCGTGGCCCACGCCTTTGTAGTTGGTGGTGATTCCACGCAAAGCGAGCGGGCACTATCGCGCACTGTAGGCGGTGTGGAGACCGTACCCGTGAGCGTGTTCGAAGGCGCGCATTACGTGGCGCTCGGCCATCTGCATCGCCCGCAGGCGGTCGGGCACACCCATGTCCGCTACGCAGGATCGCCGCTTGCCTTTGGGTTCGACGAAGAGGGGCAGCAAAAGTCGATGACATTGGTCGACCTCGCGGCCGACGGAACGGTTGAAACCGCGCGCTTGCCGATCACGCCACGGCGCGGGGTGCGGACCATAACCGGCCGGTTGCAGGATCTTCTGGCGCCAACGATGGCACCATCAGATGACATCATCGATGTTGTGCTGACCGACCCTGGCCGTCTGCTCGACCCGATGAAGCAGTTGCGCGCGCGCTTTCCCAACGCGTGCGCGATCCGCTACGCGCAGGAGCCTGCCGTTTCCTCTGGCCCTCGCGGCGGCTTGAGGCCGCGCCGTACCAACGATGCGCCGGAAGATGTGGTGGCAGCGTTCCTCGCCGAGACTGACGACCTCGCACCCGATGAGGCGACGATGGCCATTGTTCGAGGCGGTTTTGCGCGGTTGCTCGATCAGGGCGAGGACGCGGCTGCATGAAACCGCTCATCCTCACCATGCAGGCCTTCGTACCCTACGCCGCGCGCCAGCGGATCGACCTGCGGCCCGCGCTCGATCATGGCCTGTTCGGCATCTACGGGGCGACGGGGGCCGGCAAGTCGACGCTCTTCACCGCGATCACCTACGCCCTTTTTGGCGAAGCCCGTGGCGGCAGTGCGTTGCGCTCGCACCATGCCAACGACGATGTCCTCACGCGGGTGGATCTGATTTTCGAAGTTGGTGGACGCCATTTCCGCGTGGTGCGGGAGCCCGACCAGACGAGACCAGCCAAGCGTGGTGGCGGCGTCACAACGCATAAGCATGCGGCATGGCTGTTTGATGTGACGGGTATGGACCTCGCGACTGTGAGCGATGCGGCTCCGGGAAAGTTGCTGGCGGAGAAGAAGGTGAGCACGGTCAACGCCAGGATTGTTGAGATCCTCGGTTATGGGCTGCAGCAGTTTCAGCAGATCGTTTTGTTGCCGCAGGGACGGTTCGAGACGTTTTTGAACGCGGGAACGAACGAGCGCCAGCAGATCCTCAGCGAGCTGTTCGATGTGTCCGCCTACCGGCGCCTGACGGACCATCTCAAGCAGCGCGTGGCGATCGCGGATCAGCAGATCAAGCGCCTACGCGAGACCTGCGAAAGCGTTCTGAGCCGCGAGGGGTTTGCCGATCTCGGGGCCCTCGATGAGGGCGTGCTTGGAGAAGCCGCGCGCCTTCAGGCGGGCGAACTTGCGCAAACGCGTGCGAAGGAAGAGGCGGTGCGCGCGCAGGAGGCCTTTGAGACCGCCGCGCACAACCACGCGGCCTTCGAGCGGCACCATCAAGCGGAACAGGCTGTCAGCGCGTTGGAGGCGCAAAAGGCGGACGACGCGGCGCGTCGTAGAACGCTCAGCCGTGCGCGTGCTGCTGCCGTGGTTGAGCCCGTCGCAAACGCGCTGCGTGAGGCCGAGCTCGTGCTGGCGCAGGCGCAGCGACAAAGCCTGGACGCGGATGAGCGTGCGCGCGATCGGCTCGTGTTGCATGAGGAGAGCGAGCGGCGGTTGACGGCTGTCTTGGCGCAGCGAACGCTGGTCGAGCAGCAGCGCGATGAGCACGCGACCTGCGTTCGTTTTATGAGGCTGATCGATGAAAGCGAGGCGTTAGCTGCGCAGGCCCGCAGTACCGCCGCCGAAGCGCACGATCGTCAAGCGGCTGCGGGTCAAGCTAGGGAAAGGCTTAGCGGGTTGGAGGCGCAGCATCGGGAGAGTTGCGTGGCACTGGACCGCGCCCGTGCTGATGCGCTGTTGCGTGCCGAGTTGAACTTGGCGCTGGCCACGAAAGAGACCGCGTTGCGCGAAGCGCGGGCCTACGAAAGCGCTGAGGCTCGTCATGCGGCTGCGACGCACGAAGCGTCCATCGCAGCCGCAGCGGACGCAGAGGCCGCCGCGGCTTTGCTTCGCGCCGACGGTGGCGTGGCGCACATCGACCAAGCCCTGTTGGCCAGCCATGCAGCGCATCTCGCTGCGCATTTGTCGCCTGGAGAGCCTTGCGCGGTTTGCGGTTCAACCCATCATCCAGCGCCAGCCGACGCGCGAAGCACGGCGCCATCGCAACGTCATCATGGACCCGGCGACGAGGTAGAAGCGAGCGCGACAACGCTGGCCGCGCGTTACCAGCGGGCAAAGGCTGCCCTGAACGACGCGCGACGGGCGGCCGATGAGGCGCGCGCGCGAAAGCAGCGGTGCGACGCGGTTGTGGAAGAAGCCCGTGCCGCGTTGGCGCGCGGCCCTTTGCCCGAGGTTTCAGCAAAGGCGATCGAAAGGGAGTGCCGGGCGCTACGCGAGCGCGTGCGAGCGTGTGGCGAGGCACCACCGGTTGAGGTGTTGCAGGAGGCTACAACGAAGCTGGATCGTAAGTTGAGCGAGGCGGCCAATGCTCTAAAACGCGCCCAATTGGAAGCTGAGCGGGCGAGCGAAGCCGCTTCACGCGCTGAAATTGCGCTGCAGGAACGCCTGGCGCCGATCCCGCAAGGATTGCGTGCGCGCAGCACACTCGAAAAGCGCCTGGGGTCGCTGCATGAGAGAATTGCGGCGTTCGATGCAGCGTTGGAAGCGGGCGAAGCCGCAAGGGGGGCAGCGCGAGAGGCGGTGCTTGCGGCCGATCTGGAGGCAAAGGGTGCACGTCGTGCGGTTGGCGAGGCGACGTCCCAGGTTAACCGCCGACGGGTTGCGTGGCGCAGCGCGCTGGATGAGAGCGATCTCAGCGAGGAGCAGTTCGTAGCGTCGCAGGTGTCACAGGAGGAAATGGAGGCGCTCGATGCAGCGACCCGTGCCTTCGCGGTGGCTTTGGAGGCGGCACGGCGCGAGCTCGCAACGGCGGCGGCTGCGCTTGCACAGCACGGCCGGCCCAACATGCCAGCCTTGGAAGCACAACGTGATGGCGCGCGGGCGCGTTTGGAGAAGGCACAAGAAGCGCAGGCGAACCTTCGTTCCCGTTATCGGCATTTGCAGGCGATGGCCGCACAGTGCCGGGCGTTGCTCGAAGATGCAACGGTTCAAGACCAGCGCACGGCGCGCCTGCGTCGCTTGGCGGAGGCGTTCGATGGTCAGGGTAAGGGCGCGCGGGTCAAGCTTGAAACCTTCGCGATCGGTTTGATGTTTGAGCATGTGCTGGAAGCAGCCAACCTTCGGCTCGGGCCGATGACGCGGGGGCGTTACGCGTTCACGCGGGAGGGCGAGGGGGCGTCCTCAGGCGGTGGGTACCGCGGCTTGGAGATTTTCGTCTTCGACAGTCACACCGGGCGGGCGCGCGCACCTTCGACCTTGTCAGGTGGAGAGAAGTTTATCGCGGCGCTGGCGCTGGCGCTCGGTCTTTCCGACATCGTTGAGCAAAGCAGTGGCCGGGTGCGGCTCGATGCGCTGTTCATCGACGAAGGTTTCGGCACGCTCGATTCCGAAGACAACGGCGGCACGCTCGAGCAGGTGCTGCAGGCCTTGCCCGATTTGGTGGGGCAGGGGCGCGCCATCGGTTTGATCTCGCATGTGCCCGAGGTCCAACGCGCGGTGCCCCATGGTGTGTGGATCACGCCGGGCGCGCAAGGCAGCACAATCGAAATGCGGTTGTAGGTGGCGCCCGGTGATCGCTTGGTATTGGCTCTGGAACGCGGGAACGCTCATGGTGACGGAATATCCATAAAAAGTTGTTCAAATTGCAAGGAGCGTGCGGCCGGTGGCCAGCAGCTTAGGGCTCTCACATGAGGGCCTGTGAATTTCCCAATTCGGCCAAGGTGTGGGCCCGGTTCGGCCTTCGTGCTCGGCCAACAAGTGCGCAATCTTCACGATTGCGGGAGTTTGAGTGTGGCGTACGGGGACACAGCGAAGCGCGGGGGCGCTCGTTATTGCGGGGCGTTTGCGGGCCGGATGGCCGTCGTCATCGCCTTGATGATGGCGCTGTACCTACCCTTGATGGCGCGCCCCGTGATGGCCGGCCCGCTCGATGCTGTTCCGATCAAACAGCGTCATCTGGACGCTTCGCGCGGCCGCGCCACGAGTGCTCCGCGCAGCGAAGCGGATCAGCGTTTGGTAAACGGTTGGCCGCTCTATCGCACGCGCCGTGGACAACGCGCGTTTAACGATGCCATGGCGACTCTGCACGCGACACACGGTCCCGCACCGGCACGCGTGCGCTTCGAGGGATGCCCGAAGCTGCACTGCAAGTTGAAGCTGCCCGTGATGAAAAAGGGGTGGTTGCCTGCGGGGCGGCTGTGGCTGTCACCCCGCTCCTACGTGCTGTTCGTGCGCAGTGATCGCCGCAAGCGCTACAGCCTGCGTTCGTTCAGCCGCATGCGGTATTTTGTGTATCACGAGTTCCACAACAGCACGCGCAACACCGATCCTTACGACACGATTTCAGCGCATAAGGGACGCGTGTTCGTGTCCTATTATATGAGCAAAACCGGCACCGATGCTTACGGTCGCCGCTACGTGGTGATCGTGCAGATCGCGCCCAATGATGTTCGCAGCGTGCATGCATCCAACATGGGTAACCGCGGCTCGGGCGTTGAGGTGGCGAAAAATTACGGGACGCCGCTTGAGCCGTTGCAGGCCAAAGCGGGTATCATCCTGGGGACGATTATCAAGCGTGCGGCGCCGCAATTGCGCGTGGTCAACCACCGCGGGATCGAGGGCCGACCGATGCTTCGCGCCTATATGATGCGGTTGTCGCGGTTGCGGCGAAACCCGACGAGCGCGTCGCTGCGCCTGCCGTTCACGCCGGTCAACAAGAGCAGCCTCGCGAGCGCTGCGGTGCCGCTTGGCAATTTGATCGTGCGCCGCGGCGTTAAGCCGACGCGGGCGTTTGCGGCGCGGTTGCGACAGGCTCGGCAACGGCAAGTGGCCGCACGTGTCGCGCCTGCAACGTCTTCAAAGCGCACGGTTTCTGCGGCCAGGGCGCAGCCAAAGCCACGGGCAACTGTGGCGGCACGGGCGCCTCGTCGGCCCGGGCGCGCTGCCGCGCGGCCGCCGGTTCAGCTGGCGGCGCGCTCGCGCCCCGCCGTATCGCCGCAGCGCGGATCGCGCAGACCAGCGCGTGCTGTTGTGGCGCGTACGCCGGCGACGGGCGGCGCATCGGCCAGGCTTGCGGCCTATCTGCGCGATAACCTCGGGACGATGATGCATTTGCCGCAGTTTTCGCGGATTTTTCCCGAGAGCGTGGCCGCGGTGGCGGCGCAGCCGGAGACCGAGGTCGTTTACCTGCTTGATGATGCTGGTCGGGTGTTGGGGCACGTGCAACCCCACCAGCGCGCGGGCTCCGATGTGCCGGGGCACTTCGTCTATGTGCCGTTCGATCGCGCGGTGGCGCGCGAGACGCCGTTCACGCTTGATCTTGAAAGTCCGGTGACGGTTGCGGCAGCGGCGTTGGCGCGATCGTCGCAGACCGGCGAACCGCAATTGGTGGAGGCACCGCAGCCTGCCACGCGCGCGGCGTGCGCATCGGCCGGCACGGATCCTGACCTTGCCTGCTAGAGTTCATCTGCTTCAGGTGGAATCACCTGAGGCGAGAGATGAACGGCACACAAAAGCTTAGATTTCGGTCTCGCTTCAAGCTGAAGCGAACCGATTCGAAGCTTGTCCGGAGCGGGCGTCAGCGCCGCGGCAACGGCGCAGAAGCCCGCGCCGGATGAAGGCTTATCCGCAGTGTGAAGCGTCTAGCGTCCCGCGCTTCTGCTAACCCTCGCGCGGGCTTTTCGTTGAGCCGCACCGGGCACAGCGGCCCGAACGCGCCTTCGGCTAAGGTTTTGCGTGCAACAGGCGCGGCAGCGTATCGCGCAGCAGCGCCTGATGGTCGAGGTCGGGCGCGACGGCTTCGTAGTCTTCGTCCATGAGCAGACAGGCGAGACCATGGACGAAGGTCCAGGCGCGCACCGTGACGAGCTTTGAATCCTCCGTGATGCCGGTGGCGGCGCAATAGGTCGCCACATGCGTCACCACCTGCTCAAAGCACGATTGCCCACAGCCCAGCACGGGCTCCGCCTTCTTGAGCTCCGGGTGCTGCCCGAACATCAGCCGAAACAGCGCCTGATTGCCCATCGCGAACGTGATGTAGCTCGCAAACAGCGCCTGCATGCCAGCCAACGTCTGCGGTCCGCCGGCCGTCTTTACAGCCTCCATCGAGGCGTCCGTGAGCTCGAGAAACGCCCTTTGGGTGACGAGTTCGAGCACTTCGTTGCGGTCGCGGAAATGCTTGTAGGGCGCGGCCGTTGAGACACCCGCCCGCCGGCACGCGTCGGCCAGCGAGAAGTGTTCTGCGCCATTTTCGCGCACCAGATCGTAGGCCGTCTCCACCAGCGTCTGGCGCAAATCCCCGTGATGATACTTGGGTTTAGCGTTCTCGGCGGCGCGCTGCAGCGGGCAAATGCTCAGCGGCGCTCCCTTGGAGTGTGGTGACACGACAGCCTCGATCCGTGATCTAGAACCTTGCGCGACCCGTTAAGTTAGCTTGACTAACTTTTGGGGCGCGCTTAGATCCCTGTAAGAAGTAAATGCGACTAACTTTGGTTCCGACGCTTAGCGAGATGAAGCATGTCTGATCAAGACGACACGGACAACCGGGCCCTGGCGCGTAGGTCTGACGCAGCGTCGCAGGGCGAGACATCCAGCGGCGCGACGCCAGCGGAGGCAACGATGCCCGCTAGCGGTTCTGCGGTTGGGGAGCCGGCCGCCGCAGCGAAGTCGTCCGCTAGCGGTCCGCCAAGCGACGGCGAAACGCCGGCCATCGAGCCGGCCCCAGGTCCGACCGCGGCCGCAACGCAGGCATCAGCCACGTCGCGTGGCGCGCGTGCCCACAAGCCCAGCCTTGCGCGTCGCCTGGTGCGGATCGCAGCGATCGGCACCGGGGTGCTGGCGTTCAGCGCTGGATGTGTGGCTGCGATGGTCGGCGGCATCACCCTGTTGAAGACCCGCGCGGACCTTGAAAAGGACGTGCCGGCCAATCCCGCGATCAGCGTGCAGACGCAGCGCTTCACACCGCAAGACGGCTACACCATCAAGCAGCGTTTCGTCGGTCGCGTTGAGCCCTTGCGCCAAACGCAACTGGCTTTCGAGCTGGCCGGCACGGTGATGAGCATCGCGGCCGACGAGGGGCAACGGATCAAGGCGGGCGCGCAGGTCGCTAGGCTCGATCGGGCGCGGTTGCGCACGCGGCTGGCTGAACTCCAAGCGCAGAAGCGTGAATTGCAGGCGCGGCTTTCGCTCGCGCGCGCCACGGCCGGTCGCCAGCGCAAGTTGAACCGGAAGGGCTGGACACCGTCGCAGCGGTTCGATGAAGCGCGTTTCCAGGTGGCCGAGATTGAAGCCGGGATCGGACGCGTCGAAGCTGGTCTCGAGGCGGTGCGCGTTGATTTGCGCAAGGCGATCCTGCGGGCGCCGTTCGATGGCATCGTTGCCGCGCGCCAGGTGGACGAGGGCGCGATCGTGGCGGCCGGCGCGCCGGTGTTGCTGTTGATGCAGGCGGGCGCGCAGCGCATTCGCGTGGGTGTGTCGCGGCAGGCTGGCGCAGGGCTGAAGATCGGTGAGCGTTACCGTTTCGAAGCCGGCGGGCGCACGTTCATGGCAAAGCTGGAAGCGTTCCGACCTGACCTTGATCCAACCTCGCGCACGATGACGGCGCTGTTTCGTACGTCAATGCAGGTCGATCAACCCTACGGTGCCGTGGTGACGCTGGCGCTTGACCGCCGCATCGAAACGCCCGGCGCCTGGGTGCCGACGGCGGCGTTGAACGAAGGCGCGAAGGGCCTTTGGACAGTGCTGACGGTCGTCGCAGATGAGAGCGCGCCTGAGCGCTACCGGGTGCGTCGCGAGGCCGCTGAAATTCTGCATGTATCAGGCGAGCGTAGCTTCATCCGCAGCACCATTCCTCCCGGCACCCGCTTCATCTCGAACGGCACCAACCGTGTCACGCCGGGCCAGCAGGTGGCGCTGCTGGGCGGGACACAGGGCCAACGCGATCGCTCTTTGCGCTGAGCGACATGTCGACATTGACCCAGGCCGTCCTCAGCATAAGGCCGCCAGCGTGAGGCCTCAGCTCAGGGTCATGAGCTTTGCGCCACCCGTGGGGCCCGATCGCGACAACGCGCGCCAACCCGCGCCCGCAGGAGCGTGAACGATGACGACTTTGTTCTACCGCGACCCGCGCCTGTTTGCGCTTGCTGTGCTGATGATCATGGCGGCGGGTGCGTCGGCGATCCTGAACGTCGGGCGCCAGGAAGACCCGACCATCACCAACCTCTTTGCGACCGTGGTGACGCCGTTCCCCGGCGCCGATCCAGCGCGCGTTGAAGCGCAGGTGACGGCCAAGATCGAAGAGGAATTGCGCGAGATCCCGGAAATCGACTCGCTGCAGTCCACATCGCGCGCCGGCATCTCGGTGATCACGATCGAGCTGTCGCAGTTCATTTCCGACCAGAAGATCGAGCAGACTTGGTCGGTGATCCGCGACGCGTTGGCGGATGCTGCCGTGAACCTACCCACCGGCGTTCCTGAACCTTCCTTTGACAATGACCGCACCGGCGCGTTCACCGCGATCAGCGTGCTAACCATGCGCGAGGGGCGCCCGCCCCAGGGCGGTGTGATGCGCCGTTACGGGGAGGCGCTTCAGGATCGCTTGCGCAACGTGAAGGGCACGAAACTAGTCTCGCTCTATGGCGCGCGTGATGAAGAGATCCGCGTGGTGGTCGATCCCGTCCGCCTGAGCGAACTGGGATTGACCGCGCAAGCCGTCTCAAGCGCCATCGCCCGTGCGGACGCCAAGGTGCGCGCGGGTCAGCTTCGAGGCAACCGCGCCAGTTTCATCATCGAACTGGACGGCGAAATCCGTTCGCTGGACCGGGTGCGCCAGGTGCCTTTGGTCGATGCCCCGGACGGTCGCATCGTGCGGGTTGGCGATGTTGCGGATGTGCGCCGTACGGTCGTGAAGCCGGCGTCCTCGCTGGCGCTCCATAACGGACGCCCTGCCGTGTTGATCGCGGCCCGCATGGAAAACGACATCCAGGTCGATGGGTGGATGGCGCGCATCAAGCGCGAGTTGAAGGCCTTCGAGGCGGAACTGCCTTTCACGCTCAAGCACGAGCAGACGTTCGATCAGAGCCTCTACACGTACGATCGTTTGGCCGGCGTGATCGAGAACCTGGCGATTGGCGTCGGGCTTGTGGTGCTGGTGTTGTTGGTGACGTTGGGATGGCGGGCCGCTGTCATCGTGGCGCTGATCTTGCCGTTGGCATCGTTGATTTCGATCTTCGGTCTCGGTGTCGCGGGCATCTCGATCCATCAGATGTCGGTCACCGGGCTGATCGTCGCGCTGGGCCTTTTGGTGGATGCCGGCATCGTCATGACCGACGACATCCGCCGAAGGTTGGCGCAAGGGACCGCGCGGCTGACGGCGGTGCATGAAGGCGTTAAGCGCCTTGCCGCACCGCTGCTCGCGTCCACGGTGACCACCGCGCTGGCGTTCATGCCGATGGCGTTGTTGCCGGGGCCAGCCGGTGATTTCGTAGGTGCGATCGCGATCGCTGTGATCATCATGTTGGGCGCTTCGCTTGTGCTGGCGCTTACGCTGACACCGGCTATGTCGGCGTGGATCATCAAGCGACCGAAAGCGCCAACCGGTGCGCGCAACGGACGAAGTCACGAGGGCGGGCCAGGGGGAGAAGAGGACAAGCGCGGTCTCTTCGGCGCGTCGATTGATTTGGCGTTGGCGCACCCGCGGCTGGCGATCCTGGCGTCTTTGATCCTGCCGGTCATCGGCTTTGGCTCGTTCACGACCTTGAAGGCGCAGTTTTTCCCCGGCGTCGATCGTGACCAGTTCTACGTGCAGATCAAGTTGCCGGAAGGCACCGCGATCGAACGCACGCGGGCTGTCGCGCGCAAAGCATCAGCGATCATTCGCGATTTCGAAGGCATTCGCCAGCTGACCTGGGTGATCGGTGAAAGCGCGCCAGCGTTTTACTACAACATGCAGGCGAACCAGGATAACCAGCCGAGCTTCGCCGAAGCGCTGATCCGCACCGCGTCGCCAAAGCGCACCGAAGAGCTGCTTCCGCTCCTGCAACGTCGCCTTGATGCTGATCTGCCCGAGGCTCGTGCGACCGTGCGTGGTCTGGTGCAAGGCCCACCGGTTGCTGCGCCCGTGGAGATCCGCATCAACGGGCCCAACCTCGCCAAGCTTCGGGACCTGGGCGAAGAGGTGCGACGCATCATGCTCAGCGTGCCCGACGTGCTGCAGGCGCGCACGCAAATCCTGCCCGGACCGCCGAAGGTGGTGCTCGATCTGGATGAAGAGCGCGTGCGTCTTGCCGGTCTGACGATCGGTGAGGTGGCCGCGCAGTTGGACGCGCGTTTCAGCGGGGCAACCGGCGGTTCGTTGCTGGAGCGCACCGAGGAGCTGCCGGTGCGCGTGCGGGTCGGCAACGCGGATCGCCGGACGATCGACGCGTTGGCAAAGATCAACCTTGTGCGCGCACGACCTTCGCAGGCGGAAGGGGCGAGCGGCTCCGGGTCGCGCAACGCGCGCTTTCCCGGTGTGCCGGTGACAGCCCTTGGCGACATCAAAATCGTGCCATCGCAAACGCCGATCTACCGGAAGGACGGGCGGCGCATCAACACGGTGCAGGGCTTCGTCCATCGCTCGGTGTTGCCGGAAGAGGCGCTGAAAAAAGTTCGCGCGGCGATGGACGAGGCGGGCTTTAAACTGCCCGACGGCTACAACTTCGAGGTGGGCGGCGATGCGGATGCGCGCGATGAAACGTTGCGCAACCTGCTGGCTTCACTTGGCATCATACTGGCGCTCACGCTCGCGACGATCGTGATGACGTTCAGTTCCTATCGTTTGGCAGGTGTCACGGTCACGGTGGCGGTCTTGTCGATGGGCCTCTCGATCCTGGCGTTGGCGGTGTGCCGCTATCCCTTCGGCATCATGGCGGTGATCGGCGTCATCGGCGCGATCGGGGTGTCGATCAATGCCGCGATCATCATTATGAGCGCGCTGCAGGATGATGCGCGCGCGCTGGCTGGCGATGTCAAACGCATCCGGGAACTCGTGGTGGCCCAGAGCCGGCACATCATCTCGACGACCCTGACGACGTTCGGCGGCTTTCTGCCGTTGATCTTGGAAGGCGGGGGCTTTTGGCCGCCGTTCGCGATGGCGATCGCCGGCGGGGTGCTGTTGTCGACGGTGATCTCGTTTTACTTCACGCCACCCGCGTTCGCTCTGCTGGCACGGCACGGGCGCTTGCTGAGCACGCGCCCCGATTTGGCGGCCAAGCTTGAGCCGGCCGCCGACGCAGGCGATCGCGGCCGTGCGCCGCAGGGACAAGCGCAACTGGCGTAACGCGATGATGCCGCATGGACGCAGGGCCTATAAGGCCGTGTGCCTTAACCTTCCAAATCTGGCGCCATCGTCGCGCCCCAATGCCGGGGCTATCGCTGTGGCTGTCGCTGCCCACCCAATTGGCGCGTACCGCCATCAGCTTATCCCGTGACTTCTCCGATTCCCCACTTGGCGCAGCGCGGCCGTTTGACGTAATGTTATAACATTACGCTCGGTGGAAAACGCGGCGCTCGCCCGCGGCCCCTTCCCCGTCCATCCAGGAGTACCATCGTGGATCCACAAACTGACAAGCGCCTTCCGGTTACGGTTCTGTCCGGCTTTCTGGGGGCGGGCAAGACCACGCTCCTCAATCACGTGCTTCATAACCGTGAAGGCCAGCGGGTCGCGGTCATCGTCAACGACATGAGCGAGGTGAACATTGACGCCGATCTCGTGCGTGACGGCGGCGCCAATCTCAGCCGGACCGACGAGACGCTGGTCGAAATGACGAACGGCTGCATCTGTTGCACGCTGCGTGAGGACTTGCTCGCCGAGGTACGCAAACTGGCCGCTGAAGGCCGGTTCGATTACCTGCTGATCGAGTCCACCGGAATTTCTGAACCCCTCCCGGTCGCCGCGACATTCGAGTTCCGCGACGAGGATGGCGAATGCCTCGCAGACGTCGCACGGCTCGACACGATGGTGACCGTCGTCGATGCGGCAAGCTTGCTGAGCAACTACTCATCGCACGACTTTCTGCAAGACCGCGGCGAGAGCCTCGGGGACGATGATGAGCGGTCTTTGGTGGACCTGCTGGTCGACCAGATCGAGTTCGCCGATGTGATCATCATCAACAAGACGGATGTGGCAGCCGCTCACGAAATCGATGCCGCGCGCAAGATCATTCGCTCCTTGAATGCGGGCGCCGAGATCATCGAGACCTCCCACGCCAAAGTGGCGCTGGATCGCGTGCTCGGGACAGGGCGTTTCGATTTCGAAGAGGCGCATCGCCACCCGACCTGGTTCAAGGAGCTCAACGGCTTCAAGGACCACGTTCCGGAGACGGAAGAGTACGGGATTTCGAGTTTCGTTTATCGGGCGCGACGGCCTTTCGTTCCTGAAAAGCTGCATGCGTTCTTCAACAAGCCCTGGCAGGGCGTGGTGCGGGCCAAGGGCTTCTTTTGGCTGGCGACGCGTCCTGCGTTTGTTGGCGGCTTGAGCCAGGCCGGAGCGCTCGTGCGGCATGAAGCGATGGGGCATTGGTGGGCCGCAGTGCCGGAGGATCGCTGGCCTTCTGATCCCGGGCTCGTCAAACGGGTCAAAAAGGGATGGCATAAGGTGTGGGGTGACCGGCGCCAGGAACTCGTGTTCATCGGCCTGCCGGAAATGGACCAGGCCGCCCTCACCGCGGAGCTGGACGCTTGTCTGGTGGACGTGGACGAGGATTCGCGCATCGACACGCGTGAGTGGCGCACCTGGCCGGACCCGTTCCCGCAGTGGGGGCGTCAGGAGACGGCCGCGTGAGCGTGCTTGAAGCCGACATACCCCCTGCGGATGGCATGAGCGATGCTGTTGCAGGGGTGCGTGTCGTCACGTCTGCAAACGGCATGGCGCACATCCGCCAACCCGATTGCGCAGCCGTGGTCTGGCAGCGCGAACCGCTCACCAGCTTTCAGGCTTGGATCAACGCACTTGATCCGAGCCATTTGCCACGCACGCGCATCGTGCTGCGGCCAGCGGCGGTCCGGGATGCCGTTATCCACGCGTGCGATCAGGCGCAGATGCCTGAGAGCCCGCAACGGACCATTCTGGCGGATGACATCTCAGCTTTAGCCGCTGCTTTCGCCGACCTCACGCAGGCAGCTTTCGTCCGCCTTCGCCTTGACGTTGTGAACACGGATGCGTGCCGCAAATTCCACGTCGATGCGATTTCATCCCGGCTGATCTGCACCTACCGCGGGACCGGGACGCAATACGGTGTGGCGCGTGATGGTGAGCAGCCCGACCGCGTGTTCACCGCGCCGGTCGGCGCGCCCCTCGTCCTTCGCGGAAAGCTATGGCCGGCCAAACAGCCCTCACGTTTGCTTCATCGCTCACCGCCCATTGCAGGAACCGGCGAAACAAGGCTTGTCCTTGTGGTTGATCCGCTTGACGATGCCACCGAGGATGTGGACTACGTCATGCATTGACCACTGACAAAGGACCTGGCTGATGAAAACCCGTGCGGCGATTGCTTGGGAACCGAACCGCCCTCTGGAGATCGAGGAGATCGATCTTGAGGGTCCCAAGGATGGTGAGGTTCTGGTGCGGATCGTAACCACCAGCCTTTGTCACACCGATGTTTTCACGCTGTCCGGCGAAGACCCCGAGGGCCTGTTCCCGTGCATCTTGGGCCATGAGGCATGCGGCATCGTGGAGGACGTTGGCAAAGGCGTGACGTCTGTGGTGCCCGGTGATCACGTCATCCCGCTCTACGTGCCGGAAGATCCCAATTGCCCTTATATCAAGTCGGGCAAGACCAACCTGTGCCAGACGATCCGGAAGACCCAGGGCGCTGGCGTCATGCCGGATGGAACGTCCCGGTTCTCCTATAAGGGCAAGCAGATCCTCCATTACATGGGGACGAGCACGTTCAGCGAGTACACGGTTCTGCCTGAGATCTCGGTTGCGAAGATCTCCAAGGATGCACCACTCTCCAAGGCGTCGGTGATGGGGTGCGCCGTTCCCACAGGCATCGGTGCGGTGCGCAACACCGCAAAGGTGGAAGAGGGCGCCAGCGTTGCCGTGTTCGGCTTGGGTGCGGTGGGCATGGCTGTGATCCAGGGCGCGGTGATGAACGGTGCGTCGCGGATCATCGGCATCGATGTCAATCCCGCGAAGTTTCCGCTTGCCAAAGCGCTTGGGGCCACCGAGTGCGTGAACCCTAAAGACCACACTGCACCGATCCAGGACGTGCTCGTTGAAATGACCAACGGCGGGCTCGATTACACGTTCGAGGCGGTCGGCAATGTCGGGCTGATGCGCGCCGCGCTTGAGGCCTGTCATAAGGGCTGGGGCGAATGCACCGTCATCGGTGTGGCCGGCGCCGGGCAGGAAATCGCAACCAGGCCGTTTCAGCTTGTCACCGGTCGCGTGTGGCGCGGGACCGCGTTTGGCGGCGTGCGCGGACGCAGCGAGTTGCCGGGCATGGTCGATGAGTGGCTCGGCGGTGCGTTCGATATCGACCCGTACATCACGCACCATATGCGGCACGATCAGATCAACACAGCGTTCGATCTGCTGAAGGCGGGCGAATCGATCCGTTCGGTGGTTCACTTCAGGGAACAGGACACCATGGTGGTGAACTCGCTTCCCGGCAAAGTGATCGACGGCTGATACGTCTAACGCGCTTGATTGGCGTTGGCATGGTGTGGCCGCGTGGTGGCGTGGCGGGATGGTCCTCGCGCCGCTGCAGGTTGGCCGGGCGCGCCCAGAGCCCGCTCAGATCCCGCCTTGCGGCTACCTTAAGCCCACCATGCGCCTCTTGTGAAAGCGGTCATCGCGGCCTATCGACTGCGAATGTGTTTGTGCACGCGTAGGTCGGTGAGGGCTGGAACGATGGCAGCGAAAAAGAAGGCGACGTCAGCAAAGCCGGCGTCAGCAAAAACCAGCACGCCTTCGCGAAAGAAGACCGCCGCAGCAGCCCGCCCCAAAGCGACGGCTGCGGCGGCGAAGCCGGCGTCCCGAACGGCGAAAAAACCGTCGGCCAAGACGAAGCCGGCTGCGAAACCGATTGGCGCCCCGCCCGCGCGCCGCGAGGGCGAACCGCTCTATTGGCTGTTCAAGTCGGAACCGGACGTCTTCTCGTGGGACGACCTCGTCGCCAAGGGCGAGGCCGGCGAAGAATGGGACGGTGTGCGCAACTACCTGGCGCGCAACAACATGCGGGCGATGGCGCTCGGGGACCTGGGCTTCTACTACCATTCGAACGCCGGCAAAGACATCGTCGGCATCTGCAAGGTGAGCGCGCTCGCCCACCCCGACAGCACCACCGATGATGATCGTTGGGAGTGCGTCGATGTCGCCGCGGTGTGCCCGATGCCGCTTCCGGTGACGCTCGCGGCCGTCAAGGATGATGCGCAACTCAAGGACATGGCGCTGGTCACGTCCATGCGGCTGTCGGTACAGCCGGTGACCAAGGCTGAGTGGATGTACGTGTGCGCCAAGGGTGGGCTTGACGGCGCAACGTTGAGACCGTTGGCCGCCGATGGCGCGGCGGATATGGCAGCTCCCTCAACGGGGCCGGCGTCGAAGACGAAGGCCAAGCCCAAGCCAGCGGCCCCGCCCAAGCCAGCGGCCAAGTCCAAGTCGGCGGCCAAGTCCAAAGGCGTGGCCAAGAAGTCGACCAAGGCATCGACCAAGAAGCGTGCGTCTTGAGCGGCCCTGGCGTTCCTCAGCAAGCGGCACCGCCTGCGCGCGCTGCTGAACCTGACGCGCCTTCGCCCCAACACGAAGCTCAAACGTACGAAGCTCAACCACACGACGTTTCCACCGCGCAGGCGCGCGAAGCGTTCATCCGCGCGAACACCAAGCTGATGGCACCGCCGTTGGTGCCGGAGATCGTCCTGCACCTGGCCGAAGAGAGCGTGCCGCTGTGGCAGAAGACCGAAGAGGCGCTTGCCGCATTGAACGTGCCGCCGCCGTTTTGGGCATTCGCCTGGGCTGGGGGGCAGGCGCTGGCGCGCTACGTGCTGGACCATGCTGACCTGGTGCGCAGCAAGCGTGTGCTCGACCTGGGGGCTGGTGGCGGCCTCGCAGCCCTTGCGGCGGCAAAGGCTGGCGCTTGCCGCGTGATAGCCGCCGATGTCGACCCGTTTTGCGCTCCGGCCTGCCGGCTGAACGCGGCCGCAAACGATGTCACGCTGGCCACGCACAGCGGCGATCTTCTCGCAGGTGACGTGGTCCCGCCGGATGCCGATGTCGTGCTTGTGGCTGACCTCTTTTACGAAAGGGCGATGGCGCAGGCCGTGCTGCACTTCATCGATCAGGCGCACCGTCGCGGCGCGCGCGTGCTGATCGGTGATCCTTCGCGCAGTTACTTTCCCGCGGACCGCTTCACGCAGCTTGCCACTTACAACGTGGCGGTGACCCGCGAACTTGAGGATATGGACATCAAGCGGACCAGCGTCTGGTCCCCCTGACAGGTTTGCGCTAAGTCGGTGGGCCTGCTCCTCCAAATCAAGTGTGACCACCATGACAGCCGCTGATGAAAGCACGCGGGCGCCTGCCGCAAGCCCATCGCCCCTCGACGGCGCCTACGCCTGGTGGCGCGCGGTGGTGTGCCTTGCCATCGGGACCGTCGGCGGCATCGGCATTTGGGCGACCGTCGTTGTGTTGCCAGCGATCCAGAAGGACTTCGGCATCCTGCGCGGCGAAGCCTCGCTTGCTTTCACGGCGACCATGATCGGCTTCGCCTTCGGCGGTATCCTCATGGGCCGCTTGACCGACCGCTTCGACATCCGCGTGCCCTGTTGGATATCCGCGATCGCGCTGGGCATCGGGTTCGCGGTCGCCTCGCAAGCGCCCTCGCTGCCGTGGTTCGCGGCCTGCGCGTTGTTCATCGGCTTCTTTGGCGTCTCAGCAACGTTTGCGCCGCTGATCGCGGACACCTCGCACTGGTTCTTGAAGCGGCGCGGCATCGCCGTCGCGGTGGTCGCGAGTGGCAACTATCTCGCGGGGACGGTGTGGCCGCCGCTGTTGCGCCCGTTGATCGATGCGGAGGGCTGGCGCTTCACGTATTTGGTGATCGCCGGCGTCTGCGTGCTGACCATCTTGCCGCTGTCGCTTGCCCTGAAGCGTCCGCCGCCGTTTCTCGCAGGCCACGATGGTGCTGCCGCCGCTGCGCCCCAAGTGCGCGGGGGGCAGCTCTCGCCACGGCTTTTGCAAGTGCTGTTGGTGATCGCGGGCCTGAGCTGCTGCATCGCGATGTCGATGCCGCAAGTCCACATCGTCGCGTACTGCGTTGATCTGGGCCACGGGCTTGCACGGGGCGCGGAGATGCTGTCGTTGATGCTCGGTTTCGGCGTGGTCAGCCGCATCGCGTTCGGCGCGCTGTCCGACAGGTTCGGCGGCGTTGCGACCCTGCTGATCAGCTCCAGCATGCAGGCCGCCGCGCTGCTGTTTTACATCCCCTTCGACGGGCTCACCTCGCTCTACATCGTCTCGGCGCTCTTCGGTCTGGCCCAGGGTGGCATCGTGCCGAGCTACGCGATCATCGTGCGCGAGTATTTCGCGCCGCAGGGGGCAGCGACCCGCATTGGCGTTATCATGATGGCCACCATTGTGGGCATGGCGGTGGGCGGTTGGATGTCGGGTGCCATCTACGATGCGACCGGTAGCTACCTGATGGCGTTCCTCAACGGGATCGCGTGGAACCTGGTCAACATGAGCATCGCGCTGTGGCTGCTGTTGCGCGGGCGCGGTGCTAAGCCTGATGTGAGCGGGCGCCTCGCGCCTGCGTGAAGGGTGTCCTGCGTCAGCGCCGGTGCGCTAACGAACTAACCTGAGCCCAACAGCCCCCGCTTCGCCAGGTTGGTCATCAGCGCCGCCGTTCCAAATGTCCAAGGCGGCGCATCCGGCGTGAGCGCCATCACGTTGGTCAGCGCGCCGAGCTTGGGCGTGCTTATGGTGACCACATCGCCGACCTTGTGCGTGAAGCCTTGGCCCGGCGCATCACGGTCCTTCACGGGCGCGAACATGGTGCCGAGGTAGAGCACCGCGCCGTCAGGGTATTGGTGGTTGCGGTCCATCATGGCGGCGATCAGGTCGGCCGGGTCGCGCGCGATCTCGGCCATGGAGGATGCCCCTTCGAGCGTGAAGCCATCGGACCCCTCGACCCGCAAATCGATGACCATCGCGCGCACATCGTCAAGGGAAAAACCGTCATCGAACAGGCGGATCATCGGGCCAAGCGTCGCCGAGGCGTTGTTGTCCTTGGCCTTCGAAAGCAGCAAGGCAGAGCGCCCTTCGAAGTCGCGAAGGTTGACGTCATTGCCGAGCGTTGCCCCGACGATTGAGCCCGTGGCGTTCGCGACCAGGACGACCTCCGGTTCCGGGTTGTTCCAGGTTGAGCGGGGGTGGATGCCCGCCATCATCCCGTGACCGACCGCTGACATCGGCTGCGCTTTGGTGAAGATCTCCGCATCTTCGCCGATCCCGACTTCCAGGTATTGCGACCACGCATCCTGCGCGATCAGCGTTTCCTTGAGCGCCATCGCTTCGGCTGAGCCCGGCTTCAAGGTGGCGAGGTCGCCGCCGAGGCGCTCGTTGATCGTCTGGCGGATGGCGTCGGCCTTGTGGGGCGCGCCTTTGGCCTGCTCCTCGATGACGCGCTCGACCATGGAGCGGGCGAAGGTGACGCCGGCGGCCTTGATCGCTTGCAAGTCGATGGGAGCAAGCAGCCACGGCTTGGCGGGATCGCGGTTGGCTTCAGGCGTGTTGGCGAGGAGGGCATCGAGCGGGCCAAGGTCCTGGGTCGCCGCATCGCCGCGCGCGATGGCGTCACGCACGCGGGGCGCTGCGTCGCCCGCTTCGCAAAGCGCCGTCATGGTTGGCCCGCAGGCGGCGGTGATGTCGATCGCGCGGCCGTCGCTCACCGTGATGAGGGCGGGGCCGGCCACATCGGGGCGCCAGATGCGGCCGACCAGCGTTGCGGCTTGCGCATCGTGCGGCAGTGTCATTTCAGCGGTCAGCCGCTCTTGCATGAAGCCTCCCTCCTCAAGGGTGTCGTGGGTTCACGGGGGCTTGCGCGGTGAGATGGGTACCGCCTG
>JBCBJZ010000043.1:0-24327 GCA_038522635.1 Pseudomonadota bacterium | reverse complement strand
CGAAGTTCGGGATGGTACCATCCCGAACTTCGCCTGCGCAGACCCCGCACCCATCTGCGCCGCAAACAGACTGGGATGTTGCGCGATGCGCTTGAACAGCCCCTCAAGATCGCGACAGCAGCCGACCAGGTCACGTAGGATGTGGGCGGGCTTGCCTCGGGTCCGCTTGCGCCCGTCGTCGGGCTCCTGGGCAAGCAGATCCATGACGCCGATCCCGGCGATGGGGCCGAGGGCACACAGCGCAGGCAAGACCACTGCCAGCGGATCAGGTGCCACAAAGGTGGTGCCCGTCGCCTTGGCCGGCGCACTGCCGCGCGACTTTGGCTGGGACGGCCGTGTCGGCGCCCGCGCCTCGTTCTTGTCACGCTGTGCCATCGGACGCCCTCCTTTGAACGTTCATTCACGAATCCGCCAGCCCCCTGGCGCGCCCGAAACATGCCGCCCATGTGTCTAACACGCGCTCACCCCCGAAGCGCGCAACATGGAGAGGTCAACATGAAAGCACTGGTAGTAGCAGCCCTGGCGGCTGGCGTTGTGAGCTTCGGCATGCCGGCCCCGCCCGCCGAAGCGGGTGCAAAGAGCTATAAGTCGAAACGCTACGCCGCCAAGCGGTCGTTCCGGCGCAACCTTCGCTCACGTCGTGGTGAGAGCTTTGAAGCGGTGCTGGCACGTTCCGCTGATCCCTCGGGCCAATACGCCGGCTACCCGAACTGGGCCCGCATCGCCTTCGGCCCGCGCAGCGATGGTCGCAAGGGCCGCTGACGCCCGTAGCCTTTGGCCCCCTAGAGGCTCCTCAAGTGGCCCGAAAATGGCCCCCAAGGCCTCGAGCACTCCTTAGCCCCTAACCACGAACGAAGACGCCGGGCCCCTTACCAAGGCCCGGCGTTTTTTGAGCACCATCCACCGCGATGACCGCGCGCAGGTCGTAGCGAGTGGCCGGATCAGTAAACCCGGGCCTTCGGCTCGATGTAGCTGACCTCGTTGGTGAGCGTGTTGGTGTGCACCGGGCGATAATCGAGCGTCACCGTGCGCGCGCCATCATCGGCCCAAGCGAGCGTATGCTTCATCCAGGTCGCATCGTCGCGGTCAGGATAGTCTTCGCGCGCGTGCGCCCCGCGGCTTTCTTCGCGGTTCGCGGCTGAGTACACGGTGACCGCCGCCTGCGAGATCAGGTTGTCGTACTCGAGCGTTTCGATCAGGTCGGTGTTCCAGATCATCGAGCGATCGGCGACTTTGATGTCGTCGGAACCGGCCCACACCTTGTCGATCGAGCTTACGCCTTCATCGAGCACTTCGCCGGTGCGGAAAACGGCGCAGTTGGTCTGCATCGTCTTTTGCATGTGCAGCCGCAGATCCGCCGTCGCCGTGCCCCCAGACGCGTGACGCAGGCGGTCAAGGCGCGCCAACGAGCGCTCTTCCGAGGCCGAACTCAACGGAGCGTGCGCGCGGCCTGCTTCCACCGTTTCAGCGCAACGCAGCCCACTTGCGCGCCCGAACACCACCAGATCGATCAGCGAGTTCGAACCCAGACGGTTGGCGCCATGCACCGAAACGCAGGCCGCTTCGCCGATCGCCATCAGGCCTGGCACCACGGTGTTGGGATCGCCATCCTTCAGCGTCAGCACTTCGCCATGATAGTTGGTCGGGATACCGCCCATGTTGTAGTGAACGGTGGGAAGCACGGGGATCGGCTCGCGGCGCACATCGACGCCAGCGAAGACTTTGGCGGATTCTGAGATGCCCGGCAGCCGCTCGGCCAAAATTTCCGGGTCCAAGTGGTCGAGATGCAGGAAGATGTGATCGCCGTCCTTGCCCACGCCGCGGCCTTCGCGGATCTCGATGGTCATCGAGCGCGAAACCACGTCGCGCGAGGCCAGATCCTTGGCGGAAGGCGCGTAACGCTCCATGAAGCGCTCGCCCTCTGAGTTTGTGAGGTAACCGCCCTCGCCGCGTGAACCTTCCGTGATCAGCACGCCCGCGCCGTAAATACCGGTCGGGTGAAACTGCACGAACTCCATGTCTTGCAGCGGCAGGCCCGCGCGCAGAACCATGGCGTTGCCATCACCCGTACAGGTGTGTGCCGAGGTACAGGAGAAATACGCGCGGCCGTAACCGCCTGTCGCGAGGATGGTCTGCTGCGAGCGGAAGCGGTGGATCTTGCCGTCTTCCATGCAGAAGGCGAGCACACCGCGGCAGGCCCCGTCATCGTCCATCAACAGATCAAGCGCGAAATACTCGATGAAAAACTCGGCCGAATGCCGCAGCGACTGCCCGTAAAGCGTGTGCAGCATGGCGTGGCCGGTGCGGTCCGCTGCAGCGCAGGTGCGTTGCGCCGGCGGGCCTTCGCCGAACTGCGTGGTCATCCCACCGAACGGCCGCTGGTAGATCTTACCGTCCTCGGTACGCGAAAACGGTACGCCGTAGTGTTCTAGCTCGTAGACGGCCTCGGGCGCATGCCGGCAGAGATACTCGATGGCGTCCTGGTCGCCGAGCCAGTCGGCACCCTTGACGGTGTCGTACATATGCCAACGCCAGTCATCGTTGCCCATGTTGCCGAGCGCTGCCGCAACCCCGCCCTGGGCTGCGACCGTGTGGGAGCGGGTCGGGAAAACTTTCGTGAGGCAGGCCGTCTTGAGGCCAGCTTCGGCGGCACCCAGCGTGGCCCGCAATCCCGCGCCGCCTGCGCCCACCACGACCACGTCGTACTGGTGGTCGACCACATCGTAGGCCTTACCGTTGACGCCGGGGCGCGCAGCGCCGTTGGCGCCGTTGGTCCCAGCACCGTTCGCCGCGCCGTTTGCCGCGCCGTTTGCCTGTCCAGCCATGCCGATCAGCTCCCAAAACTGAGTTTGAGGATCGCCAGCGCGCTCGCGGCACCGACGATGATTGCGAAGAAGGTGTTCATCATGAGCGCAACCAGCTTCAGGCCCTCATGTGACACGTAGTCCTCGATGACCACCTGCATACCGAGGCGCATGTGGATCATCCCCGACGTGATGAGCAGCAACAGCCCCACAGCGATGAACGGATTGGCCAGCGTGCTCTTCACCGTGGCGTAATCGGCGCCCGCCAGGCTCACCAGCAGGCCGATCAAAAACGCCACCAGGAACAGGTTTGCGACCGCGGTCACACGCTGCAGCCAAAAATGGTCGGCACCTTCCTTTGCGGAGCCGAGGCCACGGACCTTGCGCAGCGGCGTTTGCATATCCGAATGCGAACTCATGACGCGCCTCCCAGGGTCAGCGCCACGATCCAGACCAGCAAGGTGAGCGAGACGCTCCCGATGATGGTGGCCCAGCCCAGCCGGTCGATGGTCGCCAGATCAAAGCCGGCGCCCGTATCCCAGATGAAGTGGCGCACACCGCCCAGCAGATGGTGCAACAGCGCCCACGTGTAGCCGAACAGGATGATCTGGCCGAAGATGCTCCCGAAAAACCAATTCGCGACCGCAAAGTGCTCCGGGCCGTAGGCTGCCGCGATCAACCACCAGGCGAGCAGCAACGTCCCGAAATAAAGGGCCATACCGGTCATGCGATGGAAGATCGACATGACCGTGTTGATCATGAACTTGTAGACTTGCAGGTGCGGCGATAACGGCCGGTTGTCAGAAGGGTTGGCTTGCGCCATCGATCGTTGCGCTCCACACGTCGCTCTAGCTGTTGCGTTGGCCCAGTAGTATCGTGCTGCACTGCAACGGGCAACGTGGCCAAAAGCTGCAAACGGTTGGTTTGATCGACCTTGGGTGCGGCGCTCTGGCGCAGTCTGATCCCTGATCAGGTGTTCACGCCGCGTCCCGCCAGCGCCCGTCCTGTCAACGCCGCGTCCCGCTCACGCCAAAGCCTGCCCTGCCACCCGCAAAGCCCGCTGCCCTCATGCTCCGCCCCGCCGTCCTCCTGTTCAACCGCGATCTACGGCTCGCGCTCGCCGATGGGGCGGCGACCGGGACAGCCATCGGTTTTTACCTGCTGGTGATCGCGCTGCTCCCGCTTGGCCTCGGCCCGGACTTGAAGCTGCTCGCCAGGATCGCGCCCGGCGTCCTCTGGGTCGCGCTGCTGCTGTCGGCTCTGCTTTCGATCGGCCGGCTGTTCGACAGCGATTTCGATGACGGCGCGCTGGATTTGCTGCGTTTGAGCGATTGCCCGCTTGAACTGCTGGTCATCGCCAAAATCATCGCGCACTTCCTGGCGACGACCCTGCCGTTGATCATCGCCGCGCCGCTGCTAGGGCTGTTACTCAACTTCGACATCGCGCTGGCAGGCGCGCTCATCGCCACCATGCTGGCAGGCGCCCCGGCGATCAGCGCCATCGGCGCCATCGGTGCAGCCTTGACCTTGCGTGCGCGGCGCGGTGGGCTGTTGATCGCCGTCCTGATCTTGCCGCTCTACGTCCCCACGCTGGTGTTCGGCGTATCGGCACTGTCGAACACGGCCGTGACCGGCGTCGCTTTGAGCGGGGCCTTGTTCATGTTGCTTGGGTTATCGTTGTTGGCGCTGGTGTTGGCGCCGTTCGCCGCCGCCGCCGCCTTGCGCCTGCAAACGGGGTAAGCGGCGCGCACCATGCTACGCACCTGCACCAGCCGCGCGCGCCAATGCGCCCCTTTGCATCGCCAAACTCTGGAGCCTACATCGCTGCCATGGCCTCGCTGACCCAAAAACTCGCCAACCCCACGCGTTTCATGGCGCTCAGCCGCTGGCTTGTGCCGGGCTTCGCCATCGCAGCCGCGATCACGTTGGCGATCGGGATGTACATCGCGTTCTTCGCAAGCCCACCCGACTACCAGCAAAAGCACACCGTCAAGATCATGTACGTCCACGTGCCGTCGGCCTGGCTCGGCATGATGGGCTACGCGATGATCGCCTCATCCGCGTTTGGCTACCTGGTGTTCCGCCATCCTTTGGCTGACGTCTCCGCCAAGTCACTTGCGCCGATCGGCGCCGCTTTCACCCTGCTCGCCCTCGTTACCGGTTCGCTGTGGGGCCGCCCGACCTGGAACACCTATTGGGTCTGGGATGCGAGGCTGACGTCGGTGCTGATCCTCTTCTTTCTCTACCTTGGCCTGATGGCGCTGCGTGCGGCCCTCGAAGACGACACGCTCGGCAGCAAACTCACCGCGGTGTTGGCGCTCGTGGGCGTCGCGATCCTGCCGTTCATCCGCATTTCGGTTGAAGGCCTCACGATCCCCTCGCTCGGGATCGATATCAAGCCGTGGAACACCCTGCATCAGCCCTCCAGTGTCCTGCGCAGCGACGGTCCACGAATACACAGCTCCATACTGACCCCGCTGCTGGTGAACGCGGCCGGCTTCACGCTGATGTTCTTCGCGATGCACCTGCAGGGCATGCGCAACGAGATCATGCGCCGGCGGGTGCGCGCTTTGCAGCTTGCCAAGGTGCGCCGCGCGGGGGCTGCGCGGGCTGAATTGGTGGAGCAGGCGTGATGCTCGATTTCGGCAAACACGCGGTGTTCATCTGGGGCTCATACGGCGTTGTTGCCGTTGTGCTTGGCCTGTTGATCACCTGGCTTGCGCTGACCGGGCGGGCGCACGCGCGCGCGCTTGCCGAGCTTGAGGCGCAAGGCGTGCGCCGGCGCAGTGCCAGCTCGACCTCTGCGGATCCCGGACCACTGGCGACGACCGACACGCCTCAACGTGACGGTGCACAACCATGAGTGCCCACGATCCCCACAAAAAGGGCACCGGCGAGAAGGCCGCTCCCGCCAGCGATACGCCCGTAGCAGCGCCACGCCGGCCAAGCCTTGCGTTGATCCTCCCGGTGGCCATCTTCGCTGGCATCGCCATCCTCTTCGCCGTCGCGCTTCGTAGCGGCGACCCTTCGAAACTCCCCTCAACCTTCATCGGCAAGCCGGCACCACAGACCACGTTTGCCGCCCTCGCAGGACTGACCGACGCGAGGGGCGAAGGCCAGAGCCAGGGCCCGGGCCCGGGCGAGGGACCAAGCCAGAGTCAAGGGTTCGCGACAGCCGATCTCGCAACCGGCCGCCCGAGCGTGGTCAATTTCTGGGCCTCCTGGTGCGGTCCCTGCGTGGTGGAGCACCCCCTGTTGGTGCGCTTGAAGCGCGAGACCGGCGTGAGGCTGCTCGGCGTCAATTACAAAGACAAGCCTTCGAACGCGCGCCGTTTTCTGGCGCGGCTCAAAAACCCGTACGACCGCGTGGGCGTCGACCCTCAGGGGCGCGGCGCAGTCGAGTGGGGCGTCTACGGCATGCCTGAGACGTTCGTGCTGAATGGGCGTGGCGAGATCGTCTATAAGCATGTCGGCCCGCTCGATCCCGATGTGCTGCGCAACAAAGTGCTGCCGATGATCCGTGCCATGCAGAAGGCGGCACCGGCGGGCTGATCACGCCTCAACCATCAATCGAAGAACGCGACCATGGATGAACTTGCGCGGCAGGTGGCCCTTGCGCCATGGTCTTGCGCCGTCACGCCGCGCCGCCACCACCGCTGGGGTCCGGCGCGTATGTCCACGTAACCTCCTGAAGAAAGACCAAAATTCCCATGGCGACCCATTCCCTGCTTTTGCTTCCCGGTGACGGCATCGGTCCTGAGACGATGGCCGAGGTGGAGCGCCTGATCGATTGGCTCGGCGACAACGCGGGCCAGAGTTTCACCACCGACATCGATCTCGTCGGTGGCGCTGCGATCGATGAGCACGGGGTGCCGATCTCGGATGCCGCCATGGTGAAAGCGCATGCCGCGGACGCCGTGATTTTCGGGTCGGTGGGCGGTCCAAAGTGGGCCGATCAACCGTTCGAGACGCGTCCTGAAGCGGGCCTTTTGCGCTTGCGCAAAGAGCTGGACCTGTTCGCCAACCTGCGCCCGGCCATTTGCTATCCCGCGCTCGCCGAAGCCTCCTCGCTGAAGCGCGAAGTGGTCGAAGGCCTGGACATTTTGATCCTGCGCGAGCTGACCGGCGGCACCTATTTCGGCGAACCCAAAGAGATCGTCACCCTGGCCGACGGCCAGGCCCGCGCGGTCGACACCACGCTCTACACCACCCACGAGATCGAGCGCATCGTGAAGGTGGGCATCGATCTTGCCCGCAAGCGCGGCGGCAAGCTCCATTCGGCGGAAAAGCACAACGTGATGATGACCGGCGTGCTCTGGAAACAGGTCGCCACCGCCACCCATAAAGCGCACGGCAAGGGTGTCACGCTGGAGCACATCCTCGCCGATAACTGCGCGATGCAGTTGGTACGCGATCCCAAACAGTTCGACGTGATCGTTTGCGACAATCTCTTCGGCGACATGCTGTCGGACGAGGCGGCCATGATGACCGGTTCACTCGGTATGCTGCCTTCCGCTTCGCTCGGGCCTGAAGATGAAAAGACCGGCAAGCGCAAGGCGCTGTACGAGCCCGTGCACGGGTCCGCGCCCGATATCGCCGGCCAGGGCATCGCAAACCCGATCGCCACCATCGCCAGCTTCGCGATGTCGCTGCGCTACTCGCTCGACATGGCGAAAGAGGCCGACCTGATCGAGCGCGCGATCGCCGGGGCCTTAGCGCAAGGCCTAAGGACGGCCGACATCATGCAGCCGAACATGCGCCAGGTCGGCACCGCGGAGATGGGCAAGGCCATCCTGGAAGAGATGAAACGCCTGTCCGCGTGAGGAGAGCGTGAGGGTGAGGGTGCGCGTGCGACAGACGATCGATCAGTTGACGGTCTTCATCGGCCGCGCGCCGTGCTTTTCGAGGTGCGCCTTCAGCAGGTGCAAATTGCGCACGTTGGCGCGGAAGGCGACGTCGAAGGCATCACCTGCAAACGGGATCATGCCGACAAAACCATCAATCAGCATGTTGCCGCCCATCCGCATCTTCAACCAGGTGGGCGCGCCGATCCGGTGCGCCTCCCAAATGATGTAGGTAGAGACCGCCTGACCGATCGCATCGCCGACCACCGGGATCAGGCCGATCAGCGCATCAAGCCCAAGCGTGATCGACGTGCCGGGGATGGTGACGATGCGGTCCATCACGTTGGTCAGCGTTTCGACGCGCGCCAGGGTGGCCGCCGTCTCGGGATCATACTGCCCCTGTTCCAGAATCTCCGCGTCCGCTTCTGCTCGTTTCGCCACGCCTGTTATCGCCTTTGCCTTGCTGCGTTCGAACTACCAATGCACGAGAAGCGCCCAAAGGTTCATGACCAATGTGCAACGGCGCGATCGGGGCTGCACGCCTCCAGTGGTACCGCCCCCTTTAAGCGACGTGGCCAACGACGTCGCGCTTGACGATCGCTCCCCTCAAGGGTCTCTGGGAGTGCCGCCCTCTAAGAGCCGCCCCATACGCGACTCAAACCCCGCCGTTTCGTCTTTGCAGCCCTGCCATGTCGCTCTCACCCGCCACCACCGAACCGTTATCCGCCCGCACGGGCGTGCTGTTCGCTTTCGCAGGCGGGCTAACGATCTCGTTCGATATTCCGCTGTTGCGGCTGGCGGGCACCGATCCGCACCTGACATTGGTGGCACGCGGGGCAGCCCTTGCGCTCTTCGGGCTGATGGCAGCGCGGATCATCGCGCGGGCTGGCAACGCACCAGCACGACCCTGGCGCGACTTCGACTTTCTGCTGGTCAGCATCGGCTACGGGCTTTCGGGGCTGCTGTTCACCCTCGCGGTCTACCGCACCAGCGCCGCCAACCTCGTGTTCATTTTGGCGTTCAACCCGCTGCTGGCCGCGTTGTTTTCATGGCTCTTCATCGGCGAACGGCCGAACGTGAGGACTTGGTTTGCGATGGCGCTGACGGTGCTTGGCGTCGGCATCATTTTCCATGATTCACTCGGCACCGGCACGCTGGTCGGCGATAGCCTCGCGCTTGGATGCACCGCAGCGCTCGCCCTCGCGCTGACGTGGTCGCGGCGCAGCGGGAAGAACATGGCCTTGGCCCCAAGCGCCGGCGGGCTGCTCGTGATGTTGTACGCACTGCCCTTGATCCCGGCCGGTGCGTTGGCGGCGGCCTCGCCCACGGGCCTTGGCTACCTCGCGCTCAACGCCTGCCTTGTTTTGCCGCTCGCCTCGTTTTTGCTCGCCACCGCGCCGCGTTACATCTCCGCCTCGCGCGTTGCCATGTTCTACCTGCTGGAGACCATCCTGGCGCCGATCTGGGTGTGGCTGATCTTCTTTGAGGTGCCGACCACGCAGACGCTCATCGGCGGCGCCCTCGTGCTGACCGCGATCGCCTGGCACAACTGGCAGCCGGCCAAGCCCAACCGTGGCGCACCCGCCTGAGGGGCGGTTGATAACTTCATGGCGGCCAGCAGGCACGCTTCGGCGTCATCGACAACTATGATGTAGTTTCCGCAAAGCGCTGCTGATTCGCTCCCGACGGGCGGGGTCCAGGGTCGAGCGCGCATCTGTTGGGGGCACGCATTATGACCACCGCTGAAGAACTCCGCACCGGGCTTGGCATCGTCGCCGAGCGCACCGTCGCAATCCGCGGCGCGTGTGCCAACAAGGAGAGCATCAAGCTCTACCTAGTGCTCCCGTTCCTGGGCCTGCTCGGCTACGACTATACGGACCCGCGGGAAGTCTACCCCGAGCATCAATCGACGCCACTCGAGGGGCCAACCACGCGCTGTGACTTTGCCATCATCCGTGACGCGCTCCCGGTGATCGCGATCGAAGCGGGGAAGCCCGATGCCGCCGCAGACGGCCTCAACGCCGACCTTTCGGGGCTGCGCAGTTACTTCGCGGCAACGCCGACGGTGCGGCTCGCGATCGCCACGGATGGCACGGTGTTCCAGTTCTTCGTTGATTCGGTCACGCCAGGCTCGCTCGACGATGAGCCCTTCCTGGTGGTCGATCTGGAATCGGTCGCCCGCAAGGCGCTCGCCGACAACACGGTCGATCTGCTGCACCACCTGTGCAAAGCGCACTTTGATCCCGAGCAGATCGCCGAACATGCACACATTCAGCTCGTCAAAAAGCGTCTGCGGACGTTCTTCGTCAACCAGGCCAACGCGCCGACCGAGACCTTCACGCGCTTCGCCCTGACCGAGATCGGGCTTGCCGATGTGCGCGCGAGCGCCGTCGATCGCCATTACGGCCATCTCGTCAAAACGGCCTTTGAAGAGGCGCTCGTCCTGCCGGTTGCGCAGCAATTGCGCGCAGCGCCTTCGTCCGACAAGCGCGGCGCGGTGGCAAACCTGCAGCACATCGGCCAGCATATGATCACCACCGAACACGAGATCGGCACGTTCAACTACTGCCGTCACCGGCTCGCGTTTTTGGTCGATGATGAGACCGCGTTCGATGCGATCAAGCAGCTCGGTTTCACCGACACGATCGGCCAGTTGACGGTCTACTACCATAACGAGAGCGTCGGCCGCCTGTTCGACTTCATCGAGGGCCGCGACGGCACGCATAAATACATCTTCCCGCAGCCCTACGGCGAGATCGTCACGGCCAACCGCGCGGACATCGATGAAGCGCTTTTGAACACCTTCAAGATGCGGTTGGAGCTGTTCGACACCCGTCCCGACGCTGGTTTGAAATCGCACCTGCGCCTCGCTTGAGCGCTTGAGCGCTTGACCGCGAAGCCGGCGCCATGCGCTGATGGTGGTAGGGCCGATCCACCGTTCTTGGTCCACCGAAGGCTGGGATGATCGCGATGCTTCGCGCGCGCCGGCTCAGCACGTCTTGCAGGGGAGCGCCCTCACGATGGCCATGCCGCACGACTGGTCGAGCGACGTCTTCGAGGCGATTGCAGCGCGTGGCATCGCCACCGTCTGCACCATCCCTGATGGTGGCCTGACACGACTGCTCAACCTCATCGACGATGATGAGCGCATGCGCCTCGTCACACTCACCACGGAAGAAGAAGGGATCGGGATCACGTCGGGCTGCTGGTTGGGCGGTCAACGCGCGATGCTCGCGATGCAGTCTTCAGGCGTCGGCAATTGCATCAACGCGCTTGGCCTGGCCACCGCGCTCAGCGCGCCCTGCCTGATGCTGGTGACGATGCGCGGCCAGTGGGGCGAGTTCAACCCGTGGCAGGTTCCGATGGGGCAGGCGGTCCGGCCCGTGCTCGAAGCGGTTGGCGTGCGCGTCTACGACGTGGACCGCGCTGAAGACGTGGGTGAGACCTTTGCCGCCGCCGCTGACTTGGCCTTCAACGGCAATCTGAGCGCCGCAGTGCTGATTTCCCAGCGCATCATCGGCGCCAAAGGCTTTGGACAGGATTGACCGCCATGCCCCCTGAAACTAGGCCCCCTGAAACTAGGCTCGCTGACACCACACGGTCGACGCCCGGCCAGCCCGCTTCAAACAGGATCGACCGCCGCCTGTTCGTCGCCGACCTGCTCGCCAAGCGCGCGGGCGCTGTGATCATCCCAGGCCTCGGCAGTCCAACCTGGGACTGCTTCGCCGCCGGTGACAGCCCGGATTATCTCTACTCCTGGGGCGGCATGGGCATGGCCGTGCCGACGGCTCTTGGTGTGGCGCTGGCGCAGCCTGAACGTCGGGTGGTCGCGCTCACCGGCGATGGTGAGATGATGATGGGCATCGGCACGCTCGGCGTTGTCGCCGATCAAGCGCCGGCAAACCTGACGATCCTGGTGCTCGATAACGAGCGCTTCTCCGAAACCGGGCGCCAAGCTGGCCTCACCGGCAACCGCGCCGACCTTTGCGCCATCGCCCGCGGCTTTGGCATCACCACCACCAAACATGTCACCGGCACATCGCCCGAGACGGTCGATGACCTCGCAACTTTCTTGTTCAAAGATGCCGGCCCTGCCCTGGCCGTGGCCAAAATAGCCGTCACCGATGACCCCTGGCAGTTGCCGATCAAGGACGGCGCTGCCATTGCGCGGCGCTTTCGCACATCGCTTGGCGTTGAAACTGCGTGAGTCTGCTGGAATATCAGTTTCAATGCGGTTAAAGACAGTGGACCGTGGTGGCGGCGGGCCGGGAGTGTGGCGTGGTCAGCAATTTGAGTTCGATTGGCTTTTCGTTCTCCGACAAGCGAACGTTCGAAGAGAAAATCGTTGAGCTCGCCGACCGCTCCAAGCTGCAGGCCGATTGCGATGTGGGCCAGTACGCCGTCTGGCGCGACGCCAGCGGGGCTGCCATGTGGATCCATGTGGTGCGCAGCGAAGCTTTTGATACGCCCGCACAAATCGATGGCCTGACACCGTTCTTCGAAGGCAAGAGCCGGGTCGAGCTGCGCCTGACGGAAGCCTTCCGGCGCCCCGACGACAACCCGTTTGAGGGTAGTTTCTCCGCCTGGGTGGCGCCCGACGACGCCGGCGAAGGCGCTTACCCGCTGATGTTCGATGCGGTGGACTACGCCTTGCACGCCAATGCGCCGTTGCCGCGCACCGTCGCTGTCCAGCTGACCGGCTTTGCCCGAGAGATCGACTGCTTCCCCAACGAAGAAACCTTCTACAGCGTCACGCGGGACGAGAAGATCAAGCTGCACGCGCCCTCATTCATCCCCATAGGGCTGTTCGCGCTCGCGGAGCAGGAGGGCTTCGGTGACCCGCGCCCCGACGCCGCTGACGCCGACGACAACGCCCCGCCGTCAGCAGCAGCCATGCTCACCGGTACCATCGTCGAGCATCGCCAGTTGGAAAACACCGATACCAGTCTGCCCTTCCACTGGTTCTTGATCGACACGCTGGACGCCCGCGTCGATGTCGTCGCGGACCCGGCCACCATCCCCGGCGCGATCGCGCCGGGCGGTATCATCCGCGTGGTGTGCTGGTTCTTCGGCCGCATCCACGATGTGCCGCCCGTCGGGGAGCCCTAAAATCGGCTCCGCTTCAACCGGACGCAAAGGACCGCCTCTAGAATCGGTTCGCTTCAGCTTGAAGCGGAACCGATATCAAGCTTTTGTTTTGCCGTTCATCTTTCGCTTCAGGCGAGTCCACCCGAAGCGGATGAACTCTAAGCCGCGAGCACGTCCTGCTTGATCTGTAGCGCCAGATATTTCGAGTAAATCCGCGCCTGCGAGAACGCACCGCCGACGAACCACAGACCCTGCTGCGGTGTGCGCGTCCACATGTTGGCCAACTCCTGCTTGGCGTCATCGACACCCCAGACCTGACCGACGCGGGCAGCAACCTGCGGCCCAAACAACATCTCAACCATATGGTCCTGGCCGTAATAACCGGTCGCCGCCACGACCAGGTCGAAACGCTGCTCTGTCCCATCCCGCATGCGCACACCTTGCGGCTCGAACTGCGCAATATCGGCGTATTGGATCAGCTTGATGCGGCCATCGATGATCAGTTCCGAACAGCCGATGTTGAAATAATAGCCGCCGCCGCGCGTGCGATACTTAAGCGGCCACCCGGTGCCGCCCTCACCGAAATCGAGCTGGAAGCCAGCGCGTTTCAGTCCGTCCAACATCGGCTTATCGAGTTCGCGCACCTGGTCGGTGATGTCCTTGTGCACACGCTTGATCAGCGCCATCGGCACCGACGCGTTCACCAGATCGCGGTCCGCGAGCGGCGGACCATCGCCGATGTAGATCGCGTCGTACATTTGCGCGCCCGGCTCCACGCTCACCACCATGGAAGGTCGGCGCTGAACCATCGTCACGTTTGCCCCGTTGGCCTCCAGGTCCTGCGCGATGTCATGCGCGCTGGTGCCGACACCGAGGACCGCGACCGCCTTGCCCTTCCACGCATGCCCGCCTTCAAAGGCGCTCGAGTGCACCACCGGCCCAGCGAATGCATCAAGCGTCGGGATCTCCGGCATGCGCGGCACACTGCTGACGCTCGCGGCCATGATGATATGGGCTGGCGCGAGGGTGCGGGTGGACCCATCGGCAAGCGTGAGCGCTGCGGACCAGCGCTGCGTTGCTTCGTCGAACGTGGCGCCCTCAAACGATGTGCGCGTCCAGAAGTTCAGTTCCAGCGCCTCGACGTAGGCTTCGAGCCAGTTGGCGAGTTTGTCCTTGGGGATATACGCCGGCCACATCCGCGGGAACGGCAAGTAGGGCATTTCATTGATCGGCGTTTGGTTGTGCAGCTTCAAGCTGTGATACCGCAGGCGCCAATTGTCACCGATCCGCGCCATGCGATCGACGATGAGCACGTCCAGGCCCAGTTGCTTGGCTTCCGCGGCGGCGACGATGCCAGCATGCCCGCCGCCCACGACCAGCACGTCCGGGTCGCGCGCGCTGAAGGCGGCTTCCTCGCGCCGGGCATCGAGCCAGTTGGGCGCATCGATCTCAGGCACCGCAGCATCGCGGCCATCACTCTGGCGCACGGGCGGCGCCTGGTGCAGCGTGACCAGCGATGTCATCAGCGAGTACGCCGTCGGCCGCTCGCCATCGCCATCGTGCAACCGCACCACGCCTGCGCCGGTGCCAGCGGCCGTTTCAAACCGCACGATCGCTTCGATGACCGCAATGCCGGCTCGCGTCTGACGTTGCGGAGGTGTCCGCGCTTGCTCAAGCGCCAGCGGTTGGAGGCCTGACGATGCAGCACGCGCCATCAGCGCGGGTGCCAACGCTGCACCGCTATGCGTGATGATCTCGCCGGTGAGCGCCACGAGATCGCGCCAGTGGCAGTCGTCGGCGAAGCACGCGGCCAAAGCGGCCTCATTGCCGGAGTCTAACGCTTCGTTCAGGGCCTTAAGCCAGCGCTCCACAACGGCGGGCAACGTCTCGTCCTGCAGGTCGGCGTCAAGCATAGCGCACCTCACGTTGAGCCAATGCGCGGCATGCTAAACCATGCTTCGTGAGATCGTCTACGCACGCGCCCCAATCGCCCACGCCGCCCTGCCTGCAGCCGGGTCAGGGCCGAACGGCGAACGCACCCGTTGCTTTCGCTCTCAAAAACCGCGCCGCAGCCGCGCGCCTGAAACCGGGCACCGCACCGGCCCATCGAGCGTCTCGAACGTGACCGGCAAGCTCTGCTGATGCCCCTGCGCGTCAGGCTTGAAGACCTCGAAATGCAAATGCGGTCCCGTGGACCACCCGGTGTTGCCTGAATAGCCGATCAACTGTCCCCGTTGGACCCGCTGACCAGGTCGCACGACCACACCGCCGCGACGCAGATGCGCATAGGTCGCGTGCGTGCGATCATCATGTTCGATGACGATGTTGTTGTCCTTGCGCGCGAAGCTGCGGTCGGTGCCGTTCTCGTCGGAATCTTCGCGGACCGACGCAACCGTACCCGCCCGCGCCGCATACACCGGCGTGCCGATCCGCATCGCAAAATCGACAGCGTAATTGCGCTTGCCCCTATGCGAGAAGTCGCCGTTGCAGCTCTGCGTGACGCGCGCGCGGCTGCTGTCACGATAGGGCAGAGAGTAGGTGACCTTATCGTCATGCTCGGCGTCGAAGTGGCCCATCGTCCAGTGGAAACGGTAGTGGTAGCTCCACCGCCCGTCGCCTGCGCGCAACGTGAAGAGATGGCGACGCCTGGTCCGCGGCGCCACCACGAACGCAAGACGAGGGTCGGCGCCCTCGACCCACATATTCTTCAGCTTGACCTTGAACTTCACCGAGAGCGTTTGCGCTTCGTAAGGGTTGCGCGCGTAAACGCGTACCGCGCGGCCTTGGCGCTTCATGCTGATGCAGAGCTTGCGCACACAACGGCCGATGCTGGCCGTCGCCAACGGCCGGGCCTTGTCGAGCGCCGCATCAACGCGCTGTCCACTTCCAAACAGCCCGGCTGTCGCACAAAAACCGACCACGATGGCAAGCCAAATACGCAACTGAACCACTCACTCCTACGGCCGCCGACCGCCACGCGCCACCGGCTGCAACCGCGGCCAGCTTCACATCCCGCCGCTTAAGGCCATGCGCCACGGTCAGCACATTTTGGGCCAACGCTACGAGCTGCTATTTTATGACATCGGCGTTAACGTCTTGCTAATCCCTTGGTTTCCGCGCGAATCATCGTGAAGCGATCGGACGCGCTTGAGTTGATCTTCACACCAAATGCGCTAAGGACTGCCACCACGCATTCCTGGAGGCGTCACAGCTTCCGGGGCACCGCCGCGGCCTTGCTGAGGCCGCGTCCGCCATACGTGAAAACCCGCAAACGCTAAGCCAACAACGAGACGTCCCATGGGCTATTCGATCGCCATCGTCGGCGCGACCGGCAACGTCGGCAAGGAAATGCTCAACATCCTTGCTGAACGCAAAGTTCCCATCGATGAGATTTACGCCATCGCCTCGCGCCGCTCGCTCGGGCGCGCGGTGTCGTTTGGCGACACCACCCTCAAGTGCGAGGACCTGGAGCAGTTTGACTTCTCCAAATGCGATTTCGCGCTGATGTCAGCGGGTGGTGACATCTCAAAAGAATGGTCGCCACGCATCGCCAAGACCGGCTGCATCGTCATCGATAACTCATCGGCCTGGCGCTACGATGCTGACGTCCCGCTGGTGGTGCCGGAGGTGAACGCTGCCGCCGTTGCCGGCTACAAGCAGAAGTACATCGTCGCCAACCCGAATTGCTCCACCGCGCAGTTGGTCGTGGCACTGAAGCCGCTGCATGACGCTGCCACGATAAAACGCGTGGTCGTCTCGACCTACCAGTCGGTGTCGGGCGCGGGCAAAGCGGGCATGGATGAACTTTGGACGCAGACCAAGGGCCTGTTCGTGAACGACGAACCCGAGATGTCGAAATTCACCAAGCAGATCGCGTTCAACTGCATCCCGCGCATCGACGTTCCGATGGAGGACGGCTCCTTTAAGGAGGAGTGGAAGATGATGGCGGAGACGAAGAAGATGCTTGATCCCAAGATCAAGCTGTCGGCGACGTGCGTGCGTGTGCCGGTGTTTGTCGGCCATGCTGAATCGGTGAACATCGAGCTTGAAAAGCCGCTGTCGCCGGAGGATGCGCGCGCCCTGCTGCGCGAGGCGCCCGGCGTCCAGGTGGTCGATCAGCCGGAGGAAGACGTCTACATCACGCCGCTCGATTGCGCGGGTGAAGACGCGGTTTACGTGTCGCGGGTGCGTGAGGATGCAACGGTCGAGAACGGTCTTGCACTATGGGTCGTCTCAGACAACTTGCGCAAGGGCGCGGCACTCAACACCGTGCAGATCGCCGAGACCATCATCAAGATGGGCCTGCTCGAAGAGGACGCGGCCTAACCCACGACCGCGGTCGCAGGGCTGAACAAAAAAGCGCGGCACCATCGGCCGCGCTTTTTCATGTCTGGATCAGTGCAGAGCGCGTTTGGGCACATAGGCGAGGCGTGAACGCTCGAGCCGGTGAGTCGCACTTTACGGCCCGTTGCTCTCGTCTTCACCGGCGCTTGGCCGTCGGCTCAAATCGCGTCGAGTGCCGCCTGCAGCCGCGTCACCGTCGCATCAGGGTTGTGCAGCTTATCGTGCCCGAAGAGGCCGATCCGAAACGTACGGAAATCGGCCGGCTCATCGACTTGCAGCGGCACGCCGGCCGCGATCTGCACGCCCGCGCGGGCGAATTTCGACCCGTTCTGGATGTCCGGATCGTCGGTATAGGACACCACCACACCCGGCGCCTCAAAGCCCGGCGCCGCAACGCTTTTAAAGCCGCGCTCAGCAAGCAAGCCGCGCACCTTGCGCCCAAGCGCCCACTGCTCATCGCGCACGCGATCAAGACCGTAATGCATCGTCTCGGCAATGGTGGCAGCAAACCCGCGCAACGCATCCGTTGGCATCGTGGCGTGATAAGCATGGCCCCCGCCGCGGTAAGCGTCCATGATTTGCAGCCACTTTTTCAGATCGCAGGCGAACGACGAACTTGCCGTCTCATCGGCGCGCGCGCGGGCGCGTTCGCTGAGCATCACCAGCCCGCTCGACGGCGATGAACTCCACCCCTTCTGCGGCGCCGAGATCAGCACGTCCACGTTGCAGGCCTTCATATCAACCCACACCGTGCCGGACGCGATGCAGTCGAGCACCATCAGGCCGCCGACCTCATGCACCGCTTCGCCGATGGTGCGGATGTAATCGTCAGGCAGGATCAGCCCGGCGGACGTCTCCACGTGGGGTGCAAAGACGACGTCCGGCTTCTCAGCCTTGATCTGCGCTACGACCTCTTCAACCGGCGGCGGCGTGAACGGCACTTGTGGGCCGCCATTGCCGACCTGGCGGGCTTTGATAACGATGTGCGAACTGGGGATCGAGCCCGCTTCGAAAATCTGCGTCCAGCGGTAGCTGAACCAGCCGTTGCGGACCACCAACGCCTTACGGTCGCCTGCGAATTGACGTGCCACAGCCTCCATCGCGAAGGTGCCGCCACCCGGCACAACGGCCATGGTATGCGCGCTGTAGACCTCGCAGAGCGCGTCATGCACATCCCGCATCACCTGCTGGAAGCGCTTCGACATCGAATTCAACGAGCGGTCGGTGAAGACCACGGAGAACTCTTGCAGGCCATCGGGATCGACGGCGAAATCTTCATTTGAGGCTGCCGAGGCAAGCGCAGCGGAGGATGCTGACATGAAACGAGGTCTCCTGAGCGGGCGAGGGGCGCCGCGGCGTGCGGAAATAACGGGCCCACCTCAAGCGGGAGCCGCGACCGCGGGTCGCTGGCACCATGCCCTAGCCGGGGCGATGACAGCAATGAGGCCAGCACAAAAGGCCCGCTTCAAATCGAAGCGGGCCGCTTGGCGCTGTCGCCAAATGTTGAGAAGTTCGTGCTGACGCTTAAGCCCACGTCAGCCCTATCAGCGTCAGCGCTGTTAGGCTGCCGGCGCCGACGCGTCAGCCGCTGCCGCCGGGGTCGCTTCGTCGGCTTGCGCGGCACGCGCTTTGGCCACATCGCGCTTGATCTTGCGTGCCCGGTCGGACAGCTCTTCCGCTTTGGCCTTGGCGAGAAACGCGTCCAAGCCTCCGCGATGCTCAACGCTTTTGAGCGCGTGGGCGGAAACGCGCAACTTGAACGCGCGCCCGAGCGCATCAGACATCAGCGTGACGCGGCACAGGTTGGGACGGAAAACCCGGCGGGTTTTGTTCTCCGCGTGGCTGCGCAGGTTGCCCGACATCGGCAGCTTGCCGGTCAATTCACATTGGCGGGTCATCGTTAACTCCAAAACCGGTGGGCGGCACGGCCAGCTCCGTAGCGGCGCGCCCCTCTGTGGCCATCTAGGGGGGCCGTCCAAAGCGACCGTCCAAAAGCGGCCATCCGACGTTTGTTCGGGTGTGTTTGCGATCGCTCAGCCAAGCCAAGCGTGCCGCAGGGCGGGCCCACGGCGAATTCAGCCCGTGAAATAGGCCCATCGAGCCCGTTTCGTCAACATCGATCAGCCCCGTTCCGCACGCTGCCGTCGCCTTGCGGGCCTCGGATGACCGGCTCGAGCACAGCTTGACGTTCCCAACTGTGGACGAGCCCGGTCATCTGGCATCGACTCAGCTAGCTTTCACGGCCTGGAATGGGCGGGTCTGCACGCGATGGGCCTGCCGTCTTGCCAAGCTGGAGGAACGCGCGATGGCCGGATCGCATGCCTTGCCGATGCACGAGGATCGCTTGTTCGCAACGCCTGCTGCGCACACCCAACCTGGCGCCCGGGAACGGCCGGCTGGCGCATCCGCGGCGCTCACCGTCGAAGCGCCCGTCATCCAGGCCTGCAACCGCGCCCATTACCTCGCCGAGCGCGAGGGTGCAGCGACGGTCACGCCGGCTCACCTCCATCGGGCCCTCACAGCCGGTGTCGGCGGCGCCGCCCGCGCGGATTTCGCGCCGCTGATCGCAGCGGCGTCAGCACAACGGCACGCGGGAACGCCAAAAACGTCAGACCCCGCCCTGCAGCCGGCCACATCAAGCGATTTGCATGCGCTGCTTGCGTTCGCGGTCGCCCGCGCCACGGCCCACCGTCGCCATGCGGCCACGCTTGACGACGTGGCCGTCGCGCTCGCGGGCCTGCATCCGATGTACAAATCCCGCGCCAGCCACCGTTAAAGCCTAACCACGACCGACAAACGGCATTTTCGTCGCCATCACGGTCATGAACTGCACGTTGGCGTTCAGCGGCAGACTTGCCATGTGCACGATCGCGTCCGCGCAGTGGCTCACATCCATCACAGCTTCGACCATCACCTCGCCGTGCGCCTGCGGCACACCGTGTTTCATGCGCCCGCCCATGTCGGTGTCGGCGTTACCGATGTCGAGCTGTCCGCAGGCGACGTCATACTTGCGGCAATCGAGCGAGATCGATTTGGTCAGGCCCGTGATCGCGTGCTTGGTCGCGGTATAGGGCGCACTGTTAGGGCGCGGCGCGTAGGCGGAAATGGAGCCGTTGTTGATGATGCGGCCACCGCGCGGCGTCTGCGCCTTCATGATCTTGATCGCTTCCTGCGCGCAGTAGAATGAGCCTGAAAGGTTGACGGCAACCACCTGCTGCCACACCGCAGGATCAAGGTCTTCCATGGGTTCGGCAGGCGCGCCCATGCCGGCGTTGTTGAAGAGCACATCAAGGCGCCCGAAGGCATCTTTTGTCTGCGCGAACAAGGCGCCCACCGAGGCCGGATCTCCAACGTCAACGGTGATCGCCCGCATGGGTGCGTGGCCCTCGGCTGCGCCCTCAGCGCCCATCTCCACCGTTTCCTGCAGCGGCTCTTGCCGGCGCCCGGCGACCACAACGGCGTAGCCCTGCTTGTTCAGCGCCAACGCCGCCGCGCGGCCGATGCCCGTGCCTCCGCCGGTCACCAGCGCGACCTGCTGGATCGCTTCGCCCTGTGCATTCATCACCTGCGCCATGGTCGCCTCCTTCAAGCGTTCGGATTGCCGCCGACAGCCCGTTTCATTCGACCGCCGATTGGCGCTATGATGACGAAGTCTCGTCCTGGCGTCGATGCCAAGCCGTCCGCCTTTGCCCTCTGCCTTCGGGACGCGCCATCCTACACATGATCCTCTGACCACCATCCGAGCACCCTATGAGCCCGTCTGCGATCACCGACCCTCGTGCGTTCCTCACCCGCCTGTTCGAAAGCGCCATCAACGCCGCCGATCCCGCGCACGCGTTGCCGCCCCATCTGCCAAGCCCGCCGACCGGTCGTACCGTGGTCATAGGGGCCGGCAAGGCTGCTGCGAGCATGGCACACGCCGTCGAACAGCATTGGAAAGGTCCGCTCAGCGGCCTCGTGGTCACCCGCTACGGCCATGCCGCACGCAGCTGCCAGTCGATCGAGGTCGTGGAAGCAGCGCACCCGGTGCCGGATGCGGCTGGACGAGAAGCGGCCGCGCGCATCCTCGACACCGTCCGCAACCTTACGGCGGATGATCTGGTGCTGTGCCTCATCTCGGGTGGCGGTTCGGCGCTGTTGACGCAGCCTGCTGAGGGTTTGTCACTTGCCGACAAACAGGCGGTCAACACAGCCCTGCTGAAGTCCGGCGCACCGATCGATGCGATGAACTGCGTGCGCAAGCACCTCTCGGCGATCAAGGGCGGCCGGCTTGCCGCAGCCGCGGCCCCGGCGCGCGTCGTCACGCTGCTGATTTCCGATGTGCCCGGCGATGATCCAGACGTCATCGCCTCAGGGCCAACCGTGCCGGACCCCACCACCTGTGCCGATGCGCGGGACCTGCTGTCACGCTACGACATCACGCCGCCAGATGCCGTTGTTGCGCATTTGAAGCGGACCGAGGCGGAGACGCCCAAGCCTGGCGATGCGATTTTCGACAACACGCAAACGACGATGATCGCGACACCTCAGCATGCGCTTGAGGCGGCGGCCCACATCGCGCGGCAGGCCGGTGTGACACCCATCATCCTAGGCGATGCGATCGAAGGTGAAGCGCGCGAGGTCGCAACGGTCCATGCGGGGATCGCCCGTCAGATCGCCCGTCACGGCCAGCCGATGCCGGCGCCGGCCGTCTTGCTTTCGGGCGGCGAGACCACGGTGACGGTCCGAGGCAGCGGTCGCGGTGGCCGCAACGCCGAATTTCTTCTGGGCCTTGCGGTCGCGCTCGACGCGCATCCTGGCATTTTCGCGCTGGCGGGCGACACCGACGGCATCGATGGCACCGAAGATAACGCGGGCGCCTTGTTGCTGCCGGACACGCTGGAGCGGGCGCGGGCTGCCGGCATGCGGGCATCCGATCGGCTTGCCAACAATGATGGCTACAGCTTTTTCTCCGCGCTAGGCGACCTCATCAAGACCGGCCCGACGCTCACCAATGTCAACGACTTCCGCGCGATTTTCATCAGCCACCCCATCGCCTAGAGTCGGTTCGCTTCAGCTTGAAGCGGAACCGACATCTAAGCTTTTGTTTAGCCGTTCATCTTTCGCCTCAGGTGATTCCACCTGAAGCGGATGAACTCTAAGGTACGCGAAAGTTTCGATCCGCATGCGATCCTGAACCCTGGGCGCCTGGGGCTGTAGCCGTCGACGGGGCCTTAACGGAAACCCTGCCATCACAGTCTCCTCGACGGCCCCTCTCAACGCCCTCACGTCACCATCAACGGGACACCACCATGGACAAAGTGCTCGTACTCGTGCGCCACGGCGAAAGCGAATGGAACAAGCTCAACCTTTTCACCGGTTGGCGCGATCCTGACCTCACCGAAAAGGGCATCGCCGAAGCGCAAGCCGGCGCTCGCGCCCTCAAAGCCGCCGGGCACCGGTTCGATATCGCCTTCACCAGCGCGTTGCAGCGTGCGCAAAAGACGCTGACCCTCATCCTTGATGAACTCGGCCAAACGGACCTTGAAACCGTGCGCGATGAAGCGCTGAATGAACGCGACTACGGCGATCTTTCGGGTTTGAACAAAGATGATGCGCGCGCACGCTGGGGCGAAGAGCAGGTGCACATCTGGCGGCGCAGCTTCGATACGCCACCGCCAGGCGGCGAAAGCCTGAAGGACACGGCCGCCCGCGTCCTGCCATACTATGAGGCAAGCATCGTGCCCGCGCTGAACGCCGGCAAGCGCGTCATCGTCGCCGCCCACGGCAACAGCCTGCGTGCGCTGATCATGCACTTGGAAGCGATGACGCCGGACGAGATCCTGCAGGTGAACCTCGGCACCGGCGTCCCCATGGTCTATCGCTTCGCCGCCGATGGCAGCGTTGGCCCGCGCCAAGACCTGACCGGCTGAAACGCCTTACGCTCGCCCGCTCCAACGCCGACACACGCGCAGCGCGCAACGCTCAGCTCACAGCGTTTCGATCAACGCTTGGCAGCGCAAAGTATAAGCCTTTGGCCACCCTTCGCGAGCGCAAGCCGGGCCAGACGGTGTTAGCCGGTGGACGCCCGATGGGGCTGCGACGTACGATGTAGGCTTTCCACGCTGCTGTGAGAAGCGTGGCGCTGGAAGAGCAGCGCCGACCCGATCCCCCGTCAGAGCCACCGCCAAAGGCGTTTCCCGACCGTGAAGTTCCTCTCGAAAACCTCAAGCAAACCAACCGCTGCTGCCGACGCCTACATGTCGAGCCCGGACGTTGAGCGCGCGCTCACCGCGCGTTACCTCGCGCGCATTTTCCAGCGCCGCGACCTGACCGCGCGCTCGCTGCGTAGCGTGACCGTCTGGGCCTACGAGTACGCGTCCAACACGGGCGTCAATCTGCCCGACCGGTTGAACACGCTGCTCGAAGACTATTACTCAAGCTCGTTCGATCACCGCGCGCTTGAACTGCTTATCAACAAAGAGCGCCCGAACATTCTTGAGATGCTCAACAAGGCCGCCGCGGAAGCCGAACCGCCCGAGCCGTTAGCCGGCAACACCCGCACCCTCGTTGAAGCGCTCAAACTTCCGCATGCCGACGCCACGTGGAAACTCGTCGGCCTCGTCGCCTGCTGCACCCGCTACGACCAGGTCAACCAGCTCACACACAATCTGACCGAGACCACCAAGCCGCTGACGCGGGCCATCGCCATGCTGATCGATGAGCCGGTGCGGCTGGTTGAAGATCTCATTCAGCCGACCAGCGAATTGATCGCATCGGGCCTGATCCAACTGCAGGAGGATTCTGAATATCTCGCCCACTACAACGGACGCCTGAAGATCCCCAACCGTGTCGACGATGCCCTGGATCGAAAGTTCGATGACTTCAACGCCATGCGCAACATGCTGCTCGGCAACGCGCTGCAATCGGTCAACACCGCCGACGATTTCGAGCACGTCGCCATCGACCGCGATATCCTGGCGCAAGTCCTGAAAGGTGCGAGCCGCGAAGGCGCCCGCGGGATCAACGTGCTCATCTACGGCCCGCCCGGATCAGGCAAAACCGAGATGGCGAAGATCGCTGCGAACCTTGCCGGGCTGTCGCTCTACGCCGCTGGCGAAGATGTTGCGAACGCATCGGAAAGCGGGCGCGCCGACCGGCTTGGCGATCTGGTGTTTGCCCAACGGCTCTCGCGTGACCAGCCCGGTGCCGCCCTCATGTTCGATGAGATGGAGGATGTCGCCGTCCATCTGATCAAGCGGGGCGGA
>JBCBJZ010000042.1:0-24801 GCA_038522635.1 Pseudomonadota bacterium | reverse complement strand
CAATCGGGCGCCGGCAAAACCCACCTGATCAGAGCGCTACGCACGCAGGCGCACCGCGAAGGCCGCGCTTACTTCGGCTACGCACAAATGTCGCCCGATGTGGACGACTATGCCGTCTACTTCTTGCGCCGCCTGATCAATGCGCTTGAAAAACCGTACGATCCCGACCGCGGTGGGATGAGTGGGCTGTCGCGCCTTACCCATACGATGGTGGCGGACTCTGCAGCGCTTGCGCCCGCGGACCTTGATGAGCTGCGTGAAGCCACGCTTGATCCGATGGCGCTGGCGCGGCTCGTGCTCAAACTGGCCGACGACATCGTCGCAAGCCCGCGCTTTCACGCGCTCAACCTTGACGTCAACATCGTGCGGGCATTGCTCTATTTGCAGCGTGCTGATCCACGCATCGACCAGCGCGTGCGGCAGTATTTGCAGGGGCAGAAGCTCAACGCGTTCTCGCAGGAGACGGTGGCGGCGCTCGATGCCAACGAAGGCGAGGGCCGTGCGTTTGAGATCATCGAAGCGCTCGGTCGGCTCATGTGGGCCGTCGACGGGTCCGCGCTCGTTTTCTGCATCGACCAGGTGGAGGACCTGCGCTTCTTCGCCGATCCCACCGAACGGTTCCAGAAGGCGGTGCGCGACCTGATCCAAATCGCCAACTGCGTGCCGACCTCAATCATCGTGATCTCGTGCCTGGGCGACTTTTACGGGCAGGCGCGAGAGGAACTGGCGCAGTCCTACATCGATCGCATCGAGAAGGCGGGCCCGGTCTTGCTCAGCGAGACGCGGTCCGCCGATGAAGCGCGTGCCATCATCGCGCATCGCTTGGCCTACGGGGTGAACGATGCGGCGAAGCTGACGGTTGAAGAAGCGGCGTCCCTGTTTGCGCCTGACTTTTATGAGGACCTGCGTGGCCTATCCGCCCGCCGGCTGTTGGAGCATGCGCAAAAGCGGTGCCTGGAAGAGGGTTTGATTGCGCCGCCGCCGGCCGTGGCTGCCCCCGAAGTTGCGCTTGGTCCGATGCCGCACGCGCTACCGGTGGAGCCCGGCCAACGTCCGGTGATCGATCCGCTTACCTCCGCAGCACCGCCCGTGATGGCGTCAACGTCAACGCCGCCCCCGCTACGCGGCGCAGACCGGCACGATGATGCGGCCCGACCCGCGTCAGCAGCAATGCCCACCGCCTCACCGGCGCAAGTGCCGATGGGTGAAGACGGCGACGGCGGTGCAGCCGCCCCCTCGGCCTTGAACTATCGCGATATGTGGGAACGCTTCGATAACGATTGCGAAGCCGAGATCCCGCTCGATGATCAAGAGCTCATGCATGTGTTGTCGACGGCGCTGCACCTGACGCGCGATGAGTGGCCAGGTGCGCTCGAGATGGAGCTGTTCGCGCTCGATCTGGCCGAAGACCTGCCGGTGTTCGATCTGGTGGTGCGGCACGCGTCGGGGCACTTTTATGAAAGCCGCGTGTTTCTGTGTAACCGGCCAACGCAGGGTGGCGGGCTCAAGCGGCAGCTCGACAAAGTGCTGCAGCACATGAGCGGGCGCAACTGCGTGATGCTGCGCGCGAGCGACTTTCCGCCCAACCGCAAGAACCAGACGGCATCGCGCTTTCGAACGTTCCGCGATGGCGGCGGGCGCGCGATGGTGATCCCGATGACCGAGTGGGAGCGCATGCTGAAGGTGCGCGAGTTCCACGCCCGTCATAAGTTGGATCCGGGCTTTACGGGTTGGTTCGAAGAGACGCGTCTGCTGTCGAACCTGCTCTCGATCGTGCAGATTTTGCGGCTTGATCTGATCGGCGGGCGCGCGCTTGAGCCGGCGATGCCGGCGCGTGCCAAGCCGGAGGTTGAGCTCGCCCCACCACCTACGGCTGCCCCACCTACGGCTGCAGTGCCAGCAGCGGTAGCAGCTGAGCCTGACGCGCCTGTGCAAGACGGTGCAGACGCTAAGCTCCCCACGCCGGTTGAAGGTTCACGTGGTGCACCTCAAGGCGAGCGCGCAGCATCGGTCCCGACCGCCACGACCTACGCCGATGCCGGATACGATGATCGTTACGCTCGCGGGGCCTCTGGCGGTGGGCGTGGCGGTGAGCATGCCGGTGGTGGATCGCCGCCTTTGCTGCCGACCTCGCTGCCTTCAGCCATTCCGCAGGAAGCCGATGGCGGGGCAAACGCGCCGCGCCGCGGCCTCTTCTCGCTGTCGCGGTTGGCCGACTGGACCGGGTGGGGCGGCGGCGGGCTCGATATGCCGAGCTACCAGCCACCAACGGCGCCGCGGGCCGTCAATCCGGCGATCGAGGGCTTGCCGAGTGCGCAAGCGCCTAAGCCGGCGCCTGGGCCAACAACTGCGCCGACGCCTGCGCATGAGGCACCCGAGGCGGCAGGCGAAAGCGTGATCCTGCCGCCAGCGGGCGACGAGGTCGTACCGTTCGACCCCCATGCAATTTTCGCGGGGCGCGAGATCGATGCCGGCGATGGAGTCTCGCTGCCGATGAGCATCTTGAAGCGCCACACGGCGGTGCTCGGCGGTTCGGGGTCCGGTAAGACGACGCTAGCGCTCAGCATCATCGAGCAACTGCTTGAACGCGGGGTGCCGGCGATCCTGCTCGACCGTAAGGGCGACCTATGCAGCTATGCCAATCCCGATGTGTGGCGCCATGACCCTTCGATCAGCGAAGAGCGGCGCGCGCGGCTTGAGGCGTTGCAGGAGACCACGGAAGTCGCGGTTTTCACGCCCGGGCGTTCGTCGGGGCGACCGATTTCGATCACGCTGCTGCCCAACGGGATCGGCGAACTGCCCGAGCACGAGTTGCAACTTCTCGCCAACCTGTCGTCGGCGGCGTTGGGCGAGATGCTGCACCTGAAGAATTCCGCGACGCATCAAAAGCAGTCCGGCACGCTGTCGGTGGCGCTGAAGATTTTGGGCTCGCGCGCGACGGGCGAAGTGACGCTCGGCGATCTTATCTGCCTGTTGGAAGATGAAGATCCCGAACTGACCGACCTGACGCAGCGCATGGACCCGTCGGGCAAACTGCGCCGCGATCTTGTTGCGCAGCTCGACAGCCTGCGACATCGCAATTCAGCGCTGTTTGAGGGCGGCGGTGAAACGCTATCGATGGAGTCGCTGCTCGGCCGCGGGCCGCAGAACAGAGGCGACAAGACGCGGTTGTCGGTGATTTACACGGGCTTCCTGGGCGACAACGAGAATATCCTGTTCTGGGTTGCGCAGTTCCTGTCGGAGGCGCTGCGGTTTTGCCAGCGCAACCCGAACGATGAACTGCAAGCCGTCGTGATGTTTGACGAGGCCGACCTCTACATTCCGGCCAACGCCAAGCCGGCGACCGCCGAGCCCTTGCAGAGCCTCTTGAAGCGTGCGCGTTCTGCGGGCCTCGGTCTGATGCTGGCGACCCAGTCACCGGGCGACCTTGATTATAAGTCGCGCGATCAGATTACCTCGTGGTTCATCGGGCGGGTGCGGGAAGATACCGCGCTGCGCAAGCTCAAGGCTGCGTTCCAAAGCGAGAGCGGGCTCGATGCAGCCGCCGTGCTGCCGCATCAAACGGTCGGCGAATTCCACCTGGTCCAAGAGGGCCGTGTGCGCGCGATCAAGGCGCAGCGCTCGCTCATCAATGCTGAGCAAGTGCCCTTCGATCGCATCGAGCGGTTGGCGGGGCAAACGGAGCATGCCGCGAAAAGCCAGCTGGGCCTCTTCGAGTGATAGCGCATGACTGCGGGTTGGTGCCCGTCGCGTGACGTGATGGCGCTCGCGATCGCGTGGTGGGCCGCCCGCAGCCCTGCTACAGGGAAGGGCACAACACAGGAGCCCGCCGGTGTTGCAGTGTCGCGTTTTGATGCGGGCGCCAACGATCGGAACGTACCACCATGGAATGGCTCGCCAGGATCACCTTCGCCGGGCTCGATATTCTCGCGACGCTTTTGGTGGTCGCCGCTGGCCTCGCCCTTCTGGCGGTGATCGCACTCTTCATCATCGACAAGAGCCAGACCGAGAACGCAATCCGCCATAACTACCCGGTGATCGGCCGCTTCCGCGATCTGTTCTCAACGCTCGGCGAGTTTTTCCGGCAGTACTTCTTCGCGATGGACCGCGAGGAGATGCCCTTCAACCGCGCCGAACGCGACTGGGTGGAGCGCTCCTCGGAAGGCAAGGACAACACCAGCGCCTTCGGCTCCACCAAGAACATCAACGCGGTCGAGACGATGATCTTCGTCAACGGGCCGTTCGCCGTGCTCGATGACGAAGCCGAGCCGCCGCCCGCTGTGGTGTTCGGCCCGCAAACGGCGCAGCCCTACGAGGCCCGGTCGCTGATCAACATCTCAGCGATGAGTTACGGCTCGCTGTCCAAGCCTGCCATTCAGGCCCTCTCGCGGGGGGCGAAGGCGTCGGGCTGCTGGCTCAACACGGGCGAGGGTGGGCTGTCGCAATGGCACTTGGAGGGCGGCTGCGACATCGTCTTCCAGATCGGCACCGCGAAGTACGGTGTGCGGGACGATGAGGGGCGGCTCGACGATCGCAAACTGCGCGACCTTGCGGCCAAGCCTCAGGTCAAGATGCTCGAGTTGAAGCTCAGCCAGGGCGCGAAACCCGGCAAGGGTGGCATTTTGCCTGCCAACAAAGTCACCGGTGAGATCGCACGGGTGCGCCAGATCAAAGAGGGCGAAGCGTCGATCTCGCCCAACCGGCACCGCGAGATTTCCAACGTTGAAGAACTGCTCGACCACATCGACCACTTGCGCACGGTGTCCGGCCTGCCGGTTGGCATCAAAGCGGTGGTGGGGTCGACGCAATGGCTGGAAGAGTTGTTCGCAGCGATCAATGCGCGGGGCAAGCACAGCGCTCCCGACTTCATGTCGATCGATTCCGGTGATGGCGGGACGGGCGCTGCGCCCATGCCGCTGATGGACAACGTCGGTCTACCGATCAAAGAATCGCTGCTGATGGTGGTGGATGCTCTGCACCGCCATGGCCTTCGCGCGCGCGTGAAGGTGATCGCATCGGGCAAGCTGATCACGCCGGCGGATGTCGCCTGGGCCTACTGTGCCGGCGCCGACGTGGTGGTGAGCGCGCGCGGTTTCATGTTCGCACTCGGCTGCATCCAGGCGATGAAATGCAACCGCAACACCTGCCCTACCGGGATCACCACGCACAATCCGAACCTGCAGGCCGGTCTTGATCCAGCCGACAAGGCGCAACGGGTCGCCAATTTTGTCGGCAGACTAAGCTACGGCGTTGGGCTGATCGCGCACGCATGCGGGGTGACCCACGCGCGTGCGCTGGAGCGGCGCCATTGTCGGATCGTGCAGGCTGATGGGCGTTCGCTCGGGCTTGATGAGATTTGGCCACAGACCGGCGGACCGTAAGGACGCGGCGTGGGCCCCATCGCTTGCGTTGATGGCAACGTCAGTTGACCAGCGCGATACGATCTTGTCGATCGGTCGTGATGTCGATGCGTTCAGCGGTCAGCGTCGCGGTACCCGCCATCGTCGGGATCGAGATCTGATGGGGCACCACCAGCTTCGCGCCAGGCACGGGGCGCAACACGATGCTGATCGCCTTGGACGATGCCATATAGCGCGTTTCAGCGTTCGGCACGTGGCCGGCAATCGGCTGATAGCGGACCGAGCAGGCGTAGCCGATCCCGCGGCGGAAGCGCACCTTGTGCTTGAAGGTCAACTTCAGATCGAAGCGATGCTTGCCGTCGAAGATCTTCAACGTCCGCTTGCAGGGATTGGCGCCCGAGCGTTTGCGCGTCAGCACCATCAGCGCGCTTAACGGATCGTAGACGGCCTTGAGGTGGGACGGCTTCAGCGGGATGGGGCGACCGGGCACCACGATCGATGAAGAGACCTGCGCCACCTTGTTGCGCTTGAAGCTCATCTTCAGGAAGCCGCGGGCCGATGTCGTCTTAAAATCGAAGGTGTAGGCCGCCGGTTGAGGACGCGGACCGCGGACCCGGCCAGCGGTGCGGGTCAGCCCGCGCCATTTGAAAGCGCCGAGCAAGGCGGACAGCCGCGCGTCCCCAGACAACACGTAGTTGCGGGCGTGGACGGATGAATTGAAGTTGAAGGTGCCGATGTCAAAACCGGCAAAGCGCACCCGGTAGACGGCGCTGACATGGCTTGGCCAGGCATCGCTTGCAGCGAGCGCGGAGGTGGCTGTGACAAGACCACCAGCAGCGCTGATGGCGCCCGTGACGAGGGTGAACGCGACGAGATTCCCGACCCTGCGGGAAGGCAGAACGACCATAACGCGCCTCTTAACTATAACGCTACTGAACACAACGGGTGCTGCGACCGGCGGTTCCCCAAGGCGTGAGCCCAGGCGCGACCGGTACGCATGATCCCTTTGGGTTCATGCTGCCGTGCGTCGGTTAACAAACTCGAAACGAGCGACGCGAAGTGTGACGATCCTAGCTGCGGGTGGCTCTGTGAGCCACGCGCTGGCGCCATCTCAGCGCGGCTTGTTGGTGATGGCTTGTTGAAAACGTGGCCTCGCTGGGACGCAAAGCCATGGCTCACCGGTTTTTTCCATTTGTGGATAGGTGAGGCTTTCGCTTAGCCTGAGGGCATGTCCCAAGGCTGGGGGCGTTGCCCGATAGCGACAAGAACTTGGATGTTGGTTGGGCGTCTGGGATGCCATTTCGGTGTCTGGCGTAAAGCCATCGGTGCCAGGTCATTGCGCCTGAGGCGAAACGCGCTTCGGCCGATTGGGGTTTGGGGGGCTGATGAGAGCGGCCGTGATCTACGGACACGTCGTCTCGGCTGGGCTGGTGATGCTTGTCGCTGGCGCGTCGGCCGCCCTCGCGCAGGGGGGCGACGTCAATGTCGCCGTGGCGGGCGCGTCTTCAACGGTCCAGCGCGCAGCGCCCGTGCCACGCCCCTCACCAAAGCGCGGGCCGTCTCGCAAAATGAGGCGTGCTGCTCACAAACTGCTGCGGCTAGGCGGTGGTTACCTCAAGTGGGGCGCGCCACGCTTGGGCAGCGCTGCCGACGTCACCTATGCGTTTGTGCGCCGGCATCACGTCACGCGCGGTGCCCGCAACTGCCAGGCGATGGTGCCGCTATCGGGACTGCTCGCCGCATCGCCATCGTTGTCGCTAGCGGTGCTGCGGCGCGCCGCGCGCGAAGCCTTTGCGATGTGGTCAGCGGTGGCAGCGATCCGGTTTCATGAAGTCCAAGACGTCGCGCTGGCCAACATCCTGATCGGGGCGCAGGCGCGCCCGCGCGGTACAGCTTTTGCCAACGTCCAGTTTGAGCCGCTGGGAACACAAACGCGCAGCCGCCGCGATAGCACGGTGCGTCGGCGTCCTGGCGCCGTACATCGGTTGACGCGCAGTTTGGTCTGCCTCAACCCGCGCCAACGATGGAAGGTCGGCTTCGACGGTGATCTGCTGTCGTTCGACCTGCGCTACACCTTCGCCCATGAGATCGGTCACGCGATCGGGCTCGATCATCCACCCGCGCGCGGACAACTGATGGGGTACCGCTATACCGAGCAATTTGCGGGGCTTCAGTTCGGTGACGTGCGGGGCGTGGTGCAGCTTTACGGGCGCCCGTTGCTCAAGCGCCTGCGTTGGCGCTGAAACGTCTTGCGCGGCGAACGGGCTCAGCGCCGCCCTTGCAGCTTGGCAATGAGGTCACGGCACGGTTCGCCAACCTCGCCACCGCACGCGCGCGCCGGTCCGTTGAGATGACTGACGATGCCGTCTTCGAAGGTTGAACGGCCGTCTCCGATGCGGGCACTGGTGTGGCTGACGCAGGCCGCAGCGATGCCTCGCGCTTCCAAAGCGGGAAGGCGGGAGATGCCAGCGTGATCGCAGCCCACGCCCGCATCATTGTAGATTGCGGCATGCACCGCCACGCGCGCAGCCGACTGCGGATTGCCGCCGAGCAGCCCGCCGTGGGAGCCGGTGATGACAATCTGACCGGCATCTTGCGGCTGCATGAGGGAGGCTGAGTCCATCGTGATCACCTGGTGGGGACCTGGCGCTTGCGCGGTGACATCGCAGCGGTGTTCCTCTGCGGGTGCCGCATGCGCCGCGGTGCTGTCGTCCACTTGCAGGGCGGCCATCGCGACCAGAGCGGCGTGGGCAGCCATGCCGGGTGCAAGACCGGCGATCTTTGCGGGGCCATTGGCGTGAGACACGAAGCCGTGGGCGAGGGCGTGTGTGCCATCGCCAATGCGCGCGGTAGCGTGGCTGAGCGTGAGCGCGGGGATCCCGGCGGCTTCAAGAAGGGGCAGCGCGGCGATACCCGCTTCCGCGCGGCCGACGCCGGCATCGTTGAGGATGACACCTGCTAGACCGCTTTTCAGCGCGAGATGCGCGCAGTAAGCGCCACCATGCGACATGGCGAGGACGCTGCATCCCCGATCGCCGACGTTGGCTTTGGTGATGCTGTCGTAGACGCGCGCGTTCGCGGGAACGGCGAAGGCGCCCGTTGCGGAAACCTTGGTATCCATGGCGCACCCTCTTGATCGTGCTCACCGGCGATTCTGGTCTCTGGCGATGGCATGGCCAGCCCCGCTTGCAATTTACACCACGCCTCCGCACAGTCAGCCCCGCACAACAACGTTGAAGCGGGGCCGGTGATCGGCGCGCTTTGCAAACAAAAACGAGCGCTCGATCGCCGCCCGCATGTGCGAAGCGGCATGCGGGCGAAGGGGAGCGAGGCGATGGCCGAACAGGCACAGGGCGCAAGCGATAGCGAGCGCGTAAGGGGTGCGCCAGGCGACAACCGCCGCGGCGGCGACCTCAACGCGCTTTACCGCACGATGGTATGCATCAGGGCATTTGAGGAAACGGCGTTGGCCGCCCATGGCGCGGGCGAAATCCCCGGGCCGTTGCACGTGTCGATCGGCCAGGAAGCTGTGAGCGCCGGCCTTGGCGATGCGCTGAACCGCGAAGATCGCCTGACCTCCAACCACCGCGGTCACGGGCATGCGATCGCGAAAGGCGCGGACCCGGCGCGCATGATGCTGGAGCTTTTCGGGCGCGCCGGCGGGTCGTGCGAAGGCAAGGGCGGCTCGATGCACATCGCTGATTTTTCGGTCGGCATGCTCGGCGCGAACGGTGTGGTTGCCGGCGGGCTGCCGATCGCGGTCGGCGCGGCGCAGGGGTTTAAGCTGCTCGGCCAACCGCACATCGCGGTGTGCATGTTCGGTGATGGGGCGATCAACCGCGGCCCCTTTTTGGAGGCGCTTAATTGGGCCGCCCTTTACGCGTTGCCGGTGCTGTTCGTGTGTGAAGATAACGGGGTCGCCGCCTTCACAGCGGCAGCAAGCGTCACCGCCGGCGAAGGGGTGCTCGCCCGTGCGCGCGCCTGCGGCGTCGATGGCGTTGAGGTCGACGGCAACGACGTCATGGCCGTGAACGAAGCCGCCCATGCTTTAACGGCACGCATCCGCGAAGGGGCTGGCCCGCGCCTCTTGCATGCGCACACCTACCGCTGGACCGGTCACACCTCAACCGATCCCGCAGCCTGGCGCGACGCCTCCGAAGTCGAGGCCGGGAAAGCGCGTTGCCCGATCGCGCAGGCGCGCGCACGGCTCATCGAACAGGGTGCGCAAGCGTCCGAACTTGATGGGATTGTGGAGGCCGAAACGAACGCGATGGAAGCCGCCCGCGCAGCCGCGCGTGATGCCGCCTGGCCTTCGCCCGCGCTTGCCTATCGTGATGTCCAGGATGTCGGCGCGGTCAGCCCGCCGGCGATGGGGGAGGTCTAAGCGATGGCGCAAGTCTCCCTGGTCGAAGCCGGCCGCTTGGCGGTACAGCAGGAAATGCGGCGTGACCCCACGGTCTGGGTGCTCGGCGAAGACGTGGCGCGCGGCGGGCTGTGGGGCCAGTACCGCGGCTTCCTCGATGAGTTTGGCGCCACCCGGGTCGTGTCGACGCCGATCTCCGAAGCCACCATCATGGGGGCCGGTCTTGGCGCGGCGCTGGTCGGCACGCGGCCGATCATCGAGATGCGCATTTTCGATTTCGTGATGTGCGCGATGGACGAACTCGTCAATCAGATCGCAAAAGTCCGCTACATGTTCGGTGGTCAGGCGCGTCCAGCGGTGGTGGTCCGCATGCCGCACGGGATGTGGCGCAACTCTGCCGCGCAGCATAGCCAGATGCTGGAAGCGTGGTTCGCCCATCTGCCAGGCGTCATCGTGGCGGTGCCGTCGACACCGGCCGATGAGGCGGGTCTGCTCGTCAGCGCCATCCGCAGCGATGACCCCGTTTTGATCTTTGACCCCAAGGACCTTTGGGGCCTTGAAGGTGAGATCGCTAATGTCATCGACCCGGTCCCGTTCGGGAAGGCGAGGCGCGTGCGCGAGGGCGATGACCTGACGTTGGTGTCGTGGTCAGCGTTGATGCCGCAGGCGATCGAAGCGGCCGAGACGCTTGCTGCGGCAGGGATCGCGGTCGATCTGATCGATCTGCGCACGATCTGGCCGTGGGATCAGGAGATGGTGACGGCGTCGGTGCGCCGTACCGGCCGGCTGCTGGTGGCGCAGGAAGCTGTGGAGGTCGCAGGCTTTGGCGCCGAGATCGTTGCCCATGTGGTAGAGGCGATCGGTCCGGGTGATCTCAAGGCGGTGGACCGCATCGGCGCGCCGCGCATTCCGATCCCGTTTTCACCGCCACTTGAGGCGCAGGTGCGCGTCGATGCCGACAAGATCGTTGCGGCCGCCCACAAGCTCATGGCGCGCGGCGCATAGAGCCGGAAGAAGTCGAAGCGCTAAACATCATGTCTGAGCCCAAAGCCGATCACGCGTCCGATGCGGCGACACCGCCGCGCGCGACTGCTTCAACGGCAACCCAGCTCACGCTGGTCACCGCCGTCCTGGTGCTGGCGCCGTTCGCGTTGAGCTATTTCCTGTCTTACCTCTATCGGGCGGTGAACGCGGTGGTGGCGCCTCGGCTGGTGGCGGACTTCCAAGTGGACCCAGCCCAGCTGGGCGTGCTGACCGCGGCCTATCTGTTGGCGTTCGCAGCATTCCAATTGCCGCTCGGTGTGTTGCTTGACCGGTTCGGGCCGCGCCGCGTGCAGGCGGTTTTGATGGTGGTGGCTGCTGGAGGGGCAGCGTGGTTTGCGCTGGCCGACAGCTTCGCGGCACTGACGGCATCGCGCGCGTTGATCGGCCTGGGCGTCGCGGGCGGGTTGATGAGCGGCTTCAAGGCGGTTGTCCTTTTCGTGCCCGCACCGCGCCGCGCGCTCGCAAACGCTTGCGTGATGTCGGTCGGCGCCATCGGCTTGCTGGTGGCCACCGCGCCGACCGAGTGGGCGGTTCAGGCCTACGGTTGGCGGTGGGTGTTCGCCGGGCTCGCCGGCCTCAGCGTCCTGGTGGCCGCGCTGATCATGGTGATGGTGCCGCGCGAGGGAGGCGACACGCCGGCTGGGGAACCGGTGCCGCTACGCACTCAAGTGCGCGACATCGGCCGCATCTTGAGCGATGCACAGGTTTGGGCGTTGGCACCGCTGCTGGCGACCACGGCGGGCACGCATATCGCGATCCAAACCTTGTGGGCGGGGCAGTGGTTTCGCGATGTGGCGGGTCTCAACCGTGATGCGACCGCGCAAAACCTGTTCTGGATGGCCGTCGCCTTTTTCGCCGGCATCTTGTTCACCGGTGGGATCGCCGATCGGCTGGTGCAGCGCGGGCTTGGCTTGCTCGATGTAATGTTGGGCTTCGTGGTCTTGTTCATCGCCTCCCAGGCGGCGATCATCGTGTTGCCGGCGGAGGTGACGTTCCTACCGTGGCTGATTTTCGGGGCGCTCGGCCAGGTCGCCATCCTCGCCTATCCGTGGCTCTCAAGCCATTTCGGGACCGCGCTGTCGGGGCGAGCCAACACAGCGATGAACTTCCTGATTTTCACGAGCGCGTTTGCGATCCAGGCCGCCATCGGCGCGATCATCGGTGCCTTCACGGCCGACGAGGCGGGTCGCTATCCGCAAGCTGCCTACGATGTGGCGTTCGGCCTTTTCCTGCTGGCGCAACTCATCGCGCTTGTCTGGTACCTGCTTGCCAGGACACGGCACCGAGCGTGACGTATCGTTCGCCGCTCTCGACGCCAAGAAACGGATCGCCGATAGGGCCGCTCCTGGGTAGGGTTCTTTTGCGGCGAGAAACGTGCCGCGGCTCCACTCACGGCAGGAGGTGATGATGTTGCACGAACCCGTTCACAGCGTGCGCGAGGCGGCGAACGCTGCGCGCGCGAACACCACCGCCTACGACACCATCCAACGCGCGATCGCCTACCTATCGGAACATTGGGCCGAGCACCCGAGCTTGGAGCGCTTGGCAGCGCATCTGGGCATCTCGCCAGCTCACTGCCAGAAACTGTTCAAGCGGTGGTGCGGGCTTTCGCCGAAGGAGTTCGTGCAATGCATCACCGTCGATCATGCGCGCGCGCTGTTGCAGGATTCAGCCAATCTCCTCGATACCGCCTACGAGGTCGGCCTCTCCGGTGGCAGTCGTCTGCATGATCTGTTCGTCTCGCATGAGGCGATGACGCCCGGCACCTACGCGCGGCGCGGCGAAGGCTTGGACATCGCCTACGGCTTTCATGCATCGCCCTTCGGGACGGTGTTGATCATGGTAACCGATCTAGGCGTCGCCGGTCTTGCCTTCGCTGACGATGATGGTGAGGTGAGCCGCGCTGCGACCTTGGCCGATATGACCCGGCGTTGGCCGCGGGCGCGCTACAGTGAGGCGCCCGAGCGTACGGTCCGATTTGCGCAGCAGATTTTCGAGGGCGTGACCTCGCCGCATGATCCCGTCAAACTCGTGCTCATCGGTACAGACTTTGAACTTCGCGTCTGGGAGTGCTTGTTGAAGATCCCGATGGGGCGCGCGGTTTCATACGCTGATATCGCGCGGCATTTGCAGATGCCGAAAGCGGCGCGTGCGGTCGGGTCGGCTGTGGGGCGCAATCCGATTTCGTTCGTGGTTCCCTGTCACCGTGTGCTGCGCGGCGATGGATCGCTGGGTGGCTATCACTGGGGGCTGACGCGCAAGCGCGCGCTGATCGGATGGGAAGCGGGGCGGCTGACGCAGGCGGCGTCCGCGGCATGATGTGACGGTGAGGTCTGCGCATGGCCATAGCTGACGTCAAAGCACGGCTGCGCCGCACCCTGAGCGCCACACGTGGGCGCGCGCACGATCTGGCGCAGGAGGCCGATGCGGGCGACAATGCGGCGTCGGCGTCGGGCTTCTGGGCGTCGGCTTTCGAGTGCCTCGTCGATACCTTTGCTCGGATTGATGGCGACGCGGGCGAGCCGGTCATCTCAGGTTATCGCGCGGTGCGCAGCGAACCTGACGTGATGCCCGCGTTGCACGCGTTCGCGGCACGCGGCTGGCGCATCGCCCTGCCGCGCGTTGAAGGTGCCGATCGACCGCTCACGTTCCACGCATGGAACCCCGGTGATGCGTTCGTGCGCGGCGCCTTTGGCATCGAAGAGCCATCGCCAGCATCGCCACGCCTCACCCCGCACGTGGTCCTGGTGCCTCTGCTCGGGTTCGATGCCCGCGGTTACCGTCTGGGCTATGGGGGTGGGTTCTACGATCGCACGCTGGCGGGGCTACGCCAGCGTGGGCGCGTCGTTGCCATCGGCATCGCCTACGATGCGCAAGAAGTCGACGCCGTCCCCATCGATCGCTATGACCAGAGGCTCGACCACGTGCTGACCCCATCGGGTCTGCGTTCGTTCCAGGAGCCCTAATGCGCTTGTTGTTTCTCGGCGACCTCGTCGGTCGCGCCGGTCGGCAGGCCGTCGTCGATGCGGTGCCACGGCTGCGGGATCGTCACGGCTTCGACTTCGTGGTGGTTAACGGTGAGAATGCAGCAGGCGGCTTCGGTATCACGCCAGCGATCTGCAACAACCTTTTCGATGCCGGCGTCGACGTCATCACAACCGGCAATCACGTCTGGGACCAGCGCGAAACACTCGTCCACATCGAACGTGAAGATCGCCTGTTGCGGCCAGCCAACTTTCCACCCGGCACGCCCGGCAAAGGCGCGGGGCTCTTCAAGGCGCAAAACGGCGCCGATGTGCTGGTGATAAACGCCATGGGCCGCGTCTTCATGAGCGATCTCGATTGCCCGTTCCGCTGTGTCGATGAGGCCCTTGAGAGTTGCCCGCTCAAAGCCGGCGCCGATGCGATCGTGCTCGATTTCCACGCCGAAGCAACGAGCGAAAAACAAGCGATGGGCCATTTCGCGGATGGCCGCGCCAGCCTGGTGATCGGTACGCACACCCATACGCCCACCAGCGATGATCGCGTGTTGAGCGGGGGCACCGCCTACATGAGCGATGCGGGCATGTGCGGTGATTATGATTCGGTGCTCGGCATGAAGAGCGAAGAGCCGGTGGCGCGGTTCATGCGGCGCATCCCGCAAGGGCGGTTCGAGCCCGCGATGGGCCCGTCCACGGTGTGCGGTGCCGCGCTGGATATCGATGACCGCACGGGCCTTGCGCGGTCCATCAAAGCGATACGGCTCGGTGGTGTGTTAGCACCAACCGAGCCGCTGTCGTGGGATTGAGAGTACGCTTGATGACTGTAACGCGGGATCGCACCAGTGGGTGCTGGCTGGATCCCTTTGGACGACCGGTGAAGACGCAACCGACCATCGGGCCATCACAGTGCCGGGCAGCGAGCGTGATGGCAAAGCGGTGACACGGGGTTCATGTCACCGGAAACGAGCCTTGCGACGATTCGGTTAACGAAAGGTTAACGTCGTTGCCGGTGCATGCCAGATGCATACTTTGCGCCGTCGGCCTCGCAGGCAGCGTGCCCTTTGCAAGGGCTCCGGCGACAACGTGCGCCCAGCCTCTGGCGTCCGGCGGCGCCAGGATTTATACCTGCGCGTCTCAACGCGGCAATGCCTGCAGCAAACTCCTGGACGGGGTATAGGTATCCCACGACGCCGCCCTTGCAATTCAAACGCGCAGGATGAGAGCGGCCATGGCCGGACATTCGCAGTTCAAGAACATCATGCACCGGAAGGGGCGGCAGGATAAGCTGCGCGCCAAGGTGTTTTCCCGTCTCTCGCGTGACATCACGCTGGCCGCGAAAACCGGCCTCCCCGATCCCGACGGGAACCCGCGCCTGCGCCTTGCAATCCAGAACGCGCGCGCTGAAAACATGCCCAAGGACAACATCGAGCGGGCCATCGCCAAGGCCACCGGGAGCGATGCCGATACCCTTGAAGAGATCCGCTACGAGGGCTACGGCCCCGCCGGGGTAGCGATCATCGCGGAAGCGCTGACCGACAACCGCAACCGCACGGGTGGATCGGTGCGCGCGTGTTTCGCCAAGAACGGCGGCAACCTGGGCGAAACGGGCTCCGTCTCGTTCATGTTCGACCATGTCGGTGAGATCGTTTACCCGGCCAGTGCCGGGTCAGCCGATGACGTGCTGGAAGCCGCCATCGAGGCCGGCGCCGACGATTGCGTCTCAGAACCGGACAAACACGTCATCACGTGCGGTTTTGAAGCGATGAATGGGGTCGCCGGCGCGCTACAAGAGAGCCTTGGTGACCCGTTATCGGTCAACGCGATCTGGCGGCCGCAAACGATGACCGCTGTCGATGAAGAAAAAGCGGCCACGCTTTTGAAGTTGGTCGCAGCGCTTGAAGACGATGACGACGTGCAGAATGTCTACGCCAACTTCGAAGTCTCGGACGATGTGCTGGCGAAGCTGACCACGGCGTGAGCTTGAATGGCCTTGCGCCCCGTTGCTCTGGGGCGCCGGCTGGCGGCGGCATCGTTTGTATCGAAGTTCATGTGGCCCCGTGCTTGCTTCAACCTTGGCGTGCTTCGCCTCTAGGCAAGGTGAGGCGCACCGCATGCCGTCCGGCCCGCTCCCACGGGGTTGGTACGGCGGCGGGATCGCAGTTGAAAGCAGCATGAGCGGACGTCCATACGCCATAACGTGGACGCCGCAGGGGGACAGCCATGAACCGCGGATCTGCACACTTCCAGCAGTACGTTAGCAATCTCAACCGTATCTACTGGGCCGAGTTCATCGACCAGCAGACCAACGTCGCCGCTGGCCCACGCCGGCCAAGCCTGGTCTCAAGCGAGCCTTGGCCGGCCTCGCCGGCACCTGCGCTTGAGCCTTCTGCGGCTTAAGGCGGGCGACGGCCCGACGGCCCGCATGACGTATATGAAACGGCGCTTGGCTTCAGATCTGGGTTCAGATCAGGCTGAGGAGCGTCTTGAGCTGGCGCTGCTGGTCGCCGTTCAGCGGTGCCAGGATGTCGTTGAGCGCATCGGCGACGGCGCGCTGGAGCGTAGCGACCGTGGTCTGACCCTCAGCCGTTAGCGTCAGCAATGCAACGCGGCCGTCTTCGGGCGACGACGCACGTTCAACGAGGCCCTTGCGCTCCAACGCCTGGATCCCGCGCGTGATCTGCGATTTATCGCGCGCCATTTGCACCACCACATCCTGCAGCCGCGCGGGCGCGATGTCGGCCAGCGTCAGCAACAAAATGCCGCCGGCAGGACCGATCCGATGCACGTCGAACACCGGCGCGTTGGCGTTCAGCGTCGCGTGGATGCGGCGCATCAGGCGGTCGATCAGCCGTGCGATCTCGACATCGACCGCGTCGGTCCCTTTCGAGTTAGTTGACATTGTCCACTTTTCTGGCGAAAGCTGAGAACCGCAACCTCTTTGCGCCTCTTCAGAGCAACGGGCGCAAAGCGCGAATCACCGGCTTAAACACGCACGCCTCGACTTTGCGCCCAAAGTTGCTCTGCACTCTAAGACTAGATCATCTTTCGTCGATTTCGGGCTCACCTGTGGTGATCCCGATCGATCGTCCGATGATCTAGGCTTGGCGGTCACGCAGGGGTAGACGCGCATGTCACAATCCGGATCGTTCTTGGCCTACATCATCGCTGTGCTTTGGGTCATTTGGGGCTTGGTTCACGCGTTGGCCGGCGTTTTGGTCCTGAGCGGCACGACCGAGGCCGGCTTCCAGGCGATCGCGGACGCGGTCCCGGCCGATCAATTGACCGGACCATACCACGCCGCCGTCGGCGGGGTTTTGAGCCAGCACGCGTGGAACCTGCTCTGGTTCGGCGTGGTCACCGTCATCGGCGCGGTGTTCATCGCCCGCCGCTCCCCGACAGCGCTCTGGGTCACGGCGATGGTCGGTGGGCTCGCCGATCTGGGGTACTTTATGTTCGTTGACTTGGGCGGCTTTGCCAACTTTCTACCGGGCACGTTGATGACGCTCGTTTCAGGCGCGGCGATCCTGTTGAGCGCGTTCGCTTGGTTCAACCATGCGGCGGCCGCCAAGCCGGCGACGCCGACCTGAAGCCTTACACTGTGGCCGCGCGGGCCCAACGCGAATCACCTGCCGCATGGTATCGCTGGCGGCATGGAAGCGCCCAGCATAACACTGATCGGTATTGACCCGGGGCTGCGTCGTACGGGCTGGGGCATCATCGCCTGCGAGGGCCCGCGGCTGAGCTACATCGCGAGCGGCCTGGTCACGTCGGACAGCGATGAAGCTCTCGCGTACCGCTTGCGCCAAATCTACGAAGGCCTCGCGAGCGTGATCGCGCAATTCGCACCGCGCGAAGCCGCCATCGAAGAGACGTTCGTCAACACGAACGCGCGGGCGACGCTGAAGCTTGGCCAGGCGCGCGGCGTGGCGCTGTTGTCGGCCTCGATGGCGGGCCTGCCGGTGGGCGAATACCCGCCCAACCTCATCAAGAAGACCGTCACCGGATCGGGCCACGCCGATAAGACGCAAATCGAAGCGATGGTGGGCCACCTGCTGCCACGCGCCAAACCCGAAAGCGCCGATGAGGCCGATGCCTTGGCGATCGCGATCTGCCACAGCGCGCACCGCAGCGCGCCTGAAGCCCGGCTGAAGCGGAAGGCCCAGGAGGCGCTTACGTCATGATCGGGAAGCTGCGCGGCGTGGTCGATACGATCGGCGAAAGCGCCGTGATTCTCGACGTTGGCGGCGTCGGTTACGAGGTTTCGTGTCCAGCGCGCCTGTTGCGCCAGTTGACGCCTGGTGAGCCGCTGACGTTGGCGATCGAAACCCACGTGCGCGAAGACGCGATCCGACTGTTCGGCTTTCCCGACGAAGCGGAGCGGCAGTGGTTTCGGCTGTTGCAGAACGTGCAGGGGGTCGGCACCAAGGTCGCGCTCGGCGTGTTGGGTACGCTGACGATCGCTGAACTCGCCAGCGCCATCGCGTTGCAGGACAAGGCGGCGATCACACGCACGCAGGGCGTCGGACCGAAGGTGGCGCAACGCATCTTGGGCGAGCTGAAGGACAAGGCGCCAGGCCTGGCGGTCGCCTTGGAGCAGCGTGCGGGCGCTGGCGGTGCTGCGGGCGAGGCGGCGGGACCGGTGGAGGGCCTGGCCGCAGCGGAGGCTGTGTCGGCGTTGCAGAACTTGGGCTATCAACCGGGCCAGGCCAGTGCGGCGGTCGCGGCGGCGATGAAGGCGCTGGGCGAGAATGCGGATACGGCAGCGTTGATCCGTGCGGGCTTGAAGGAGCTTGCCTCATGAGCGGCACGTCGCGGCGAGGAGGAGGACGAGGTCGGGTGCGCGTTGCGCGTCGGGCCAGCGTGAACGCGATGGCGCCTGCGTGGGCTTGGTCGCGGCTGCAACCGGTGCGCGTCATCGGCGTCGCGCTCGGGCTGCTCACGGGGCTGACGTGCGTGGTCGCCACGATGCAACCGGCGCACGCGATACGCTGTTGGCGCCCCTCGCCGGCTGAGCACATCGCGCGGCTGCCGATGGTGTTCTACGCCCGCGTGCTTGCGCAACCGCATGCCGCCTCGCGCCGTGTGGCCAACGGCGAGGCGCGCCGGATCGCTTATCTGCAAGTGCTTGAGACCTACAAAGGTGTGACCGCGCCGATCGTGCGTGTTGGCTATGTGGCGCCTGGTTCGCGTGGCGGGAGCGGCGGTGGTTGGCGCTTTCGCGCTGGCGATCTGATGATGGTGTTCGCGCGACCGGTGCGCGATGCCGATGACATCGATGCGGTGGTGCGCCATTGTGACATGGCGCCGTTTCATCATCGCCCCGCGCTGCGGCCGGCGTACTGGCGCACACTGCTGAAGCGCTAGAGCAACGGGCGCAAAGTGCGCATCACCGGCTCAAACACGCAGGCCTGAACGCCCAGCATCACGCGCCGCCGCGAGGGACCATGCTCAAGACCCGCCTCACCACGCGTTTCAACCTACGCCATCCGATCGTCTCCGCGCCTATGGCGCTCGCCGCCGGCGGTGCTTTGGCCGGTGCGGTGTCGGCTGCGGGCGGGCTCGGTCTGATTGCGGGCGGTTATGCTGATAAAGCGCAAGACGACTGGCTGGACGACCAGTTCCTCGCCGCCGGCAACCAGAAGGTGGGCTGCGGCTTCATCACCTGGTCGCTGGGCAACAACCCGGACGCTTTGACGCGCGCGCTGGCGCATAGGCCGGCAGCGCTCTTCCTCTCGTTTGGCGATGCGCTGCCTTACCGCGAGGCGATTGAGGCGGCCGATGTGCCGCTCTTCATGCAGGTGCAGTCGATCGCGGATGCGCGTGCCGCGCTCGCCTGCGGCGCGTGTGCGATCGTGGCGCAAGGCGCGGAGGCGGGCGGGCACGGCGATAAGCGGGCCACGATGACGCTGGTGCCGGAAGTCGTCGATCTTGTGGCCCAACACGCGCCGGAGACGTTGGTGCTTGCCGCTGGCGGCATCGCGGATGGGCGCGGGATTGCGGCAGCACTCGCGTTGGGTGCCGATGGTGTGGTGATCGGCTCGCGATTTTGGGCAAGCGAAGAAGCGTTGGTGCATCCAGCCCAACGCGCCCGCGCGGTCGCAGCGACCGGGGATGAGACCGTGCGCACGACCGTGTTCGACAAGGTGCGTCGGCGCGCGTGGCCCGAGCGCTTTACGATCCGGGTGATGCGCAACGCCTATCTTGAAGGCTGGCAGGGCCGCGAAGCTGCGCTCGATGATGCGATTGAAGAGGAGGCGGCGCGGTTCGCGCAGGCCTGGGGCGATGGCGACACCACGGTCGCATCGGCGGTGGTGGGTGAAGCGACCGGTCTGATCGATGCGGTGGAACCGGCCGGCGTGATCCTGGCCCGGATCAGCGCTGAAGCCGAAGCCGAGATCGCGCGGCTGCACACATTGCGCGCCTGAGCGCAGCAGCCGTCGCGCTCTTGCCCGCGCCCCCTTGGCCGTCGCACCCTGGCCCGCGCACCTTGGCCCTCGCGCCTTACCCGCACGCCTCACTTTTGCGCGTTGCCGGTCCTGCTGACCGCGACGGGGAAGTCATGGTACACCAGCCGCGACGGCGGCCGACCGGCCCACGTCATTGCGGCATCACGCCCACAAAAAGGGGACCTTCAATGGCAACCTACGGCCTGCACTGCTTTGGCGAGAGCGGCAACTCCTTCAAAGTCGCAGCGTTCTTGAATTGCGCGGGGCTCGACTGGGAGGTGATCCCCGTCGACTTCTTCAACGGCCAGTCGCGCGATCCCACGTGGCGCGAAAGCGTAAACCCCATGGGCGAAGTGCCGGTGTTGGATATCGATGATGAGCGCTTGACGCAGACCGGCGTGATGTTGACCGAACTGGCGAAGACCACCGGCCAATTCGCGCCCGACGCGGATGACGCCTCACAACGTGAAGCGCTGCGCTGGCTGCTGTTCGACAACCACAAATTCACCAGCTACTTCGCGACGCATCGGTTCCTTTACGCGCTGGTGCCGGGCGGCGCGGATCCCGCGGTGCTTGCGTTCTTGCGCGGGCGTGCTGAGGCAGCGTTGGCGATCGTCGACAAGCATCTGGCGAAGAAGCCATTCATGCTGGGCGAACGCCCCACCTATGTCGACTTCTCGCTCTGCGGCTACATGTTCTATCCAACGCAGGAGCATGGGTTCGACTTCAAAAGCGATTTCGCCAACCTCGAAGCGTGGCGGCAGCGCATGGCTGCGCTACCCGGATGGAAGGGGCCCTACGAGCTGATGCCGCGGGCCATGAACGCGCCGGCGTGAGCGGTGCTGTCTGCGCCTCCACCTGATCGACCTAATCGATAACTACGCAACTTCGAGGTGAAGCGATGCACTTCGCGCTGACGGAAGAGCAGACCGCCATCCAGGAGATGGCGCTGCAGTTTGCCAAGGAACGCCTCCTTCCAGATGCAGGCGCCTGGGACGAAAACGGCCACTTCCCGGTCGATGTGATCCGCGAGACGGCGCCGCTCGGCATGGCGACGATTTACGTGGATGAAGCCCGGGGCGGGACGGGGCTATCGCGCAAGGACGGGGCGCTCATCTTCGAAGCGCTCTCCTACGGGTGCCCGTCGATCGCGTCGTACATCTCGATCCACAATATGGTCGCTTGGATGGTGGGGCGCTACGCGTCGGCCGAGCAGTGCGCGGCGTGGATGCCCAAGCTCGACACCATGGAATGGCTTGCGAGTTACTGTCTAACTGAGCCGGACGCGGGCTCGGACGCGGCCGCACTCAAGACATCAGCGCGGCGCGATGGCGATGACTACGTTTTGAACGGAACGAAGCAATTCATCTCCGGCGCGGGAACGAGCGACTTTTACTTCCTGTTCGCGCGCACCAGTGATGAGGGGGCCCACGGCATCTCCGCCTTCGTCATCTTCAAGGATACGCCCGGGCTCAGTTTCGGCGCCGACGAGAAAAAGATGGGGTGGAACGCGCAGCCAACCCGCCAGGTGATTTTGCAGGACTGCCGTATCCCCGCGGCTCAACGCGTCGGCGCGGAAGGCGAGGGCTTCAAGTTCGCCATGAGCGGGCTTGACGGCGGGCGCATCAACATCGGCGCGTGTTCGCTCGGTGCAGCGTGGCGCGCGCTCGATACCGCACGCGCGCACCTGTTTGAGCGTCAGGCCTTCGGGCGCCCGATCGGCGATTTTCAGGCGATGCAGTTCAAGGTCGCCGATATGGCAACCGACCTCGAAGCGGCAAGGTTGATGATCTACCGCGCGGCCGATGCCCTCGACAGCGCTGATCCGCAGGCGACGATGTATTCCGCCATGGCCAAGCGGTTCGCAACCGATGCCGGCTCAGCCGTTTGCAATGAAGCTCTGCAGATTCATGGCGGTTACGGCTACCTGAAGGACTACGGGATGGAGAAACTGGTCCGCGATCTGCGCGTCCATCAGATCCTTGAAGGCACCAATGAGATCATGCGGGTGGTGGTCTCACGCCGTCTGCTGGCTGGTAACCGCTGACGTCAATTGCGTCGCTCAGCCGCCTCATGTCTACGACCGTGCACGAAGGGCACTCCATGTCGCATTACGCATCTGAAGTGATCATCCGCAAGGAAGGGAACGCAGGCCGCATCACGCTCAACCGCCCGCAGGTGGTGAACGCGCTCACCTATCCGATGGCGCTTGCGATCTTCAAGGCGCTCAAAGCGTGGGCCGAGGATGATGCGGTGCACCTGGTGATCCTCGATGGGGTCGGCGATCGCGGGCTGTGCGCCGGCGGCGATTTGCGTGCGCTTTACGATGCGCGGCGCGAGGGGCTGCATTTCGCGCGCCGCTTCTGGCGCGACGAATACGAGTTGAACGCGCTGATCGCGACCTATCCGAAGCCTTACATCGCCATGATGCACGGGCTTGTGATGGGGGGAGGCATCGGGCTTTCCGCGCACGGGTCGCATCGCATCGTGACCGATGGTGCGAAGCTCGCGATGCCGGAATGCACGGTCGGTCTGGTGCCGGACGTGGGGGGCTCTTGGCTGTTGGCCCATGCGCCTGATGACATGGGGCTTTACCTTGGCTTGAGCGGTGCGCGGATGGGCCCGTCCGATGCGATCCAGGCGGGGTTTGCGTCGCATTATGTGCCGGCGGAGCGTTTCCATCGCTTGGCCGCGCAGCTCGCCAAAGCGCCAAGCGCGATCGCCGTCGATGAGATCATCGCGGACGCCGAAGCGCCGATCCCGCCGTCGCCCATGGTGGCGGACGCCGGTGAGATCCAGCGCATCTTTTCTGCCGGGTCGGTGGCGGCCATCGTGAGCGACCTCAACACCACCACGGCCGCTTGGGCGCAAACGGCGCGTGACGCCATGTTGAGCGCGTCGCCCAAGGCGTTGACGCTCGCCCACGCCATGATCACCAACGCGCGCACGCTGCAGGATTTGCGGGCAGCGCTTGTGGTGGAGTACCGGGCGGTGATGCGGCTTTACGAGGACGGCGAGTTCCTTGAGGGCATCCGTGCGGCCATCATCGACAAGGACCGCGCGCCGCAGTGGCAGCCGCCGCGGTTGGGTGAGGTGCCGGGCGATCTCGCAAGCCGTTACCTGGCGCCCTTGCCGGATAACGGCGATTTGGTGCTGCCGGTGCCTATCTGAAGTGCCGGGGCTGAAGTGCCGGGTCTGAAGCGCAGGTCTGAAGCCTCTGGAGGCCAAGCGCGCCGTACAACCCTTGCGATTTGAGTTCCGATCCGCCTTTCGGCATCATCGCGCCCGTGTGAGACGCCGGAGGATGAGCCATGACCCACGATGCCAAGCTGAACCCGGGCAGCGTTGATGCTGGAAGCGACCAGGATGCGCGTGGCCCGCTGGCGGGTATGCGCGTCATCGATCTGAGCCATGTGATGGCAGGGCCAACCTGCGGGCGGATGCTTGCGGACATGGGCGCCGACGTCATCAAGGTTGAGCGCATCGACGGCGGCGACGATACGCGCCGGCTGCTGCCCCCCGACATCAACGGTGAAGCGGCGGCGTTCATGATGATGAACCGTAACAAGCGCGGGATCGTGCTTGATCTCAAGGACGAGGCGGGGCGAGCCGCGCTGCTCAAGCTGATCGCGGGCGCCGATGCGCTGATCGAGAATTACCGCCACGATACGATGGCGCGGCTCGGTCTTGGTGCTGAACGCCTGCGCGAAGACTTTCCCGGACTGATCTATTGCGCGATCTCGGGCTTCGGGCGTACCGGGCCGTGGTCGACCCAAGGGGGATACGATCTGATCGCACAGGGCATGTCCGGGCTGATGGCGATCACCGGTGAGGGGCCGGGCCGTCCGCCCGTCAAGGTGGGCGCGCCGGTCTGCGATATCGTGGCTGGCATCCTGGGCGCCATGGGCATCGCGGCGGCTTACGCGCGCAAACTCAAAACGGGTGCCGGTGATGTCGTTGATACATCGTTGTTGGAGGCGGGCATCACGCTCACCTATTGGCAGTCCGCGATCGGGCTCGCGACGGGGGAATCGCCCGGTCCCATGGGTTCAGCGCACCCGCTTAACGCGCCCTACCAAGCGTTCGAAACGGCCGATGGCTGGATCAACATCGGCGCCATGAACACAAGGTTGTGGCCGCGGCTGTGCACCTTGATCGGCGAACCGCAGCTTGCCGACGATGAGCGCTTCAACACCAACGGCGGGCGGATGGCGAATTTGGATGCGCTGAGCGCAACGTTGGCGCCGTTCATCAAAGCGCGCACCACACAGGATTGGCTTAACCGGCTGGAGGAGGTCGGCATCCCCAGTGGCCCGGTGCTGTCGATCCGCGACATGCATCAGCACCCTCAAACGCTCGCCCGCGCGATGGTGGAAGCGGCCGAGCATCCGGTTGCAGGCCGTGTCGAAACGATTGGCCTGCCGGTCAAATTCGCAAGCAACACAGCGCGCCCCGTCGGCCCTGCACCCGTTTTTGGCCAGCACACGCGGGAGGTTCTGCTGGAGGCGGGGCTGACGCCGGCAGAGATCGATGACCTGATCGCGCGGCGGGCGGCGGCGGGCGCTAGAGTTCATCCGCCTCAGGCGGTATCGCCTGAGGCGAAAGAT
>JBCBJZ010000041.1:0-24808 GCA_038522635.1 Pseudomonadota bacterium | reverse complement strand
CACCACGCTCGTTCCGGCATACAGCACGGGCGCTAAACGTTGCGGCAGCAGATACATTGCCAAAGGTGGCCCCCCAGCGTGCGCCACAAACGATGTGAAGCCTGCAACCGCACCCCAGAAGACGCCCTGACGCGGCCCTGGCTTGGCGCGCGCCTTTCGTCCGCCTCGGTTTAAGAAATAGTCCAACGAGAAAACCAGCGCGGTAAGGCCCACGATCAGGCGGACATGGGCGTTCGTCACATAGGCGGCCGCCAGCCAGCCGACGCCGATGCCGATGATCGCGGCGGGGATCAGCAGCCACAGCGCGGGCGCCTTGAACGTGCTGCGGTAGGTCAGCAGGCCCGTGATATCCATCACCACAAGGATCGGCAGCAGGATGCCGGCCGCCTGTACCGGCGGGATGAAGAGGCTCATCAACGGCACGCCGAGGAGCGCGATGGGGCCGCCAAAGCCGCCCTTGGCGAGGCCGACCAACAGCACGGCGGGGACGGCGACGGCGTAGAACCAGGGGTCGGTGATCATGATGTGCGGTGTAAACCAGGGGGCAGTGCGTAGCGGGCATCATCGGATGCCGATGAGGCGGCGTGGGTCTTCCGTCAACAGCGAATGTGGAGGCGGCGGGCGGTAGGAGGTTCGGGCGGCAAGCCTCTTCGGGGTGGCGTACCGCAGGATGCGGGTGTCGTATGCGGGAAACGGCCAAGGCACCGCCATCTCTTTCCATCCGAAAGCGGCTTGCGAAGCGGCCCGCCAGCGTGATCGTATCCCATAAGGGTCAATCCGTCCGCCCGCCTATCCTATCATCAGAGCCGTTCGCATAAACCGAACCGCTTGCCCGCCCCGCTCACCATGCTGAGGACACCACCGCCGATGTCTCGCTATCACGATACCTACGCTCAATGGAAAGACGATCCCGAAGCCTTCTGGGCGGAAGCGGCAAAGGGCATCGACTGGTACCGCCTGTGGGACAAGGTGTTTGATCCTTACCAGGGGGCGTATGGCCGTTGGTTCGCCGGTGCGCAGGGCAACACCGCTCACAACTGCCTAGATCGCCACGTCGACGCGGGGCGCGGCGCGCAACCGGCGCTGATCTACGACAGCCCCGTCACCGGCACCAAGCGCAGCTATTCCTACCAGGAACTGACCGAAGAGGTGGCGACGCTTGCCGCCGTGCTGCGCCAACGCGGCGTCAGTAAGGGTGACCGCGTGATCATCTACATGCCGATGATCCCCGAAGCGGTGATGGCCATGCTGGCGTGCGCGCGCATCGGAGCGGTGCACTCGGTGGTGTTCGGCGGGTTCGCTGCCAAGGAGCTGGCGACGCGCATCGATGATTGCACGCCAACACTGATCCTGGCGGCGTCCTGCGGCATCGAGCCCAACCGGATCGTCGCCTATAAGCCGCTGCTCGATGAGGCGATCGCGCTGAGCACGCATCAGCCGTCGGGTATCTTGATGCTGCAACGCGATGCCGCCCGCGCCGACATGGTCGAGGGCCGCGATCACGATTGGGCGGATGCGATCGCTGCAGCGAAGGCGCAAAGCCTGCTTGCGGGTTGCGTTGCGGTTGCGGCGACCGATCCGCTTTACATTCTTTACACGTCCGGGACCACCGGCGCGCCCAAGGGCGTGGTGCGCGATACTGGCGGTCACATGGTGGCGCTCAATTGGACGATGCCGCATTTGTACGGCGTACGCCCGGGCGAGGTTTATTGGGCTGCCTCCGATGTCGGCTGGGTGGTCGGCCACTCCTATATCGTTTACGCGCCGCTGCTGCACGGGGCGACCACGCTCGTCTATGAGGGCAAGCCCGTCGGCACGCCCGATGCGGGCGCGTTCTGGCGGGTGATTGCCGAGCATAACGTGGCCGTGCTTTTCACAGCGCCCACCGCCTTTCGCGCGATCAAAAAAGAAGATCCCGAAGGTCGTCTGCTCGCCGATTACGACATGAGCAACTTCCGCTCGCTGTTTCTGGCCGGCGAACGCGCCGACCCCGAAACGATCAAGTGGGCTGAAACCCATCTCAAGGTCCCGGTGATCGACCATTGGTGGCAGACGGAAACCGGCTGGGCGATCGCGGGCAATCCGCTGGGGCTCGGGGCTTTGCCGGTCAAATACGGTTCGCCGACCGTGCCGATGCCGGGCTACGACGTGCAGGTCCTCAATGACCAGGGGCGGGAGGTCGCGCGCGGTGAAAGCGGTACGATCGCGATCAAACTGCCGATGCCGCCGTCCTGCCTGCCAACGCTGTGGAACAACGATCAGAGGTTCCGCGACAGCTACCTGCGCGAGTTCCCCGGCTACTATTCCACGTCGGATGCGGGCTACATGGACGACGACGGCTACGTCTATGTGATGGCGCGCACTGACGATGTGATCAACGTCGCGGGGCACCGGCTGTCGACCGGGCAAATGGAAGAGGTGGTCGCACGCCATCCCGATGTCGCCGAAAGCGCGGTGTTGGGCGTGCATGATGACTTGAAGGGGCAGTTGCCGGCCGGGTTCATCGTTCTCAACGCCGGCGTCAACCGACCGCACGACGAGATCGAAGGCGAGGTGGTCAAGCTTGTGCGTGAGACGATCGGGCCGGTCGCGGCCTTCAAGACGGTGGTGACCGTGAACCGTCTGCCCAAGACGCGCTCGGGCAAGATCCTGCGGGCCACCATGCGGGCCATCGTCGATGGGGAAAGCTACACGATGCCTGCGACGATCGATGATCCGGTTATTTTGGATGAAATCTCCGCGGCACTCGAAGCTCGCGGCATGGTTTCAGCGTAACGACGAGGCACACGGGCGAAAGGTGGAGTGAGCGCGCATGCTGCTTGAAGATAAGGTCGCGATCGTCACGGGGGCCGCGCGCGGGATCGGTCTTGGCTGCGCTGAGCGCCTCGCCCGCGAGGGCGCCAAGGTGGTCATCGCAGACGTCGATGAGGCGGGCGGCGAGAAGGCGGCCGCCGACATGCGTTCTTCGGGCGGGCATGCGATGTTCGTCCATGCGGACGTGTCGGAAAAGCTCGATGTGCACAATCTGCTCGCCGCAGCCCTTGAGGCGCACGGGCGGGTCGATGTCTGCGTGAACAACGCCGGGATCTTGGATGATGCGCCCTTCCTGGCGTTAGAACTCGCCGAATTTGAGCGGATCTTGAATACGAATTTGAAAGGCGCTTTTTTGGTGGGCCAGGCCTGCGCGCGCCAGATGGTCAAACAGCTCGAAGAGCCAGCACGCACCAAAAACCCGGGCGCTATCGTCAACATGTCGTCGATCAACGACCGGTTCGCGTTGCCGGACCACGTGGCCTACTCGGTCTCAAAGGGTGGGATGGCGCAACTGACGAAGGCGATGGCACTGGCGCTGGCACCGCACGGTATTCGCGTCAACGCGGTCGGGCCGGGCACCATCGTGACCCCGCTCATCAAGGACGTGGTCAAGGATGACGCGTTCCGCCAGCGGGTGCTGTCGCGCACGCCATTGGGGCGGTTTGGCCGGCCGGAGGAGATCGGCGCGATCGTGGCGTGGCTTGCCAGCGATGAGGCGAGCTACATCACGGGCGAGACGATTTACGCCGACGGGGGGCGGCTGCCACTCAACTACGTGGTCAACGTCGACGGTGAGGGCTGACGATTCGCCGCCTCTGGTGGCGTGAACTGTGTCCACCTACGACGATGAACCGCAAGTCGAAGAGGAGATGCCGGTCACGGTTCAACGCGAACGTGGGCCGGCGCCAAGACGACCTTTCCCCTCCGTTGAGGCGCGCCCTCTGCGCCGCGATAGTGCCCGATCAGGCCGGGTCGGTTTTGAGGTCTTCGTTAGCCGGTTGGGCCGCATCTTCATCGCCTGCTGTCGTGGCGGTGGCATCGCCTTCAGCATCGTGCGCTGCCGGCTCGCTGTCGTCTGTCGTCGCAGCGTCCCCGTCGCTCTCGCCCATCTGCTCAAGCTGCGCCCGCATGCGGGCTTCCTCATCGGCCGCTGCAGCTTCAGCGCTGACCGGCGCTGGCGTCGGCTCTAAATCTGCCGCTTCCACGATCTCAGCGGGCTGCGGCTGCTCCGTGGTCTCCGCGATCGGCAACAAAGTCCCCGCTTCTTCAAGCGGCTCGCGGTCATGCGCGCGCTCCTTCATCGCCCGCGCGTTCGCCTTGCTGACCTCGGCATCCAGGTCGATTTGCGAACACAACCCCAGCGTCACCGGATCTAGTGGCTGCAGGTTGGGCGAATTCCAATGCGTGCGGTCGCGGATCGCGGTGATCGTCGGCTTGGTGGTGCCCACAAGCCGCATGATCTGACTGTCCTTCATTTCAGGATGCGAGCGCAGCAACCAAAGGATCGCGTTCGGACGATCCTGCCGGCGCGAAACGGGCGTGTAGCGCGGACCCTTTTTCGATTTGACGACGGGCACCGTGACCTTCGCCTTGGCGAGCTTGAGACGGTGGTTCTCGTCGTTTTCGCCGCGCTTGATCTCTTCGCGCGTGAGCTGGTTGGAACTGATCGGGTCCTGGCCTTTGATTCCCTGCGCTACCTCACCATCAGCAATGCCGCGCACCTCAAGGGGATGCAGACCGCAAAAATCGGCGATCTGGCTGAACGTCAGCGAAGTATTGTCGACCAGCCAGACGGCGGTCGCTTTGGGCATCAGGGGCAGGGCGTTCATGTACACTTCTCCTGTCGCGCGCGAAGCAGGTTCGCGCGGGGCCGGTTGGGCTCATCCTGTTGGGGATCAGTTACATATAGGCCGTTTACGCAGCGCTGCAAAGCGTTGGCTTCCCCGCGCAGTGCTGAAGTGCAGCCCAGGCTAAAGGGAGAGGCCAGAGGAAGAGGCAGCGTTGCAGGCGTTTTGCAGGAGGCCTGCGGATTGCGTGGCCTCGAAAAAGCAAGTACGCACATGCGGCTGTCCCCAGCCTTCCGAGCATCGGTCCGGGCGGTCAGGACCGCGGTGCGCGATGTTCTTGTGATGCGAATGGCCGACGATGCAATCCTACACGTTTGAAGATTTGGCCGTCGGCATGAGTGCCAGCCTCACCAACACCGTCACCAAAGAGATCATCGATCAGTTCGCGGTGTTGTCGGGCGATACCAACCCCGTGCACATCGACGAAGCTTATGCGGCGGGTACGATGTTTAAGGCCTGCATCGCGCACGGCATGCTAACAGCAAGCTACATCTCCGCGGTGTTCGGGACGCGGATGCCGGGGCCGGGCGCGATTTACGTGTCGCAAACGCTGAACTTCAAGGCGCCGGTACGGATTGGCGATGAAGTGGTCTCCACGGTCGAAGTGGAAGAGCTGTTCGTCAGCCGCAACCGGTGTCTGTTCCAGTGCCGCTGTGAGGTGGCAGGGCGCCCAGTCCTTGAGGGCGAAGCGATGCTGATCGTGCCCTCGGCGGCGTCATCGGGCTGAGCGGCGGAAAGGGCCAAAGCGGCATGCGCGCTTGGGGCTTTAACGAGCAGGTGGCAGGCGTTGAGGGGCATGTGCTGGCGCTCGGCAACTTCGACGGCGTGCACCGGGGGCATCGTGCACTCATTGACGCGGCGCACCTGGCCGCGCGGCAGATTGCCGACTCATGCGGGCGGGCGCCGGGCGCTGGTGTGATGCTGTTTGACCCGCACCCGCGCCGTTACTTCGCGCCTGAGCGCCCGCACTTCACGCTGACCACGCTTCAGCAGCGCCTCCGCCTGCTGGCCGGCTATGGGCTGGACCTCGCCGTCGTGGTCCCCTTCGATCAAGCGTTGGCCACGATGAGCGCGCAGGCCTTCATCGATGATCTGCTGTTCACGCGCCTTGGGGTTAAGCATGTGGTGGTGGGCTACGATTTCCGTTTCGGTCGTGGCCGTGAGGGCGATGGAGCGCTGCTGCGCGCACACGCTGAGGCGGCAGGCCTTGGCGTCACGATCGTCGAGCCCGTTGCTGCGCAAGGTGAGGTCTACTCATCGAGCACGATAAGGGCGCAGTTGGCCCAGGGGGATGTGCACGGTGCAGCCGATGCGCTTGGCCATTGGTGGCGGGTTGGCGGTAAGGTGGTCGGCGGCGCGAAACTCGGCACCGGGCTCGGCTTTCCCACGGCCAACATCCATATGGCGGCGGGCACGGCGCTGGGGCACGGCATCTTCGCGGTGCGCATCTACCACGGTGACGCCATCTACGAAGGTGCTGCCTACTTGGGCACGCGACCCACATTCGATGATGGCAAACCGGTGCTCGAAGTCTTCCTGTTCGATTTTGACGGTGATCTTTACGGCCAATGGATCGACGTTGAGTTCATCGCCCACTTGCGGCCTGACCAGCGCTTCGTCGATGGGGATGCGTTGGTCGCGCAGATGCAACGCGATTGCGAGGATGCGCGCGCCGCGCTTGCGCGTACGCCGCTTGAAGGACCTTTGCGCTGGCCGCCCGCGCCCGCCATCGCGCCACGCGCTCTCAGCGTTCCCCCGGCAACGGGCTAAACAGGCGCTAGAGGCGGTTCGCTTCAGCTTGAAGCGGAACCGACATCTAAGCTTTTGCCTTGCCGTTCATCTTTCGCCTCAGGTGGTTCCACCTGAAGCGGATGAACTCCAGCGCCGCTGCCCGCCCGTTGCTCTAAACCCCGGCCAGAGCGCCGACTTTGCGGTCTTCAAGGATCATGTCGCTCGCCTTTTCGCCGATCATGATCGTAGGCGCGTTGGTGTTGCCGCTGACGATCACCGGCATGATCGACGCATCCGCAATGCGGAGCGAACGGATGCCGCGCACCTGGAGGCGCTCGTTGACCACGGCGGTCTCATCCTGGCCCATGCGGCAGGTACTGGTCGGATGGTAGATCGTCTGCGAAATCGAGCGCGCCGCATCGAGCAACGCTTCATCGCTTTCAGGTGCGCCCGTCGGCACGTGCTCGCGCTCGATGTAAGGCGCGAGCGCCTTCGTCTTCGTCATCGCGCGCGCAAACCGCATCGCCCGGACCGCGCATTCCTGATCCGCATGCGCCGACAGATAGTTCGGCGTGATCGCGGGGTGGTCATCGGCACGCGGCGTGCGGATGTGAATGTGGCCACGGCTTTCGGGGCGCAACTGGCAGACCGATGAGGTTATCCCTGAGAAGGGATGCATTTTGATCCCCGGCTTATCGGCGCTGAGCGGTTGGAAGTGGAACTGGATGTCAGGCGTCTCCAGCCAATCCATCGAGCGGGCAAAAATGCACACCTGGCTTGCACCCAAGCTCATCGGCCCGGTGCGGAAAAAGGCGTATTGCATGCCGATGCCCATCCGGCGCGTGAAGCTGTTGATCGCATCGTTGAGCGTGGGCACGTTCACTTCGTAGACAAGGCGGATCTGCAGATGATCCTGCAGCGCTTCACCGACGCCTTTGAGATCGTTACGCACCTCGACACCGGCGTCCTGCAGCACCTGGCCCTGACCGATGCCGGACACTTCAAGCAGTTGCGGTGAGCCGATCGCGCCTGCCGCCAGCACCACTTCGCCGCCTGGCTTGAGGTGGACATCTTGCATGGTCTGTTTGCGGCGGTAGCGCACGCCGCTCACGCGGGTGGCATCGTCAGGTGCGAACAGCAGGTTTTGCGTGTGCGCGTGGGTCGCGATGTCGAGGTTGGGGCGCTTGCGAACCGGATGCAGGAACGCGCGTGCGCTCGAACAGCGAAAGCCGGAGCGAGCGGTCTGCTGGAAGTAGCCAGCCCCTTCCTGTTCAGCGCCGTTGAAGTCGTCACTGCGGGGCACGCCCATTTCGACCGCCGCATCGATGAACGCTTCGGCGATCACGCTTTTGGCGCGCATCGTCGAGACGGCTAAGCCACCATCCGCGCCATGATGCTCGTCTTCGCCCAGCTCGTGGCGTTCGGAACGCTTGAAGAGCGGCAGCACATCCTCGTAGCTCCAGCCGCGGTTCCCCAGTTGCGACCACGTATCGTAGTCCTGGCGCTGACCGCGGATGTAAAGCAGCCCATTGATGGAGCTTGAGCCACCCAGCGTCTTGCCGCGTGGCCAGTCGATCGCGCGACCGTTCAGCCCTGGATCGGGCTCGGCTTTGTAGCACCAGTCCGTGTTGGGGTTGTGCAGCGTCTTGAAGTAACCGACGGGCACGTGGATCCATGGGTTCAGATCGCGCCCGCCCGCTTCAAGCAGCAGCACGCGTACAGACGGGTCGGCGGACAGGCGGTTGGCCAAAACGCAACCGGCTGAGCCGGCGCCAACGATGATGTAGTCGTAGGTCATGAAGCTCCATCCGGTGGCCTTGGATGGGCGGGATGTAGAGAGGTTGAGGCGTCCAAGGCCGGAATGCGTGTATAGCACATGGAAGGCAAAAGCGTGCCTGAGTTCCAAAAAAATGGGCGGTTCGGTCTCAAAAAATCGCTTTTGCTGCAGTGCAGCGGACGCGCGATAGGGTTTTGGCGCGATGCCGCGATGTCCCCGGTGCGCGCGTGACGAGGCCGCAAAACGCGTTGCCGACGCTCGCGCTTTCGGTGCGCCAGCCTTGGGCCTGGGCGATCATTTATGCCGGTAAGGACGTGGAAAACCGCTCGCCAGGATCGATGCGCGCAGGCGCGATGAAGCCTGGCAGGATCTGTATCCACGCGGCTACCGGCATGACGCAGCGCGAATACGATTGGGGCGCTTGGCGGCTGCGTGAACACGGGGTGACGCCGCCTGCCGCACGCGCTTTGGTGCGCAGCGCCATCATCGGCGTTGTCGACGTGGTCGCGTTGATCAAGGTGAGTGACAGCCCCTGGTTCGGCGGCAAGAGCGGGCTCCAGCTGGCCGATCCGCGTGCGGTCGAACCGATCCCCGCGGCAGGCGCGTTGGGCTACTTTGCTTGGGCGCCGGGCGGTCGCATCGCTGCGCCAGCGCCTTGGATGTTGAAGCCAGAGGCGATCAACGGCGATACGGCAACGCTCCCGCTGTTTGCGCCAGACGAGGCGCTCGCACCGCCGCCTCCGCGTCCGTTTGGGGGCACGGCAAAGAAGTCGTGAGCCGTGGTGGCGACGCTCATCTCAAGAGCGGGGCGGCGCAAGACCCGCATCCACCAAGTCGATGTGGGCGTCCATGAATGCTTCCAGATCGATGGGCTGCAGGTGTTGGAACGTGATCTGCCAAATCGTCCCCATCACGCCGGGCCCCAAGATCACCATCGGTAGCGCGCTTGCCGGTCCCTGGCGCAATTCACCGCGCGCGACCCCCTTGGCCACGATCTCCTCGATCATGGCAATCATCGGCTGCACCAGCGCCCCGTGATAGAAAGCGGTGAGCGCTGGAAAGCGATGACCTTCCGCGATGATAATGCGCACGATGGCCGAAAGTTCCCCCCGCGCGATCTGGCGGTACATCACGCGGATGATCATCTTGAGCAGGAATGGGGTGGGGCCCGCAAAAGCGTCGGTAAGGCGGCGCGCGCGGCCCACCACGGGCTGAATGCGCGAACGCACGGCGGCTTCAAACAGCGCTTCTTTGCTCTCGCAGTAAAGGTAGAGCGTGCCCTTGGCGACGCCCGCGCGCGCAGCAACCGCTTCAAGGCGCGCGCGCTCGAAACCGTTCTCTGCAAATTCGGCGAAGCCTGCGCTCAGGATCTCCGCCTCGCGTGCCTTGCGCTGGGGTCTGCTTGGCCGGTCGGTCATTCCGGATTGGCAAGCAACTTTGCAAGCCCCGCACAGCCCACTTCGGCAAGCCGCGTCCCTCCAGCTTCAACCGCGTCGGCGTCGGCACGAATGCCGTGCCCATCGACGATGGGGTTCATGACGGCGTAGAGCCCGGCGACCGCGACCGCTGGGTGGCGCTTGTAGACATCGATCAGGGATGCGTCGTCGGCAAGCGAGGGGAAGTGCGGCATGGCTGATGTGCCTTTCTGTGAGGGCGTTGAGCCTACGCGCTTCGATGACCCCTGCGCAAACGAGGGCGGGGCCAGAGGGGGCGGAAAGCAACAATGAGGGGCGCACAACAAAGCAGGAGCGAACGCGCGATCACATCCCGTCAAACCTCAAGCGCATACCGGGCGACCGCGTCTTCGTCCCATGCGATGCCTGCCCCGGGCCGGTCGGGGATGTGCAGATGGCCGTCGGCAACGCGGAACGGCTCAGCAAGGATGGGATCGGCCCAGTCCTGCCACTCGAGCCAGTGCGCGGTTTCGGTGACGCGCAGCAAATGGGCTGAGAACTCGGGATAAAGGTGTGATGAGAACGGTGTCCCACCGGCTGCCGCAATCGCGGCCGTGCGCAACCATCCCGTCACGCCGCCGATCCGCATCAGATCAGGCATGATGAAATCACACGCGCGCGCTTCAAGCGCCTTTGCCGCATCGCGCGGGCCCCAGAAGTTTTCGCCAATCTGCAGCGGTGTACGCAGCCTCTCGCGCAGCGCGCGGTAACCGCTCGTGTTGTCGTAGGCGATCGGCTCTTCAAGCCAGTAAAGCCCTTCGGCATCAAGGTCGCGGCAGCGCTGCAACGCAGCATCGAGCGTCAGACCCTGGTTGAAATCGACCATCAGCTTGACGGCGTTGCCGCAGGCTGCGCGTACGTTCTGGATCGCGTTGAGGTCATCATCGAGGGCGTCGCGTCCAAGGCGGAGCTTCAGGCCGGTGAAGCCCCCTTCAGCGACGAGGGCGCTCGCTTCTTCATCGAGGCCGGCGGGATCGCTCAACCACAGTCCGTTGGAATTGTAGGCCGGGACCGGTGCCGGGCTGCCGCCCAGGAACACGCACAGCGGTTGGCCGGCAGCTTGCGCGTGCGCATCCCAGAACGCCATGTCGATCAGCGAAACCGCTGCAAGCGATATCCCTTCAAGCCCGACGAGCGAAAGCGAGCGGCGCGCCTGATCGAACAGATCGATGGGGCCGAGCGGCTGCCCCTTGAAGCGCTCCACGATGCCAGCGGCGGCAGGGATGATCGAAGGGATCGCGTGCGCAAGATAGGGCTCCAAATAGGACCGCCCGACGGGACCCTCTTGTGTCTGCAGGTCACAAAGGATGATCGGCCAACTGTCGAAGTGCCCGACCTTGGAGACAACGGGTCGTTTCAGCGGCACTGAGACAGCGCGCAGCTTGACCGTATGCAGCGTCAACATGGGTTTGCGCCTTTAGGGTCGGGTCGCGTTCTGCGTTGAAGCAAGACCGACATCTTTGCCTATGTTTTGCCGTTCGTCTTACCGCCACGCGCGGCGGATGAACGCTAAAAGGTATCGCCACGCTCGACGCGTGCGCGCACCGTTTCGATCGCCGCGTCATCGAGCCCGTAGAGGTCGCGCGCAGCCGCTTCACTGATATAGCCCAAAGCGAGGTCGCGCTCGACGGCATCGCGCGCGCGTTCCCGCGGCTCACCATAACCACCGCCACCGGGACACGCGAGCAGCACTTTGCGACCGTAGGGCACCGTCTGGCGTCCCTTGCCGCGCATCGCGGTGCCATCATCGTGCGCCAGCGTGGTCGCAGCGCCTGCACCGCCGCCCTCGCGGCCGCGCGCGGGATGGCGAACGCGGTCGAACATGGCGGAGAAGTCGAACGCGTGCCCCGCGCTTGCGCCGATTTCCATGTACTGGCCAAGCCCACCGCGGTAGGTCCCTGCGCCGCCGCTGTCCGGCCGTAGCTCCTTACGCCAGATGATAATCGGACCGGTGTGTTCGGTCGCTTCCACCGGCATGGTCATCACGCCCGATGGAAAGGCTGTGGCGTTCATGCCATCCAACGTCGGCCGCGCACCTGCACCGCCCGAATTGAACGTGAGAACCTCGGCCCGACGGGCGTCTTCGGGCGCGAGCCCGTCCGTGCGCGGGTAGAGGCTGACCTGGAAATTGCAAAGCGCGCCGGCGCCTTCCGCTTGCACCTGGCCTGGCAAAATCTGCTCCAGCGCATGGAAGACGGTATCGGGCAGCATGTGCCCGATGACGTGGCGCAGGCAAACCGGGGCCGGTGGCGGTGCGTTGAGGATTGAGCCGACTGGCGCAGTGATTTCAAAGGGCGCCAGCGATCCAGCGTTATTGGGGATGTCCGGTGCGATCGCACATTTGAGCGCATAACAGGTGTAGGCCTTGGTGTAGACCAGCGGTACGTTGATGCCTTTGGGATCGACCGGTGATGTGCCCGTATAATCGGCGATGATGCGGTCGGGTTTGACGGTGAGTTCGACCTGCAGGTCGATCGGCGTATCGAAGCCATCGATGCGCATGCCGCCACGCACCACACCCTGGGGCAGCGCTGCGATCCGCGCCACGCTCGCCTGGTAGGAATGGTCCAGGATGAACGCGGCGATCTCTTCAAGGCCGCGCATGTCGAACTCGCGCAGCATGTCGATCAGGCGGCGGTGACCGATCTCATTGCACGTCGCCAGCGCGTAGACATCGCCAACCAGTTGATCGGGCTCGCGCACGTTCTCACGGATGATGCGGACCAGCGTTTGGTCCACATGCCCGCGTTCGGCGAACTTCATGATCGGGATCGCCAATCCCTCTTCGAAGACCGAGTTCGCATCAGCGCCGAAGCCACGGCCGCCGACATCGACCACGTGGGCTGTGCAGGCAAAATAGCCGACCAACGTTCCGTCCATGAACGAGGGCGAAACCACCGTGATGTCGTGACGGTGGCCTGTCCCCTTCCACGGATCATTGGTGATGTAGACGTCGCTTTCGAAGATGTTGTCGGGGCCAATTTCTCGGATGAAGTGTGCAACCGCATCGGCCATCGCGTTGACGTGGCCCGGCGTGCCCGTCACCGCTTGCGCGAGCATGCGCCCCTTGACGTCGTAGACGCCCGCGGAGAGGTCGCCCGCTTCGCGCACCGATGTTGAGAACGCGGTGCGGATCAACGCCTGCGCTTGTTCTTCGACGACCGAGATCAGGCGGTTCCACATCACTTGGTTGGCGACGTTGCGAAGCGCGTTTTGGCTCATGCGGGCTCTCCTTGCGCGTGCGTCACGCGGGCCACTTCAAGCGTGCCATCCGCATAGGCGCGGGCGCGAAACGCGCTCGGCACGATGATCGTGGTCTCGGCTTCGGTGATGACGGCGGGGCCGATGATCGCACAACCGGTGGCAAGGTCTTCGCGCCGGTGGACAGGCGCTTCGACGTTGGTGCCCGAACGCGGATCGAACACGGTGCGTAGGCCGATCGATGCTGCTTGCGCAGCGGTGGGCGCATCGCCCAATGGTGGTACGGGCGTCGGCGGTTCGACGTTCGTTGTTGCGTTGGCAGCCCATACCGTGATCTCGGTTTTCAGGCCTTCGACCACGCGGCCAAACAGCGAGCGATAGGCGGTCTCGAACGCTTTGAGGAAGTCAGCCGCGGTCGGGGTGGTAACCTGCGTCGGCGTCAAGGTGATCGGGATCTCCCAACCCTGGCCGCTGTAGCGCATGTAGATCTTGTGCACGCATGAAACGGGCGCGGACGCATCGCAGGTCCGCACGAAGGCGACCGCTTCATCGCGCAGGTCTTCAAGCAGCAGGCGCACCTGCCCAGGATCGAACGCGTCCAGGCGCATGAAAAGACTGCGCGTCGCTTCAAAGCCAAACGGCGCCCGTAGGAAGCCGATTGCGGAACCCACGCCGGCACCAGGCGGCACGAGCAGCCTGCTGATGCCGAGCTTGTCGCACAGCCGGCCCGCATGCAGGGGGGCAGCACCGCCAAAGGCGATCATCGTGTAGTCGGCCGGGTCCTCCCCATTCTCGACCGCATGCACGCGCGCTGCATTGGCCATCGTCTCATCGACCACTTCGCACACGCCGAACGCGGCCTCTTGCGCATCAAGGTCAAGCGGTGTGCCCACGTCACGCGACAGCGCGGCTTCGGCTTTGCCCGCATCAAGCTGCATCGAGCCGCCCGCAAAATCGTCGGGATCGAGGCGACCCAGAACGAGGTCGGCATCGGTCACCGCCGGGTGCTCACCGCCGCGCGCGTAGCAGGCTGGTCCCGGTTCCGAGCCAGCGCTTGCCGGTCCGACCCGGATTTGCCGCATGGCATCAACGTGGGCCAGCGACCCGCCGCCCGCACCGATTTCCACCATGTCGATGACGGGTATGGAAATCGGCATGCCTGAGCCGCGCTTGAAGCGGTAGGTACGGGCGACCTCGAAGACCCGGCTGGTTTTCGGCGTACGGTTCTGGATCAAACAGATCTTGGCCGTCGTGCCGCCCATGTCGAAGCTGAGCGCGCGATCGATGTTGAACCGCTGGGCGATGTTCGCTGCGAAGATGGCACCGCCCGCCGGCCCGCTTTCCACCAGCCGCACAGGAAAGGCTGCCGCGCTTTCCAACGAAATGATGCCGCCGCCCGAGTGCATCAGGAACACCGGCGCTGTGCAGCCCTCCGCGGCGAGCCGCTCGCCCAGCCGCGACAGATACCCTTTGATCATCGGCTGCACGTAGGCGTTGGCACACACCGTGTTGAAGCGCTCGTACTCGCGCATTTGCGGTGAGACTTCACTGCTGAGCGAGACCGCAAGATCAGGGGCGCGCGCGAGCAAGGCGTCGCGGATCATGCGCTCGTGCGCAGGGGCGGCGTAGGCGTGCAGCAGGCCGATGGCGATGCTCTCGTAGCCACGAGCGATGACGCGCTCAACGACGTGATCGACGTCGCTTGCCGCAAGCGGGCGCAACGTTTCGCCCTGGGCGGAAATACGCTCATCCACGGTGTAGCGGTGGTTGCGTGCAAGCAGCGGTGGCGGCAGCTTGAGATCGAGATCGTACTGCTCGAAGCGGCTTTCGGTCCGCATTTCGATGACGTCGCGGAAGCCCTTCGTGGTGATGAATGCGGTCTTCGCGCCGCGCCGCTCGATCAGCGCGTTGGTGGCAAGCGTGGTCCCGTGAATGATGTGCGTCAGCGCCTGGGGTTGCACGCCTGCCTTGGCGCAGACCGCGCGCAGGCTGGCGATGATGCCGTCGTCCGGCGCGCTGTGTGTGGTCAGCACCTTGGTTGAGAAGACGTCGCCGTTCAGCTCGAGTGCGGCGTCGGTGAACGTGCCGCCGATGTCGATGCCGCATTTGATGTGTTGGCTCACGGCCCGCCCCTTGGCTGTGGTCGGTTGGCGGTGCCCCATATCGATCAGTATCGATCAGACTTAATCTACGGCGCCAGCCTTCACTCAAGGGTTTAGCGTCAAGCGCTTAGCCGGTCACCTCAAACCATGTGCCCATCCCACCTTCGTGGTGTTCCAGCATATGGCAATGCAGCATCCACTTGCCCGGGTTATCGGCCACAAAGGCCACGGTCTTCTCTTCGCCGCGGAACAACAAAACCGTGTCGCGCCACCAGGCTTGCGCGGCCGGTGTACCGACATCGCGCATGTGATGACCGTGAAGGTGCATCGCATGCGGCCACATCGAGCGGTTGCGGAAGGTAAGGCGCACGGTCTGACCGCGCCGCGCCGTAAAGAGCGGCTTACGCGGCATGCCGGCATGGCCCGATAGCGCCCAGGCGTAACCTTTCGAGCGCACGAGGTCGCGTAGGCTCATGCGTTGACCGTGGTGCTGCGCGGCCGCAAGCCGGCCCATCGCGCCACCCTCCATCGGGATGTCGACATCAAGCGCGTTGGCGAGATCGAGTTTGGTGGTGAGCGGGTTTGCCGGAAGCGCGATCGGCGCATCGAGCGGCGTGGTCCGGATCGGTGGCTCTTGCGCGTAGACAAGATGCCCGACGGTCTCGACGCTGCGGCTCAGGATCATCTCGATTGCAAAGCGCGCGCCAGGCTTACCCATGGCATCGATCATCACATCGGCGCGCTGCCCAGGCCCGAGCAGCACCACGCCCTCAGGGGCCGGCACGGGCGTGATCGGCTGGCCATCCAGCGCGATGAGCGTGGGCACGTGATCGCGAAAGCGTACCGCGAAAAGATTGGCGTTCGCGACGTTGATCAGGCGGAGCCGCAGCCGCTCGCCGGCGCGCACCGCGAGCGTGTGGTCGTGCTGCCCGTTCAGCGTGAAGGTGTTGCCGAAGCGGCCGCCATGCGCGCGATCGTGGATGGCGCCGAAACTGGCCGCGTGGATCTGCCCCGTCTCGTCCAACCGCCAATCATCGAACATCAAGACACGATCGCGGTCGACCTGAGGTGGCTTGGCCTCATCGACGATGAGCGCACCGTAGAGCCCGCGACCAATCTGCTGCGAGGACATCTTATGGGGGTGGTACCAGAAGGTGCCCGCGTCGGGGCAGCGGAAGCGGTAATCGAACGTTTGCCCGCTCGCCACCGGTGGCTGCGTGAGGCCTGGCACGCCGTCCATGGCGTTGTTTATACGGATGCCGTGCCAATGGATGGTTGATGCGTGATCGATTTGGTTGGCGAAGCGCAGGCGCAAGTCCTCGCCCTGGGGGACCCGCAACACCGGGCCTGGCACCTGACCCTCAAAGCCCCAGATGCCGGTGGTCTGGCGACCGTTCAGCATCGCTGAACCAGCCCTTGCGGTCAGCGTACGAAGCGTATCCTTCGCGCCATTCGAGCCTGGGGCATGTTGGCCCGCGCTAAGGCTGCCTGGTATGACGCTAAGGCCGGCGAGTGCGGCTGATCCGTGCAGAAGGCCACGCCGTGAGAGCGGCAGAGACATCAAGTTCACCTCGGGTTGGCTTTGGCAGTCGACGGCGGCGGCGGTGGCGCAGGCGCTGGCGCGAACTCGCCGGTAGCGAGGTCGTCGATGATCGGGCAGTCGGGTCGGTCATCGCCGCGGCAGTGCTGCACCAGATGGCGCAGCGTATTGGCCATCAGCTCCAGTTCGCGCATCTTGCGTTCGATATCCGCAAGGTGCTCGGTCGCAAGCCGTTTCACGTCGGCGCTCGCGCGTGACCGGTCGGAGTAGAGCGCCAGCAGCCGGCGACAGCTTTCGATGTCGAAGCCCAGGTCGCGGGCGCGGTGGATGAAGGCAAGCCGGTTGACGTCGGCGTCCGCGTAGTCGCGGTAGCCGTTCGCCCGTCGGGCCGGTACCACCAAGCCGATGTCTTCATAGTAGCGGATGGTTTTGGCCGGCAGTCCGGACCGTGCCGCCGCCGCTCCGATGTTCATGGCAAGGCTCCCTTCAACGCCGGCTTAGGCATCGATAAGCCTTCCAGCCACCGGAAGGTCAAGCCGCGCGCCGGACGCACGTACCATCGCGTCGGCCCACCCTTCAACAATCGAGGGCGCCAGACGTCATGCCGCCAGCGTTGTGTGGCGAGAGGACGCGCAATAAGAGAGGCGAAGACGAGGCGCTATGCGAACGCTGGCTCGGATGGTGGGGCCGCGCGCCAATCAAGGTCGCGCAGGTTGGGCCCATAAACGCGCCAACCAAGGTCACGCAGGTTGGGCCAATGACCGCGCCAACCAAGTGTACGCAGGTTGGGCCGATGAAGATGGCTGGGGAACCTGGATTCGAACCAGGACTATTCGAGTCAGAGTCGAAGGGTCTACCGTTAACCTATTCCCCATCGCCGGGCTGCGGCGCGAAAGGCGCGCAGCCGGTGGGTCCGCCGATGCCTTGGCGCGCAGCAGGGTTGCTAGCATAACGCGGGCGCGGGGCAACGGTTTTCCGTGTCCACCAAGACTGCGACGCTTGTTCCACATCCGCTTCCGTCATCCGTATCGGCTGCGGTTGCGCGTCTTCAAGGTCACAACCGCAAAACCCGAACAAGTCTTGCGCCAAACGGGCGATGGTCCGTCTGGTGAAACTTTTTGTTTCACTTTTGGGAATTTTTGACCTACAAGCATCGCTGAGGCCGTCCTGAGATGCTCAGCGGGCGCACGTGCGCTTGCCGGGCCTCATCACGCTCCTTGCGATTGGGCGCGCAAATCAGCGTCAACGCAAGCATCGATACGAGAAGATCGCCCGCCACCGAGAGGATGTTCACCCATGGAAATGACCACCGAAGAAGCCTTCGTGAAGGTGCTGCAGATGCACGGCATCGAGCACGCTTTCGGCATCATCGGGTCGGCCATGATGCCGATTTCCGACCTGTTCCCTACCGCCGGCATCAAGTTCTGGGACTGCGCGCATGAGTGCAACGCCGGCATGATCGCTGACGGCTACACGCGCGCGACCGGCAAGATGGCGATGGCGGTCGCACAAAACGGCCCCGGCATCACCAACTTCGTGACGCCGATCAAGACCGCCTACTGGAACCACACGCCGATGCTGTTGGTGACGCCGCAGGCCGCCAACAAGACGATCGGGCAGGGCGGGTTCCAGGAAATCGAGCAGATGGCGCTGTTCGAAGACATGGTCTGCTACCAAGAAGAAGTGCGCGATCCCTCCCGCATCGCGGAAGTTCTGAACCGCGTGATCGAGAAAGCCTGGCGCGGTTGCGGGCCAGCCCAAATCAACGTGCCGCGCGATTACTGGACGCAGGTGATCAACATCGATCTGCCACAGATCGTGCGTCTTGAGCGCCCGAACGGCGGTGAGCAGGCCGTGTCCGATGCAGCGCAACTGTTGTCGGAGGCGAAGTTCCCGGTCGTCCTCAATGGTGCTGGCGTGGTGATCGGCAACGCCATCGAGGACAGCGCCAAACTCGCTGAGCGTCTCGATGCGCCGGTGTGCTGCAACTATCAGCACAACGATGCCTTCCCCGGCTCGCACCCGTTGTCGGTTGGACCGCTCGGCTATAACGGCTCGAAAGCGGCGATGGAGCTGATCTCGAAAGCCGACGTGATCCTCGCGCTGGGCACGCGCCTCAACCCGTTCTCGACGCTGCCAGGCTACGGCATCGATTACTGGCCCAAGGACGCCAAGCTGATCCAGGTCGACATCAATGCGGACCGGATCGGCCTGACCAAGAAGGTGGCCGTGGGCATCCAGGGTGATGCGAAAAAGGTTGCTCAATCGATCCTTGCAAAGTTGACGCCCACCGCCGGTGATGCAGGTCGCGAAGAACGCAAAGCGCTGGTCCACCAGACGCGTTCGGCCTGGCTGCAGACGCTCTCGTCTATGGATCACGAGGATGACGATCCGGGCACCAACTGGAACGAGCGTGCCCGCACCCGTGAGCCCGATCGCATGAGCCCGCGTATGGCGTGGCGCGCCATTCAGGCCGCTCTGCCGACCGAGGCGATTATCTCAACCGACATCGGCAACAACTGCGCCATCGGTAACGCCTACCCGTCGTTCGAAGAGGGTCGCAAATATCTGGCACCGGGTCTGTTTGGTCCGTGCGGCTACGGTTTCCCGGCCATCTTGGGTGCGAAGATCGGCTGCCCGGACACGCCCGTTGTCGGCTTTGCCGGTGATGGTGCGTTCGGCATCTCGATGAATGAGATGACGGCGTGTGGCCGCAACGATTGGCCGCCGATCACGATGGTGATCTTCCGCAACTACCAGTGGGGTGCGGAAAAGCGGAACACCACGCTTTGGTTCGAAGACAACTTCGTCGGCACCGAGCTGAACCTCGGCGTAGAATACGCGAAGATCGCGGAAGGTTGTGGGCTTGTCGGCATCCAGGTGCGTTCGATGGAACAACTGACCAGCACGCTCAAGGACGCGATCGACCGTCAGATGACGAAGGGTGAGACGGTCTTCATCGAGTGCGTGCTGAACCAGGAGCTGGGCGAGCCGTTCCGTCGCGACGCGATGAAGAAGCCGGTCGCCGTTGCCGGCATCAGCGCATCCGACATGCGTCCCCAGCAGGTGATGTAGGCTGCGACCCTGACGCCGTTTGGCGGGCGGCCCCGTGGCAGCCTGCGCGGCGAAGGCTGGTGAGAACGATGCCCGTCCGGCTTACGCGCCGGGCGGGCTTTTTTCTGCGCACTGCATCCCAGCTTGATGGGTGCTCCAAGGCGCGGCTTCGAAGAAAGCCTCCTCTGCGCCCGTTTAGCGCCAAGCTGTGGCGGTCTGACCATGCCCAGCCCCGGCCTCCTTGACGGGAACGGCTGCGGCGTGACGTGCATGCCTCGCCAGCGCTCAAGATCAGGGGCGCGGGAGGCGTTGAGCGCCAGTGAGTGGCTGGCGCTGCCTTGCAGCATTTCTGTTACGTGGCTAGCCTAAGTTCGTGAAGAAGCAGAGGGCCGGGGGCATGCGTTTTGTGAGAGCGGCGTTGCGGGCGGCCATGGTCATTTCTACTTTTTGTGGCGTGCTTTGGTCGGCCACACCGGTGGCCGCCGAGGCAAAGCCGCCGGTTTGCGAACGCAGCTTAACCATCGGTGGCTGGACAATGACCACGCGCTTTGCGGTGCCCGACCCCCTAGACTGGTTTGCAGACAGCGCCACGATGGCGCATGTGATCCGCGGTAAAACGCAGATCGTGATCGGCCGCGGCAACAGGCGCAAGCGCCGCGGCTTTGTGATCGAAGCCGACCTTTATGCGGTTAATCTCAATTTCGAGATACTCGCGCAGCACGGTTATTCGTTCCGGTCCGGCCGGCCGCGATACCGCGGGCGCTGGCTGCCCTATGACAGTTTGAGTGTGCAGATCAATGTCGACGGGCAGATTGTACGCGCCGGATTATTGGGCACGAATTGGAAAGTCCGCCTCGGTCTTCCCGATGATATGCGCGGTGAGCGTATCGAGATCGCTGTCGTGCGCCGCGGTGTGGGCAAGGTGGCGCGGGTCGATCTTGATGGTACGAATTTATTTTCTGGGTTACGGGCGAAGGCGCGCAGTGAAGGTTTGAGGCTGTTATTGGAAGAGAGCGAAGGCAAGTGCCGTGTAAAAAAATGATTGCGTTAATGATCCGGCGCGCAGGCTGTGTGCTGCTGACAATCGGATCATCAATCGCGCCCGCGTATGCGCAAGACGCGTCGCAGCATAAAACTGTCGAATACCAGGACGGGACGGCGAACCGAAGCGATCGCTCGCAGCCCGCAGACGTGCAACGGGCGGCCGATGCCGGGCCGAAACGTTCACCCGCCCAGTTCTGCGGTACCACGCTAAAGCGCCCCGGATGGGAAGCCAAACTAAGCTACCACGATCAACGCGAAACGCCCTTTTCGATCAAGTACAAATATACGGGTTGGCCGCGCGTGAGCGGGTTTGGCAAGCCGCAGAGCTACTGGGAAAAGAACAAGGGTACCGGCCGGTATCATTTCTTGAAGATGAAGCTGCCGCAAGAAAGGCGGGTAACGGCTAGTGAGCAGATCGATCTTGAGATCGGCTGGTATATATTCCGAACCGATGTCGAGGGCTGGCAGGGATCGGGTGATAACGACCAGGTTAAATTCGGCAGCAAGAGTTACGACAGGTCGACCATCAGCATGGTGCACAGGGTCGACGATTTCGTTGTGAACGCAACCACGAATTTCAGTTCAAGCTACGGCACGAAATTCAAGCTCCATGGCGCGACGCTGATGAATGCCAAGCGATTTTCCGGACGCGTCGAAGGGCCAGGCGGGACCAATCTCGGTGAAATCGTGATCAGCCTTGCAGGGTTGAGTGACATCCACGATGCCTTGCCAAGAAACATGGCCGCCTTGAAACGCGCAGCCGCAGAGAAACGCTGTACGGTAAAACCGCGACCAAAACCCAAATCATCGCCAGGCGGTGGCCCCGGTGGCTGCTTTCTGACCACTGCGTGCTGCGAGGCGCTGTCGCTGCCCGACGATTGCTTCGAGCTTACCGCGCTGCGCCGCTTTCGTGATGGCCATCTCAAGCGCACGCCTCAGGGGCGCGAGGCCGTCCGGGCCTACTACGACCTGGCGCCGCGTCTACTGGCCGCCCTGGCGCCGATGCCCGCGCGCGAGGCCTACTTGCGCCGCCTCTACACGCTCTACATCCTGCCTTGCGCCGTGATGGCGCGGCTGGGCCTCAGCCGCCAGGTGGGGGCACGCTACGAGCGCATGATGCGCGAGGTCGCTTCTTTGTGCGCACCTGCATCACAGCGTGGTGGCGTCTAGGAAAGCGAGGGCCAACGGATGGTAACGCGAGGCGTGCAGCATGGTTCAACGCGCTGCCATAACGGTTTGGTTAGATGATCTGCGTGCGCCAAACCGTTAGGGGTTCGCGTAAGGGGCGCGCAGCAGCGTCAAGAGGGCTCCAGCCCGATAAAGCCCCTCACGTCCTTGTCGAACCGGAGAGATACGCCATGACAAACCGTCCCCTCCCGACCCGCCGCCACGTGCTCACCGCAGGCGCCGCGGGCCTCGCCGCCGCTGGAACAGGTGCTGCCCTCACGCCCCGAGAAGCCGTCGCTAAAGCGCCGATGAGCGGGGCAGCCGCCGCGAACTTCCGCCGCATCAAGCTTGGTGCGTTCGAAGTGACCACGGTCTTCGATGGCTTTGCCAACGTGCCCAAGGTCTTCCCGATCTTCGGTCAGAACCAGAGCGCTGAAAAGGTCTCCGCCTACATGCAGGCGAACTTCCTGCCCGGCACCAAAATGCAGATCGGCTTTACACCCGTCGTGGTCAATACGGGCAACGAAGTCGTGCTGTTTGATACCGGCAATGGCGGCGGGCGCGGTCCCACGCGCGGCAAGCTCGTTGACGCCCTCAAAGCGGCAGGCTTCACGCCCGATCAGATCGATGTGGTGGTCATCACGCATTATCACCCTGACCATATCGGTGGCACCATGAGCGGGACGGCTGCAACGTTCCCCAACGCGCGCTACGTGACGGGTGCGGCAGAAAACAACTTCTGGACCTCGCAAACCGTGCGTGGCAGCTCCAGCAAAGCCATGCAGCAGCGCGCCAATCTGGTGCAGGCCAAGATGGTGCCGCTCGCGGAGAAGACAACGTTCATCAAGGGTGGTCAGGACGTGGTCACGGGCATCACATCGATCGCGAGCTTCGGTCACACGCCCGGTCACATGGCCTACAACATCGAGAGCGACGGCAAGCGCCTGGTGCTCTGGGCTGATGCCTGCAACCACTATGTGGCGTCCTTGCAGAAGCCCGAATGGCACGTGGTGTTTGACATGGACAAGGATGCCGCGATCGCGTCGCGCAAGAAGATCCTCGATATGGTGGCCGCCGACAAGGTCGCCGCCACCGGCTATCACATGCCGTTCCCCTCGATCGGCTATGTCGAGCAGGTGGGGGATGCGCACCGTTGGGTGCCGCTGACGTATCAGTTCGCGCTGTAGGCCATCGCCGGAATGGTCGGCAGCGATCGGTGTCCTCGCCCAGGTGGCGAGGACCCTTTGGACGTCGGCCCGCTCGCTGCAACTTGTACGCCTCTGGCAAGTATGGAGGCGAGGCGTTAGGTCTCGTCCGTCCAGCCGATTTTCTCGCGCAGGAAAGCGAGGCCGAGCGTTGTGAACGTCGCGCGCTGCGCGTTGTCCTTGCCGTAGCCGTGGCCACCCTCGGCGATCTCGTAAAAGTCAGCCTCATAGCCCATCGCCTGCAGCTTCGCGGCCATCTTGCGTGCGTGGCCGGGATGGACGCGATCATCTTTGCGCGTGGTGGCAATCAGGATTGGCGGATAAGCCTGACCGGGCACCGCCGTGTGGTAGGCGGAGATGTGCTGCAGGAACGCCCAGTCTTCGGCGATGTCAGGATCGCCGTATTCGGCAATCCAACTCGCACCGGCGAGCAGCTTGGTGTAGCGGCGCATATCGATGAGCGGGATCGTGCAGAACAGCGCGCCAAACCGCTCCGGATAGCGTGTCAGCATGTTGGCGATGAGCAGTCCGCCGTTGGAACCGCCTTCGGCTGCGATCCGTTTAGGCTGCGTGACGCCGCGCGCCACCAGGTCCTGCGCGATCGCCGCAAAGTCATCATGGCTGCGCGCTTTGCCCTCGCGTCGCCCCGCGTCGTGCCATGGTGTGCCGAATTCACCGCCGCCGCGCAGGTTGGCGCTGATGAACGTGCCGCCGCGCTCCAGCCATAGCTTGCCAAGCCCAACCCGGTAGGACGCTTCCATCGTCAGGCCGAAGCCGCCGTAGCCGTACATGTAGACCGGCGCTTGGCCCTTGTTTTTGCCAGCGTCCGCCGGTCCGACTTGCACGTAAGGCACGCGCGTCCCGTCATGCGACGTCGCTTCCAAACGCTCAACACGCAGGCCTTTCGCATCGAACGCGGGCGGCATGGATTTCATGACCGCGGGCGCGCGCCCCCGCTCGATCAGCGACAGGCGCGGCGGCGTGATCGGATCTTGCGTGTTGGCGATGAGATCGCCAGTCTGCTCCCGTTCGATGTCGTCGAGCGGGCGCATGTGCACGATACCCACGTCTGGCAGGCCTTCGACCATGGTGCGAGCCCAGGTGCCATCGGCTTGCGGCGTGAAGCGCATGTGGCGCGGCTCAAGGTTCTCATGCGCGTAGACGATCAACGCCTCATCGTTCCACCAGTGGTTCTCGTAGGCGTAGCGCTCACTTGAGGTGAACAGCGCCGTGTAGCGCGGTGCACCTTCAAGCAGTGCGCTCAACGGCGTTGCGAGTACGGTGTCAGGTGGATGCGTGACATTGTCGATCTCCCAGGCGGAGCGGCGCGCCAGCACAATCCAATCGCCGCGCTGGCTCCAGCGGGTATCGTCAGGGATGTCGAGGGCCTGGCTTGGCCCCTCCCGCGTTCCGATCATCGTCGTGTTCGAGAAGAAGTTCTCGATCGTCACGAACCACAAGCGATCGCCCACGGGGTCGCGCGTCACGGGCGCTACGGCCATCGCCATGGCATCCGCGCGCGTTTGCCCCACCACGGGCGCATCGTCGATCGATTGGCCACGACGCAGGAGCCGGGCGGTGCGCGCGTAACCTGACGTCGTCGCATGTTCATCACCACCGTAAGCGCTGCAGATCATGAGGGTGTCCGCATCGAGCCATAGCGCGCTGCTCTTGGCTTCGGGCAAATGGAAGCCGTCGGCGACGAAGCTCATCGTCGTGAGATCGAACTCGCGCAGCACTTTCGCGTCGCTGCCGCCACGCGATAGCCAGATCAGCACGCGGTCGGGTGCCTGCGGGCAGGGGTCGCTGCCGCCGTAGATCCAGTCTTCATCCTCAACCTTAGCAAGCGCGTCGAGGTCGATCAGGGTCTCC
>JBCBJZ010000040.1:0-25072 GCA_038522635.1 Pseudomonadota bacterium | reverse complement strand
TCGATGACCGTGCGAGCCTGTTCGATGCGGTCGGCGTGGGTGTCACCGTAGGTGATGACGCGCGTTGAACCGATGTCAGCGTTCTCGCCGCTGCGTTCGTGGCGCATAACAACCGTACCGGCGCGGCGGACCGTATGGCGCACGCCGAGCTGATAGTAGACGTGGGCGTTCGCGCAGGACACATCGATCAGCGCGACGTCGGCCTTGATGATCTGCTCGACCATCTCCTTTTGCACCAGCCCCGACCGGTTGATGTGACCTGAACGGATCGGCATCAGCCCGGCAGCCTCAACGGCCGGCTCGATGATCGTCTGGTAAATCTCATCGAAATCGACCGTGGGCGCGTCGCCGTCCGCTGCGCTTTCACCGTCGCGGGGGGGAAGCGTCGCGGTACCATTGGGCAGCAGCACGAAACACGTTTTGCGCGCCTGCGCGCCAGCGCCATCGAACGCCTCGGCGGGGTCGGCGTGATGCATCGTAAAACCTCTGACGATCAAAAGGGAATGAAACCGGACCGCAAGGGTCAGGACCAGATGAAGAGCGCGCGATCGCTTGATCGCGGGGGGCGCGCACGACGGCTCGCGTGAAGTCTGGATTGAGCATAATGGGTGCTGGCTTTGTGGTGGTGCCGTGCCGCGGGCTCACTTGCGGGCCGGTGGATAAGGCACGCAGGCTTTGGCACGCGCGTTGGCGCAAGGCGCCGGTGAGGCCTGGTTGCGGTGTGCATCAGGCGTTGTGGAAAAGGGGCACCGCCGCGCGTCTCAATTGCGGCCGGTCTGAGGCTTGCAGGCCGGCAGGCGTGCTGTAGGTTGGCGATTGAAGATCGCGGGCAGGCGGTGAAGCGCCAGGCTGGCCGCGATCAGTTTGGCGCGCTGATGCGGTGCGCACCCTTCACCCGATGTAACGATGAGGTTCCCATGGCCCCGCTCGACCACGATCCGCTCGCACGCGGTACAGGGGGCTCAAAAGCCGACACCCGGATCGGCCATTCCGCCTGCCCGCACGATTGCCCGTCGACGTGCGCGCTCGAGATCGAGCTGCGCGAGGATGGCCGCATCGGGCGTGTGCGAGGCGCCAAATCCAACACCTACACGGCGGGCGTCATCTGCGCGAAGGTCGCGCGCTATGCGGAGCGCCAGCACCACCCCGACCGGCTGCTTTATCCGATGAAGCGAACCGGGCCCAAGGGCTCAGGCGCGTTTGAGCGCATCGGGTGGGAGCAGGCGCTCGATGAAACCGCCGAGGCGCTGCTCAAGGCTGAAGCCGAGCATGGCGCGCAAAGCGTGTGGCCCTACTTCTTCGCGGGCACCATGGGCCTGATCATGCGCGATGGCATCCAGCGGCTGCGTCACGCCAAAGGTTACGCCAACCAGTTCCTGTCGATCTGCACCACGCTTGCGCAAACGGGTTACGTTGCCGGCACCGGTCGCCTCGCCGGGCCTGACCCGCGCGAGATGGCGGCTTCCGACCTCGTGGTCATCTGGGGCACGAATCCGGTCAACACGCAGGTCAACGTCATGACCCACGCGGTGCGCGCGCGCAAAGAGCGCGGCGCCAAGATCGTGGCGATCGACGTCTACCAGAACGGCACCATGCAGCAGGCGGACATGGCGCTTTGCCTGCGGCCCGGCACCGATGGCGCGCTGGCGTGTGCGGTGATGCACGTGCTGTTTCGCGACGGCTACGCCAACTGGCCCTACATGGAGCGCTATACCGATTGCCCACGCGAACTTGAAGCACACGTGAAGCCGATGACGCCGGCGTGGGCTTCTTCCATCACGGGTTTGAGCGTCGACGAGATCGAGACCTTCGCCAAGTTGGTGGGTGAGACGCCGCGCACGTTCTTCAGGCTCGGCTACGGCTTTTCGCGCTCGCGCAACGGTGCGCACAACATGCATGCGGCGACTTGCATCGCCTCGGTGACCGGCGCCTGGGAGCACGAAGGCGGCGGCGCGTTCCACAACAGCGGGCAAATCTACAATTGGGACAAGACGCTGATCGAGGGGTTGGATGCCGCCGACCCGTCGATCCGCATGCTCGATATGTCGCGCATTGGCCCTGTGCTCACCGGTGATCCCCGCGATTTGGGCGATGGTCCACCTGTACACGCGCTCTTCATCCAGAACGTCAATCCGGTGCAGGTCGCGCCCGAGCAGCGGCTCGTCAAACAGGGGTTCGCGCGTGAAGACTTGTTCGTTTGCGTCCACGAACAGTTCATGACGGCGACCGCGAACATGGCTGACATCGTGCTGCCCGCGACCATGTTCACCGAGCACGATGACGTCTACCAGGGCTCAGGCCACCAATACATCATCTTAGGGCCCAAACTGATGGAGCCGCCGGGCGAATGCCGCTCCAACCACGACGTTATCTGCGCGCTTGCCGCGCGGCTTGGCGCTGACCATCGCGGCTTCAACATGAGCGCGCGCGCGATGATCGATGAAACGTTGCAGGCCAGCGGCTGGGGCAGCGTTGATGCGTTGCAGGAGGCGAAGTGGATCGACTGCCAGCCCGACTTCGAGACCTCGCACTACGTAAACGGCTTCGGTTACAGCGACGGTAAGTTCCGCTTCAAACCCGATTGGGAGAACGTGCCGATCGGGCGTAAGCACGACTGGGGCATCGCGCATGAGGTGCCGCGGCTGCCGTGCCATTGGAACGTGATCGAGGAGGCGGACGAGGCCCACCCGTTCCGCCTGACGACGTCGCCTGCGCGCAACTACCTGAATTCGAGCTTCAACGAGACACCGACCAGCGCCCGCAATGAAGGGCGCCCAACGTGCAAGATCCATCCCGATGATCTGAAGGCGCTGGGGATCGCCGATGGGGCGCGCCTGCGCGTTGGCAACACCCGCGGCGAGATCGTGCTGCATGCGGAAAGCTACGAGGGGCTGCAGCGCGGCGTCGTGGTTGTCGAAAGCATCGCGCCGAACGAGCATTTCGAAGGCGGTGAGGGGATCAACACGCTTACCGGCGCCGATCAGGTGGCGCCGTACGGTGGCGCCGCTTTCCACGACAACCGCGTCTGGATCATCGCTGCCGACGCGGTGGCCTAAGTTCGGCGGCGTCAGGTGGATTCACCTGAAGCGAAAGATGAACGGCAAGATAGAGTGTTCATCCGCGTCAGGTGGACTTACCTGCGCAACGCACGCAACGCTTTACTGCTGCGAGCGTTGCATCAGTTTGGCGCGCAGCGAACGCAAAGCGCCGCTCGCATCACCCGGCGAGGGTGGTTCGGCGCCTGCGCCCGCAACTGCACTTGCGCCGGCACCTGCACCTGCGCCTGCAACTTCAAGTGCTGGTTCGCGACGCAGGCTGCTGCGCAGCGATGAACCTTTGCGCAGGAGGCCCCCGCGGGTCGCGTCGCCGTTGCTTCCTATGGTCCGCGGTGCCTGATGCGCAAGGCTTGGTGGTGCACTGCGCGGTGCGCCCGCGTGCTCCATCGGCATGCCGCCTGAGGGCGCCGTCATCTGGTCGCCCGCGGGATGTGCACGCGCGTTGGCGAAAGCTTCAGCAGGGATCGGCGGTGGCGGTCCATCGGGCTGGGCTGCTTCGCCGTGGTGGCCGTAGTCGATGCCAAGGTCAGTATTGCCACGGCCAGCGTTGCCGAAGTCTGCGTGCGCCCGTGCGGGTTGTGTCGGCGTTGGCGGTGGTGCCTGACGCGAGAGCGTCGGCGTGGCGGCCGCTGCCGACGCTGCCGAGGCGCCCTGCCCCGGGCGAAGGCCCAAGCGCGGCGGCGACGCCTGCTGCGGCGCGCCAACCGGGGCTGCTTGAGCTGGCTCGGGTTCGGAACCCGGGATCTGCATGGCATCGGCCATCATCGCGGCAGCACTGGGCTCATCGCCCTGCTCGGTGCCGGACGCACGCCACCGCTCGACCACTTGCTCAAGGAAGGCCACATCGCCAACCGGACGCTGCCATTGCTCGGAGAAGCGTGCGGTGGAGGAGCGTGGCAGGTTTTCCTTTTTCATCTCGTCGAACTTGATGCGCACCGGCAGCGTGACGCCGTCGCCAAAGGCGATCGCCTCGCGTTGGCCGAGCGCGGAGAGGAATTCCAGCAGGCCCGAGCCGGTATCGGAGATGGCCGACGTGACAATTTCCTGGTCGCGGTCGTTCGACATGCGAAGCGCGAAGACGGTGTTGCACTGCGACAGGATCGTCGGGTCGATCTCGGCTGGACGCTGCGTCACGATGCAAAGCGATGCACCGTATTTGCGTCCCTCTTTCGCGATCTTCGCGATCGAGCGTTTGCACGGTTCAAAGCCGGCACTGGGGTTCGCGGGCACATAGCGGTGCGCTTCCTCGCAGACCAGCGTAACGGGCACATGCCCCTCGCTCCACAAGGCGAAATCGAACGTCATCCGGCACAGCACCGAGACCACCACGTTGACGATTTCCGGCGGCAGGCCGGTCAGCTCCAGGATGGTGATGGGCTTGTTATCGACGGGCACGCGGAAGATGCGGCCGAGGATTTGCGTCAGCGAGTCATGCACCGTCAGCGAGCCGAACATGAACGCGTAGCGCGGGTCATGGCTGAGGTTATCGATGCGCGTGCGAATGTTGCGGTAGGGCGAAAGATCGCGCTTGTTCTCAAGCTTGCCCATGCGCTCATCGATCAGCGAAAGCAGATCGGACATGCGGTAGGGCACCGGCGTGTCGACGGTGTATTTCGAGCTGTCGAGGATGCTCGTGCCGCGGCGCAGTCCGGTTTCCTTGTTCGATTTGACCGAGTATTTGCCTTTGGAGACCGGGATCAGTTCCTGCAGGATTTCGATCTCGGCTTTGCGCAGTTGCACCTCGGAGCCGAACAGCACTTCGACCAGCTCTTCAAACGTTAACAGCCAATAAGGGAGCTGCATGTTACGTGGCGAGACGACTTCGCCCCACTCTTTGAAGGCGGTTGAATATTCGTTGTGCGGATCGAGCAGCACGATGTGAGCAGCCGGGTTTTCCTGCAGAATGGAGCGCAGAATCAACGCCGTGGTGCACGATTTACCGGTACCGGTGGTGCCCAGGATCGCAAAGTGTTTGCCGAGCAGATCATCGACCTTGACCATCGCCGGGATCGAGCTGTCCTGGCGGATACAGCCAACCCGGACGGAGCCGGTCATGTCGCCGCAGAACGCTTCGTTCAGTTCCGCGTTGGAGGCCACGCGCACACGGTCGCCGAGCGAGGGATAAACCGTGACGCCGCGGTTGAACGAGGCTGGGCGCTCATCGTTGCCCTTCCACAATTCGCCCACGAGACCGAGTTCTGCGATCCAGATCTCGCTATCGCCCTCGCGTTGCGCAGGAACGGGCACCGACAACGCGGAGACGATCGCGAGCACGATCGTGTTGGAGGTGTTGATGCCAAGCAACGTGCCCATCTCCGGCCGTGTCACCGGTTTGTTGTGCGCGTTGCCGTCGAGCAGCACGATGGCTTTCGAGCCGGTTACCGAAACGATACGGCCGATGGAGCCGTCGTCCCGGCCCTCCACCGCGTGCATTGCGTTCGTTTCCATCTCTTCCCTCATTGCATCGGGCTCTTCGTCACTGCAGACTTGGTTGTGTCGGATTGGCTGGAACGACGTCGCAGTCCTGGATCACCGCCACCTTGCGAGGCGACGGCAGGACCACGCTGATTTCCGTTCCCATGGTTTTCGCGCTGCGAATGTCGAGGCTGCCGCCATGCAGGTCGACCAGGGCTTTCGCGATCGGCAAACCAAGGCCGGTGCCTTCGCGCCAGCGCGCATGGGTGCTGTCCACCTGACCAAACGGCGTCAGCGCGATCTCGACTTCTTCCGGCGTCATCCCCACGCCCGTGTCGCGCACCGTGATCACCGTGCCGCCGCCGCTCAAGCGTTGCCCTTCAATGCTCACAGAGCCACCGGTGTGGCTGAATTTGATGGCGTTGGAGATGAGGTTACGGAACACCTGCGTCAGCTTGCCGGTGTCGCCGCGAACAGGCGATACATCGCGGGCAATGCTGATCAGCAGCCCCACGTTAGCTTCGTTGGCGAGCGCTTCGAATTCATCGGAAAGACCTCGGAAAATCTCGTCGAGATCGATTTCCTGGGCATCCAGGGTATAACGGCCACTCTGGATCTTGGAGATATCCAGGATGTCGTTGATGACCGACAGCAGATGCCCCGCGGCATCGTGGATCAAATGCGCGTAATCAACGATCTCGCCGACCTTGAGGCTCCGATTATCGTGTTCGCGCAGCAATTTCGAGAACCCTAGGATCGTATTGAGCGGCGTGCGCAGCTCATGGCTCATGTTCGAGATGAACTCGGACTTCACCTTGCCTGCGAGTTCAGATTCAATACGCGCCGACTGCTCGGCTACGCGGGCCCGATGGCGGAGAATGGCCTCCCCCAACAACGTCGAATATTCGCTCATCAGCGAATTCGACTTGCCACCCATTGAGCCGTTAATCATGTTCGGTTCGCACGCTGCTCTTCTTTGCGATCTGGAGCCTACGGGCCAATGGATAAGGGTCGGTTAAAATGTCGGCGCAGATGCGCGCAGGGCGTTAACCCGGATGTGCGCAAAACCTGGCTCGGCGCGGCAAAGGGTTAATGATGGTGAACAAAGCTCAACGTCAGCGGCGGGTTTTTCCTTTCGCATGAATGATGATCAACGCGAGCCGGAGGCTGATCGAAGGCTGATGGACCACGATCAGCGCAGCCGTTTGGCCGCCCATATGGTGAAGATCGGGCTGCCGCTTGGTGATGCACCGTTCACACGATTTTCGGGTGGCCTCGCCAACCAGAACTACCTGCTGGAGGCTGGCGGTCGCTCCTTGGTGTTGCGCCGTCCGCCCGATGGGGAACTGCCGCCCGGTGCTCACAACATGGCGCGTGAGTACGCGGTACTCTCCCGGCTGCATCGCGCTTTTCCGCTCGCGCCGGAAGCGGTGCACTTGTGCGAAGATGTCAGCGTGCTCGGCGTGCCGTTCCAACTGATCACCTATGTCCCGGGGTTGGTGATCAAAGGCGATCATCACCTACTGCTCGAAGACCCGGCACAAGCCGCAGCGGTCAGCGCCATGCTGGTTGAGACGCTTGTGGCGCTGCATGAGGTGGATGCCGAGCAGATCGGGCTTGGGGACCTCGGGCGACCTGAAGGCTTTGCTGCACGCGCCGTTGAGGGCTGGGGGAAGCGCGCGCAACGCCTCCTTGAAGCAGACGGGCCCGCGGACGTAATCGGCGATGCAGATGGCAACCCGGACAGGGACGCCACGGCGCGGCTTAGCGATGAGATCGGCGCGTGGCTGCGGGCCGCCTCGTTGCGCCAGCGCGAACCAACTCTGCTGCACTGTGACTTCAAACTCGACAACATGATCCTCGACCCGCTGAGCCTACGGCCGGTGGCCGTGGTCGACTGGGATATGGGCACGCGCGGCGATCCGATGTTCGATCTGGCAACCTTGCTCAGCTACTGGAGCCAGCCCGGTGATCCGCCGGCGCGGCTACAACTTGCGCAGATGCCAAGTGTGATGCCGGGGTTTGCGACGCGGGACGCGGTTGTGCAGGCTTACGCCCGGGCGCGCGGGGTTGAGGTCGACGATTACCCCGTGTTCGCCGTGCTTGCGATGTACAAGCTGGCGGTGGTGTTCCTGCAACTGCATGCGCTGTATGCCCGCGGTGCGACGGACGATCCGCGCTACGCCGCGTTCAAGGCGCTGGGGCAGGAGCTGATGGTGGTCGCCCATGACCTGCGTGCGGAGGCCCGATAAGCCGGAAAGGCGCCACCGATGATCTTCAAATTCAGATCGTCTTTCGTCGATTCCGGACCCACCTAAAGTGTCCCATCGCTCGCTGAGATGATCTAAGGTTTCGCGAAACCGCTTGAGGTCGCGAGCGGCCCGGTCAGCAGTTTGAGTGCAGCCGACGATAGCGCGCCGGTCAGCACGCACGGCACGCCCAACTCCACCTGTCCGGTGACGCTGGCGGCGATGCAACCAAGCGCCAGCACCGTCTGCCCGATCTTCGCAGCCCGCAGCCACTTCGACTGCTTGGGCGTGGGGTTCGCCTTCACTTTGGCAATGGCCGCAAGGGCGGTCTTGCGGATCTTTTGCGTCTCGAAGGTCTGAGCCGCCCGGATGACCTCGCGCAGCGGCTTGCGCACCGCCGGCGTCGCGTACTCCAGTTCGGTGCGCGCCAGATCAAGCAGCGCCTTATCGCGACTGGCGTTGGTCGCGAGCGTCCACTTCGCCATAGATCCGATGGTCAGTTTGTTGACGTCGGCGGTCTCTTCGGTCCACGGCAGCACGGTGATCATGCGCTGAATGGGATGATAAAGGCCAGTCGCGAAATAAAGGCCCCAAAGTGTATCGAGGGCCGCTGGTCCACTTTGCAGCTTGAGGCGATCGAGCGTTGCGGGCTCTTTCGAGAACAGCAGTCTTTCGATCTGCACGCGCCGGGCGGGCATGCGCTCGATGACGCCGCGCAAGAGGCCCCGCCATTCCGGCAGACCGGAATAGGCGATGCCCTTGATCACGATGAACTGCTCGGGCGGGGGCAGGGGGAAGAGCTTATTGATGAGGCTGCGGGCGCGGGTCTGATTGCTGGCGAGCACACCGGCAACGAAGCCAACGTGAACGCCGGCGGCATCGGGATCGCGCAGCAGGCCGAACCGGCTCATCGCCTGGACCGCATCGCCGAGGCGTTGGGGTTGCGGGTTGAAGCGGTAGGCGTTGATCCAGGTCAGAACCGCCTTGCGATCGGCAAAGCCATCGGCTGGGGGTGGCGCTTTGGCAAGTGCTTGCAGCGGTAGGAGAAGCGCGAGCAGGCAGGCGATCAAAAGAGCGGCGGGCGCATGCTGGCCGCCCGCAAGCGCGGAAACGCTGCGCGGCGACGAACTCGTCCAGGCAAAGGAGCGCTGATGCGCCATGGCCGTGCCTCCCGGTGACGGACGGGGTCGCTGCGCATGGCATGCGGTTCGCCCGTTGCGCTCGCCCGATGATTTAGCCAGCCCGCGGGCCAGCGTGGCCGAAACCCGATGGAACACTTACCGTTGCGTCGAGAATGCGGCGTTCGCGTTGTTGTGATGGGCGATGGGCCGGTCGCGGGCACACGTTGCGCCGGGATCAGCCCTCGCCGGCTGCCGCGTCAGGGAGCCCGAGCGCTGGCGAAAACCGCATGAGGCTGAGGATCTCAAACAGCATTTGTGCGCCCACATGCGCGGTGTTGCTGGTTGCGTCGTAGGCGGGTGCGACCTCGACCATGTCGCCGCCGACGATCTGAAGCCCTTTGAGGCTGCGCAGCACCAACAGCGCCTCACGTGGGGTGAGGCCGCCGACCTCAGGCGTGCCGGTGCCGGGCGCGAACGCTGGATCGATGCTGTCGATGTCGAAGGAGACGTAGACCGGGCCGTCGCCGACAACGGCGCGGATGCGGGCGTTGACGTCGTCCCAGGTGGTCTCGTCCAGCGCGCGCGCCGGGATCACGGTCATGCCGCTGGCGGTCGAAAACTCCCATAGGAATTCGGCTGAGCCGCGAATGCCGATCTGGATGGTGCGCGTGGGATCGAGCACCCCTTCGAGCACGGCATGGCGGAACGGACCGCCGTGGTGGAACTTCTCGCCCTCGTAGATGCCACCGGTGTCACAATGGGCATCGATGTGCACCATGCCGACGGGCCGTTCAGCGCCCACCGCGCGCAGGAGCGGCAGGGAGACGGAGTGATCACCGCCGACGGCGAGCGGCAGCACGCCCGCTTTAACAACGGTGTGCGCGAACGTCTCGATGTCGTGGTGGCACGTCGCAAGATCAAAGCGGCTTGCCATCGGCACATCACCGATGTCGGCCACGCGCAATTCCTGGACGGGTGCGCACCGCAGCGCTTCGTTATAGGGCCCGACACGTTCAACGGCGCGCACCGCCCGTGGCCCAAAGCGCGCGCCGTTACGGTTGGTGACGCCCAGGTCCATGGGGACCCCGAACAGGGCCACGTGGAGGTCGCTCAGCACAGGCGCGCCATCGTCACCCGTGACCCGAGCTGGCGCGTCGAGCAAGGTTGGATGGCCGGCGTAAGGGGGTGGGCGAAAGCCACCTTCGCGCACGATCAGGTCAGCGATGGCCGCGAAGTGGGGATCGCGGATGTCCGTGCCGGGATCACCGCTGTAGAGGCGGCGAAGGGCTTCGCGTTCTTCAGGGGTCAACGGCATGCCGCATCTCCTTCGATGGCGCTTCGCCCGCGCGCCATCTTGCCGAGCGGCGGTCGGCCCGCCCCACGCCTGCCCAACGCTACGCTGGTGTTTAGGCGACTTCGAACAGACCGGCAGCGCCCATGCCACCGCCGATGCACATCGTCACCACCACATGGCGTGCGCCACGGCGTTTGCCTTCGATCAGCGCATGGCCCACCAGCCGCGCGCCCGACGTGCCGTAGGGGTGGCCGACTGCAATCGCGCCGCCGTTGACGTTCAACCGGTCAGCCGGGATGCCGAGCTTATCGCGACAGTACAGCACCTGAACCGCGAACGCTTCGTTGAGCTCCCAAAGGTCGATGTCGCTCACGCTTTTGCCGGCGCGCTCCAACAGTTTGGGCACAGCGAAGATGGGGCCAATGCCCATCTCGTCCGGTTCGCAGCCGGCCACCGCAAAGCCCCTAAAGATGCCAAGCGGCTGCAGGCCGCGCCGCTCGGCCACTTGCGCGTCCATCACCACCGCAGCGCTGGCGCCATCTGAAAACTGCGAGGCGTTGCCGGCCGCGATCACACCGCCCTCGATGGCCGGGCGGATGCTGGCGACCGCTTCTACCGTTGTGCCCGGGCGGATGCCTTCATCCTGGGTCAGCGTAACCTCTTCTTCCCAGCGGCGTACCACCTCTTTGCGCTCGTTCAATTCGCTCTTCATCATGGTGGTGGTGAGCGGCACGATCTCATCGTCGAACTTGCCCGCTTCGCGCGCGGCCGCGGCACGCTGTTGGCTTTGCGCGCCGTACGCGTCTTGGGCTTCGCGCGAGATCTCATAGCGCTTGGCGACCTGTTCAGCCGTTTGCAGCATGTTCCAGTAGATCGTCGGCTTGTGCTCCTTGAGCCACGGATCCTGCGTGCGTTCTTTGTTGGCAGCGCTTTGCACGAGCGAAATCGATTCAAGCCCGCCGGCGACGTAGATCGACCCTTCGCCCGCGATCACCCGCTGGGCCGCCAGCGCGATCGTCTGCAGGCCTGATGAACAAAACCGGTTGACCGTCATGCCCGCAACGCTCACCGGGCAGCCGGCGCGCAGCGCGATCTGGCGGGCGATGTTGCCGCCGGTCGCACCTTCAGGGAACGCGCACCCCATGATCACATCTTCGACGTCGCCCGCATCGATCCTGGCGCGCGCGATCGCATGTTCGACCACGTGGCCGCCCATCGTCGCCCCATGCGTGTTGTTGAGTGCGCCCTTCCAGGATTTCGCAAGCCCCGTGCGGGCGGTCGAAACGATGACGGCATCGGTCATGGCGTATCCTCTTAACGGCTGTTTGTGTTTGAGGGACCCTAGCCCAAAACGCTCATCGTCAGCCAGTCCGCCTGGAGGGCGGGTTTCGTTTCACCCTCGATCTCCACGATGCTTGCCAGATGCAGCACGATTTGTTTTGGCGTGCGCGTGCTGACAGCGCTCAAGGTGAAGCGCGCGCGCACCCGGGCGCCCGCCTTGACGGGGCTGAGAAAGCGCAGGCGATCGAAGCCGTAGTTCACGCCCATCACGCGTCCTTCAAGCGTCGGCAAACTGCGTTGCGCGAGCGGCGCAAGCAGGGACGCGGTCAAGAAGCCGTGAGCGATGGTGCCGCCAAACGGTGTCACGCGCGCGCGGTCCGGATCGACATGGATGAACTGATGGTCCTCGGTCGCATCAGCAAAGCGATCGATCATCGCCTGGGTCACCTCGATCCACGGGCTGATGGCGATCTCGCGGCCAACGTGGGCGTGCATCTCATCAAGTGTGAGCGTCGGCAGAGCCTCGCCCGCCCGCGGCGGTGGGTTCGCGCGCGCCTCGGTCTGGCTTTTGGCGTCTTTTGCCATGGTCTCCTCCTGGTCAATTGAGCAGCATGACCGCACGAGATTGTTGCATGAGATGCTCGTGCGAAACGCTTGCAACTTTGCGCTTGGTGGGCCAAGGCGCTGCGCTAAAGTGCGCGTACCCGGGCACTTGCGCATGCGACAACAACACGGGTCATCCGGACATCAAAGATCTGGAGCCCAAGACCACCAGGGAGGCAACCCATGCTGAATGGCATGATGATGGACCAGCCGCTGCTGCTGTCCAGCGTGATCGAATATGCCGCCGAGACGCATCCGCATGCGCAGATCGTTTCGGCCCGCGTTGAAGGCGACATTCATAGCTATGGCTATGCGGAGGCGCGCGCGCGCATCATTCAATTGGCCCACGCGCTGCGCGACATGGGGGTGCAGCCGGGTGACCGGGTGGCGACGCTCGCATGGAACACGCACCGCCATTTCGAACTCTATTACGCGATCGCCGGGATCGGCGCGGTCTGTCACACGATCAACCCGCGGCTGTTTCCCGATCAGCTGACCTACATCGCCAACCACGCCGAAGATCAGGTGATGTTCTTCGATACCACCTTCGCGCCCCTGGTGGCGGAGCTGCGCGCGCAGTGGCCTGAGGGCATGAAGCTCGTCGCGCTTTGCGATGCGTCCACCATGCCGACCATAGACGGCCTTGCCGATACGCTTTGCTATGAAGCGCTCCTCAAGGGCCGCGCGACCACGATCGACTGGCCGCAGTTCGATGAGAACACGGCGGCCGCGCTTTGTTACACCTCGGGAACGACGGGCGAGCCCAAGGGCGCGCTCTATTCGCATCGCTCCAACGTGCTGCACTCGCTGTTCTGCATCGCGGGCGGGTTCGATTCGTTGGGCCAAGGCCGGCGCATCATGCCCGTGGTGCCGTTGTTCCACGCGAACTCCTGGGGCCTTACCTATTCGGCCGCTCTGGCCGGGAGCTCGATCGTTTTCCCGGGCGCCAAACTCGATGGCGAGAGCGTCTTTGCCCTGATGGACAGCCAGGAGGTTTATTCGTCCTGGGGTGTGCCGACGGTGTGGCTCGGCCTGATCGATGCGATGAAGAAGCACGGTCGCAAGCCGAACGGGCTGAGCGAGATCGTGGTCGGTGGCTCGGCGGCATCACGCTCGATGATCGAGACCTTCGAGCGCGATTTCGGCGTCAACGTCATCCACGCCTGGGGCATGACCGAGATGAGCCCGATCGGCACCTTGGGCAAACTGGAGCCCGACATGGAGGCGCGCTCGTTTGACCAACGGATGGATCTGAAGGCGACGCAAGGCCGGCGGATGTACGGGGTCGACCTCAAGATCGTGGATGAAGCGGGGGCTCGCCTGCCCCACGACGGAGAAGCCTTTGGCGAGCTTTTCGTACGAGGCCCTGCCGTCATTCGCGGCTATTACAACAACGAAGAAGCGACGAAAAAGGCGTTTGACGCAGAAGGCTGGTTCGGCACCGGTGATGTGGCGAAGATCACGCCGGAAGGCTTCCTGGTGCTCGTTGACCGCACGAAGGACCTTGTGAAGTCCGGCGGCGAATGGATCAGCTCGATCGACGTTGAGAATGCGGCAAGCGCCCACCCGGGCGTCGCCAACTGCGCGGTGATCGGCATCCCGCACCCCAAATGGGTGGAGCGACCCTTGCTGATCGTCGTGCCCCGCGCGGGCGCGCAACCGGACAAGGCCTCGATCTTGGCGCTGCTCGCAACCTCGCTTGCCAAATGGCAGATGCCTAACGATGTCGTTTTCGTCGATGAGATTCCGCTGACGGCGACCGGCAAGATTTCCAAGATGACGTTGCGAGAGCGCTTCAAGGATCACGAGATCGCGGACTAGATCATCGGGCGATCCATCGGGATCACCGCAGGTGAGCCCGAAATCGACCTAAGATGATCTAATCTTAAAGTGCAGAGCAACTTTGGGCGCAAAGGCAAGACGTGCGTGTTTGAGCCGGTGATCCGCGCTTTGCGCCCGTTGCTCTGACCTGACAGCATGCGGACCACATGAACCTTGTGGAGCCAACGGTGATGGCCGACATCGAGTACTTCTACTCCGCCCACTCCGCGTTCGCCTACATCGGCGCGCAACGTCTGCGCGAGATCGCGTCGGCCGGAGATCACCGCGTGGTGCACCGCCCGATCGAGTTGCGCGAGGTGATCGCGGCTGCCGGTCCAGGCGCGATCAATAATCTGACGCCGCATCGCCGCGCCTATATGAACCGTGAGATCGAGCGTTGGGCGGCCTACCGTGGCATGACGATCATGGGGCGCGTGCCGACCTACCACCACCACGAGATCAACACGCCCAATGGCGTGCTGATCGCAGCGATCGAGGCCGGCGAAGATGTCGACGCGCTCGCCTTCACGCTGCTGCAGGCGCATTGGCGCGATGATGCAGACCTTGCCGACCGCCCCACACTTGAGCGGCTCGCGCAACAAGCTGGCATGGCCAATCCGACGGCGTTGGTGGCGGCGGCCGATGCGCCGGCCATCGTTGCGATCCACGAGGCCAATACGGCCGATGCGATCGCGCGCGGCGTGCTAGGGTCGCCGACCTACGCGGCGGGTGGCGAGATGTATTACGGCCAAGATCATCTGGAGTTGATGGCGCGCGGGCTTGAAGAAGCTTACCCGCGTGCGTGGACCTGAGGCGCTGGCGCAAGGCGACCGGGCCGGGCCGTCACGCGAGAGGAGCTTGAGCGCATGCAGCCGCCTGACACAAGCACGCCGAGCGACGCTTCGCGCGACACGACCTTGCGCCCGACGCGTCGGCTGAAAGCGCTGCTGGCCACCCGAAGCGCGCTGCTCATCCCGGGCACCGCGAACGCGCTCTTCGCCCGCGTTATCGATGACCTCGGCTTCGATGCCCTTTACGTGACGGGCGCGGGAATCGCCAACATGCATGTGGGTGTTCCCGACATCGGCCTGGTCAGCCTCAAGGAAGTCGCCGATGTCACCGCAACCATCGCGGACGTGACCGCACGCCCCATCATCGTTGATGCTGATACCGGCTTTGGCAACGCGCTTAACATGGTGCGGACCGTGCAGATGTTGGAGCGGGCGGGCGCAAGCGCGTTACAGATCGAGGACCAGGTCTTTCCCAAAAAGTGCGGACACTTCTCAGGCAAGGCGGTGGTGGCGACGCAAGACATGGTCGCCAAGATCAAGGCCGCTGTTGACACCCGTCGTGATGGCGACCTGCAGATCATCGCGCGGACGGATGCGCGCGCCATCCATGGTCTTGATGAAGCTTTGGCGCGCGCGCACGCCTACATCGAAGCGGGTGCCGATGTGACCTTCGTTGAGGCGCCAACGTCGCTCGAGGAGATGGCGCAGATCACAGCGGCTCTTCCCGTGCCGCAGATCGCCAACATGGTGCATGGCGGGCTGACGCCTGATCCCGGGCGCGACGCGCTTGCCGCGATGGGGTTTGCCGGTGTGCTCTACGCCAATGCCGCGCTGCAGGCCGCGCTACAAAGCGTGGGCCATGTGCTCGCAAGCCTGAAGCGTGAGGGCTCGCTGGCTGCCGTCAGCGATCATCTGGCCGATTTCGAGATGCGGCAGCGGGCGGTCGGCAAGCCGGCGTTCGATGCGTTGGATGAGCGCTACAAAGTGTGAGCCTGCCGCGATCATCCCGCTCGCGCCGTGTCTGGGCTGAGGCTGGGCTGGGCCAGGGTTGGAGCTTGGTGAGGCGATGCCCGCGGTTGGCGTTGGCGGGCGGGCTGTGGCATAGCTGCGGGCCATGTTTGTGACGGCCCACACGTCGTGCGATCTTGAGCCCTGTTCCAGCGAAGAAGCCCCCGCATGAATCGGAATGAAACGTTGTTCCGCCAGCCCGGCGAAGCCCGCGTTCGCTACGGCAACGCGGATTACAAAATCCTTGCCGATGGCGCCTTCGTTGTGTGCGCGGTGAGCGGCGAGCGGATCGCCCTGACCGACCTGCGCTATTGGAGCTTTGAGCTGCAGGAGCCGTACGCCAGCGCGGAGATCTCGTTTCGGCGGCATTGCGCGCATCGCGGCGTCGATCTCACCGGATGGGACGCTGCACGGCGCGATGAAGACGCGGGCGCGTAGAATTCAGGCGCGTTCTTGCATCGCCTTCAGGCGGTCACCGTCGTGATGGTCGGCATGCAGGTGATCGGCATGTTCACCGAATTGGCGATGAAGCATTTCGCGTGAGCCTCACGATGGAGTGCGCGCGCCCGCTCCTCAGTCGCACCCGATAAGCCGTGCGCCGTGATCGACACCTGTGGGGTGAGGTGCACGCCGGTGAAGCGACCCCCGTTCGCGTCCTCCTCCATCGTGCCTTCCGGCCGATCGATGTAGGCGACCACGGCGATGCCAGCGTCGGCGGCAAGGTGCAGGTACCAAAGCATGTGGCACGAGGCGATGGAGGCCAGGAACAGGTCTTCGGGGTTGTGGCGTGATGCATCGCCCCGAAAAGCCGCGTCTGCGGACCCCTCAAGTGTCGGCTTGCCCTCAATGGTGATGAAGTAGGAGCGTTCGTAGGCGCGGTAGCTGGAGGTGCCTTGGCCGCTGTTCCCGGTCCAGGTCAGCGCGCAGCGGTAGCGGTGAATGTTCGCCATCGAACCTCGATCATGGGAACCTCGATCATGGGAACCTCGATCATGGAAACCTCGATCCTGGAAACCTCGATCAGGGCAAAGAGGCGATGTTACGCCGAGCACCTGCGCGGAACTTCACGCGTTGATCAAGTTCGTCGGTCATCGCGCAGCGCGGAAGCGAACGCCGCTTACAGCGTACCGTCTGACAGCGTCGTAGAGGCGGTCGGCGTCGGGCCGGAGGGCTGTTCGACGATAAAGCGCACCCGCTGACCTTGGCGCACTCCGGCGATGACGTGAGCGGTCACCATCACCCACACGGCGGGCTTGGTGCCGGGCGTACGTGCACCGGGAAGCGACAACCGATCGGTACGGATCACATGGAGACGTTGCTTGCCTTGGCCGCCGTCAATGGTGATGCGATCACCGATCCGGAACGAGCGGGCGAACGACCCGGCTTGCACCGGCTTTGTTTGTAGCCAGTATCGTTCGGAGTTCTTTTCCAGCCGAAACGAGGCCGGCTTGACGTTGGTCGAGCGCTTTCCTGCTTCAAGCGGCGCGGGGGCTTCCGCAAGCGCCCGGTTGAAGCTGTTGGCGATGATCTGATCCGATGTTCCGAAGGTGACCGCGGCCACGCCGGCAATCACAAGCGCTGATCCCAGCAGGCTGAGCATCAATGTCGACATCTTCGGACCTGTCATACCGATCTCCGCTGCTGCTGACCGCGTTGCTTAGAATATGGGCGCGGGGGGAACCTGTGTCGAGCCCGGCACCGGGCTTTGTGTCAGGTTCGCCCCCGCTGACCTGGCCGTGTTGAGGCGAAAACGCGGCGCAGGTGTCCAGAATACTGAACGATAACAACGCTCATGGCGCAGAATAGGGCGGCGAGGAGCAAGAGGCCGTAGACGCGATTGTGAACAGGAACCGTGGCTTCTGGTCGCGGCCGCAGCACCGGCGGGAGCGCCAGAATCTGCGCGGTTTGCAGTTGGGTTGAGTCGGAAGGTGGGGCGGGCGGTGCCGGTAAGGGTGTGCGGGCGGGCGCTGCGAAGCGATCCACCGCAGCGGCTTTGTAGGGGTGCGGCCAGGCCACGGTGGAGGCCTGGGCGGGCGATGCCGTCAGCCCGAGCGTGAACGCGGCGAGCGGTGGGACCAAGCCCGTCGCGATGACCAGGGTAAGGGCGCAGACCATGCCGCGCATCAAAGCGTAGCGGCGGCGGCGGTGTGCGGTCGCCGCGACCGGCGGCGACGGTGTCGGTGTGTCGAGCGGGGCGTTGCGTGGCGAGCGCATGGGCAGCCTCGTGCGAAGGGTTTCAAAGGGTTAACACCCAGTTTTTGCAACCCAATCGCGGTCGTGCGGCAAACTCATGCTCGAAACGCGCCGGCAATGTGAAGGCAGGTTATTGCGATGGCGAGCGTGGCCGATGGGCCGCGCCTTTAGCCCGGGCGGCGTACGTTGCGCGGCGCGGCAATCCACATCGCGGCCATCGACGCGAACGCGACCGCGATCGTGAGCCACAGCGCCCCGTCGTAGGTGCGCGTCGCATCGAAAAGGGCGCCGTACACGAAGGGGCCGGCTGCCGCACCGCTCGAGCCGATCAGAGCTAGCGATCCATAGATCGAACCGTAATGCGGTCCCTGAAACAGGTCGGCGGGAATCGCGCCGTACACCACAGGCAGCGCGTAGCCGAGCACGCCCATGGCGGCCGCGAAGGCGTAGACCAGCAGCGGATCGGTGGCATAGGGGAGGGCCAAAAGTGCCAGGCAGCCGAGCACGAAGCCGAAGCAGCTGATCGTCCAAACCCATTCGCGCCAGATGCGGTCGGCGAGAATGCCGAGCACGATCTGCCCGACAACGCCAAGCATCGGGATCAGGCCAAGGATGATGGCGGCAAGTTCCGCCTCAAAGCCCAAGTCCACAAGCAACTTCGTTTGGTGAACGAGGATGCCGTACCAGGCGAACATGGCGGTCGCAAAACCGATGGCGCAGGCCCAAAAGCGTAGCGTGCACAACGCCTCTGCCAGGGTCCAAGGTTTCGCAGCCCAAGCGGGATCGACGATGCGGGGCGGGCGCAACCCTGACCTCGCTGCGGCGCGCCCCTCGTCATCATCACCATCCGGGCGCAGACCGAGATCAGCAGGCGCACGCCGTTGCAATAGCGCGTTTAACGGCAGCACCAGAATGACAAGCAGTCCCGCGATGATGAGACAGCCCTGACGCCAGCCGACGCCCTCAATCATGCCCTGCAGCCAAGGAAACATGATCAGCCCAACAAGCCCGCTGCCCGCACTAACGATGCCGATTGCAAGTGCCCGTTGCCGCGAGAACCAGTGCGGCAGGAAAATGAAATGGCCGTTGAACGCCAACGCTGAACAACCGCCGATGGTCATCACACCGAGCGTCACTTGAAATTGCCACAGCGTATCGGCCTGTGTCGCCAAAGCGAGACCGGCGGCGACCAGGGCGGTTGCGCCGGCGATCACGACCTGCGGTCCGTGGCGATCCATCAACCAGCCCATCAGCGGGGCGAGCAGGGCGGCAACGAAAAAGCCGATCGAGAAGATCGATCCGGTGATGGCGCGATCCCAACCGAACTCTGACAACAACGGAGGGTAGAGCAGCGAGAAGGCGGCGCGGATGTTGTTGCCAAAGCCCAGCGTGATGAAAGCGACGGCCACCACCACCCAGCCGTAGAAGAACGGCAGGCGGCGGGCGAGGCGGAACGGAAGAGCGTTCACGTTGGCGACCTTTGCTCTGGAAGCGGTGCGGCTGTGCTCTTGAGGCGGTGCGCCCGCGGGGCGTGCCTGATGGCACATTGGGTGCTTGGGCTGAGGCGTATGCTAAAGCGTAGCGCGATCACCGGCCGGTCAAAGCGAGCGATCGTACCGGAGCCTCGATGCACAAACCGTTGAACAGGCCGGCCCCCTTCCCTATGGTTCGCCGCGTTTGCCCGCAAGCCTGGAGCCGCACGCGCTATGTCCACCACCGCACCCACTTCCGCGAGTTTCTATTCTGAAATCATCGGCCGCATTCAACCCAGCGCGACGATCGCCGTTGCCACCAAGGCGCGCGAACTGAAGGCGGCCGGCCGAGACATCATCGCGCTCTCGGCGGGCGAACCCGATTTCGATACGCCTGAAAACATCAAGCAGGCGGCGATCCGCGCGATCCAGGACGGGCAGACGAAATACACCGATGTCGACGGCATCCCGGCGTTGAAGCAAGCCATTTGCGACAAGTTCAAGCGCGACAACGCGCTCGATTATGCGCCGGGCGAGATCAGCGTTGGGACCGGCGGCAAGCAGGTGCTCTACAACGCTTTCGTGTGCACGCTTGACCCCGGCGACGAGGTGTTGATCCCAACGCCGTGCTGGGTGTCCTATGCGGACGTCATTGCCATGTGCGGGGCCAAGCCCGTCTTCGTTGAGACGAAGATCGAGGACGGCTACCGCTTGAAGCCGGAAGCGCTCGCCGCAGCGATCACGCCAAAAACCAAGTGGCTCGTCTTCAACGCACCGTCGAACCCGGCGGGCGCCGCCTACGGTCATGATGATCTGAAGGCGTTGACGGACGTGCTGGTGGCGCATGAGCACGTGTGGATGATGACCGACGATATGTACGAGCACCTGCTCTACGACGGCCACACGTTCTTTACGCCCGCCCAGGTCGAGCCGGCCTTGAAAGAGCGCACGCTGACGGTGAACGGCCTGTCGAAGGCTTACTGCATGACCGGTTGGCGGCTGGGTTTTGCCGGCGGGCCTGCGCCTTTAATCGCGGCCATGCGCAAATTGCAGTCGCAGTCGACGTCCAACCCGACCTCGATTACCCAGTGGGCCGGCGTCGAAGCGCTCAACGGGCCGCAGGATTTCATCGCGGAGAACAACGCGGTCTTCGTGCAGCGGCGCGATCTGGTGGTCTCGATGCTCAACCAGGCGAACGGGATCACGTGCCCGACGCCTGAGGGCGCCTTCTACGTTTATCCTTCCTGCGCCGGTGCCATCGGGAAGACGACGCCGAGCGGTGTCACCATCACCGATGATGAGACGTTCGCCACGCAGCTTCTTGAGGACGAGGGCGTCGCGGTGGTGCATGGCGCGGCGTTCGCGATGAGCCCGGCGTTTCGGATTTCCTACGCCACCTCGACGGAGGCGCTTGAAGATGCGTGCACGCGCATTCAGCGGTTCTGCGGTAACCTGCAATAGGCGTAGGGGTGTGCTTTGGAGTGCGATGCGTGGCGCAAAGTCAACGCTCTCTTAGCATCTGTGCCATTACGGTACGCGACCAGAGCTTTAAACACCGCGACCGCAACCCGCGATGAAGGAATGACCGCCATGCGCACCCGCACCGTGACACAGTTGGCAGCCGGCGCATTCGCCGTTGGCCTCATGACCGCCACCGCAAGCGTCGCGCTTGCGACCGGTCCGACCGTCAGCCACGGACCCGCATCTTCCACGGGCAGCGGCATCTTCGTCACCGCTCACAGCTGGTACGGCCGCGGCTCTTTGCGCGGGGAAGTGCGTGAGGGGCGGCGCCGTCAACTGCAGGTGCGCCTGCCCGGCGGAACCTGGATCGATTGTGAGCGCGCGTGCTCGGACACCTTGCGCCGCAATTCGCTGGATTTCTGGGAAAACGTGCGTGAAGACGAAAAGGACGGCATTGGCTATTTCTCGTGGTTCTTTAGCCGGTAACGGGCGCAGGCCGGCAGCAGGTCGGCAGCATGACTGCACCGCGCAGAGGTAGAAACGTATGGCGTTGTTTGATCTGACCGCGCTGCGGGCCGCCCATGAGCTTGTCGCGCAGCACGTGCCGCCGACACCGCAATACGCGTGGCCGCTGTTGAATGAACGCGTCGGCCACGACGTTTGGGTCAAGCACGAGAACCACACGCGGACGGGCGCTTTCAAAGTCCGGGGTGGGCTCGTCTATCTCGACGCCTTGATGGCGGGCGCTTTGGGCGGTGCTGAGGGTGCCGCTCAGGGTGTCATTGGGGATGCCAAGCCGAACGGCGTGATCTCAGCGACGCGCGGCAACCACGGGCAGTCGATCGCCTATGCGGCGCGGGCGGCGGGTTTGGCGTGTGTGATCGTGGTGCCTCAGGGCAACTCGGTTGAGAAAAACGCTGCCATGCGGAGTTTCGGCGCAGAGCTGATCGAGGCCGGAGCTGACTTTGATGAATCCAAGCACATCGCCGCCGATATCGCGCGCGAGCGCGGGCTGCATTTCGTGCCCTCGTTCCATCCAGCGCTGATCAAGGGCGTGGCCACCTATGCACTTGAACTGTTCAACGCCGTCGAGGCGCTTGATGTGGTTTACGTGCCGGTGGGGCTCGGCTCAGGCATTTGCGGCCTGATCACCGCACGCGATCTGCTCGGGCTAGAAACGCAGATTGTCGGCGTGGTGGCCGAAGGGGCGCCGGCCGTGGCGCTGTCCTTTGAGGCGGGGCAGGTTGTCCCCACCAACAGCGCGCGGACGTTCGCCGATGGCATTGCCTGCCGCGACCCAGATCCAGACGCGATGGCCATGATCCAGCGTGGTGCTGCACGCATCGTGACCGTGAGCGACGCGGAAATCGCCGAAGCGGTGCGCATTTATTACCAGGATACGCACAACTTGGCGGAAGGCGCTGGCGCTGCACCGCTTGCTGGGCTGTTGAAGGAGCGGGCTGAAGCCACCCACGCGCTGGGGCCCGACGGCAAAGCCGCGGTGATCTTGTGTGGTGGCAACATCGACACACCCCTGTTTGCGAAGATCCTGGACGGTCAGACGCCAGCTTAGGGCAGGCCGCGACGCTTCATCGAGCGGGCCAGCCAGAGCGCACGCGAGAGGGCGCGGAGCGTTTGCGATCTGCGCAGCGGCGGCGGCGGCGCCCCGCTCGCGCCGTGATCCGGTACGCGTCTGACCTCCGGCCATCGTCAAGATATGCGCCACCTGACCTTGCTGTTGACCAGATTGTGACGGCCTATTGACGCTCGCAGCGTTGGGGTGGTCGCCAAGGGCGCGAAAGCTGGTAACGTGTTGCGTGGGTTCGCGCGGGTAAAACTGCGCCGTGAGTTCATCCATCGCCGGTGGAGGCATCGGGGGCGGAAGCTGAGCGCAGAACGCAGGCCTGGTGACCAAACTCCGCATCGACGCGGAGCAGGTGGGCCTGGAGCATGGCCGCGATGCGGCGCAGGCGGGAAAGATGGATAAGGTGGATATCTTGAGCGAACAGCTTGCCGGACGCTTGCAGCCTTCGTGGACCTTCGGTTTGCGGTCTTCGAAGACCGTTTCGTCGTCCGTCGTGCGGCGGCTTCCCGCCCTCATGGCGGGTGCCATGGTGATGGCCGCCGCTACATTTGTGGTGGTGCCTGCCGCGCAGGCCGAAACCGGTACCGCGGAAGCTGAGCGCACAAGCGCCACCGACCCCTCATTGCTGGGCAGCTACCTCGCGGGCCGCTACGCCATACTCCAACGCGATGCGAATGCGGCATCGCAATATTTCGGTCGCGCCTTGAAGCGCGAGCCCGGCGACGGTTTCCTCGTGGAGCGCGCGTTCTTGATGCAGGCGTTGCGCGGCGATTGGCGCGAAGGCCGGTTGTTGGCTGAGCAGCTGGTGGCGTTGTCGAAATCGCCCCGCTTTGCCCGCATGTTCCTGGCGCTGCGGGCGTTCAAGGCGCGCGATTATGCACTTGCCGATGAGCATTTGCGGGCGGCCGCCGAGACCACGGCCGATGAACTGACCAACGTCGTGACCGGCGGTGAATACATCCGCCCGCGCCAGCAACTGGTGGTACGTGCTGCCAACAAGATCAACGCGCTCACCATCACGCTCACGCGCGCCTGGGTGGCGGCGGCCCGCGGCAACGTCGATCGTGCGTTTGCGCTGCTGGCGCAAGGTAAGCGCAGCAACTGGTCGCCGAGCTTTCTGGATCTCCAAGTCGGACTGATCGCCGATGTGGCGGGGCGGGTGCCACGTGCAGGACGTGCCCTCGAAACGGCCTTTCGCGCGGATCGCCGGTTGGTGCGGCCCGCCCTGGCGCTAGCGCAACACCGGGCGAAATTGGGCAACTTCAAAGCCGCCCGCGCTGTGCTGCGCGACCATGTGAAGGCCTATGGTGGCTTACCGCATCCGCTGGTGCTGGAACTGCAAAGCAAGCTTGATCGTGCGCAAACCCCACCGTTCCTCGTCACCACCTATCGTGAGGGGTTGGCGGCGGTGCTGTCGGGGCTCGGCCGCGATCTTGGTCGGGTTGGTGGGCGCGCGCGGGCTGACAGCGGTCTGACGCGCGGCACGCTCTTCATGCAGCTTGCGCTTTATCTTGAGCCGCAGTCGGTGCAAACGCTTATGGGCCTTGCGCGCGTGCAGCGCGCCACCGGCAAGTTCAAGCGCGCGATCGCAACCTACGCCAGCATCCCGTCGGGCTCGCCCTTCCAGCCCAACATCGACATCGGCCGGGCTTTGCTGCTTAACCGGCTAGAACGGACCGATGAGGCGGTGGCGATTTTGCAGGCCATGCTGCGCGACCTCGACCGCCAGGACGTGGAGGCAAAGAAGGCGCTCTCGAACCCACCGGCGGCGGTGGAGAGTTCAGCAGCACAGGCACTGTTCTCGCGTACCGACATGCTGAAGCTCGGCGCCAAGGGCAATCGGGTCGCGAAGCTGCAGCAGATGCTGACCACCCTCCAAGTTTACGACGGGGCAGCTGATGGTGACTTCGGTGCCGCCACGGAGGATGCCGTTCGCAGGCTGCAAAAGCGTGGCGGGCTTGAGGTCGACGGCATCGCGGGTGCGGCCACGCTTAAGTTGGTCGACCAGCAACTGGCCGCGCAACGCACCACGTCGGCCACCCAGCAGGCCGCCTTTGAGCGTCGTCGCCGGGCGCGCGCCGACCGCGATCAGCGTCTGCGCGACAACATGCGGGTGCAGATCCACTCGACGCTCGGCTCGATGATGATCTCGGACAAGAAATATCTGAACGCGGTTGGGCACTACACCGATGCCATCAAGATCATCGGGACGCCGACGCCGCGAGATTGGCGGGCGTATTTCTCGCGCGGCACGGCGTTCGAGCGTTTGAAGCGGTGGCCGGAAGCGGAGCGCGATCTGCAAAGAGCGTTGAAGCTGAGCCCAAACCAGGCATCGGTGCTCAACTATCTTGGTTATTCGTGGATCGATCAGGGGTTGAACCTGCGCAAAGGTATGGCGCTCATCGAAAAGGCCGTGCGGCTGAAACCGAACGACGGCTTCATCACCGACAGCCTGGGTTGGGCGCACTACAAGCTCGGCAACTTCCCTGAAGCCGTGCGGCATCTGGAACGCGCGGTCGAGTTGCGGCCTGAAGATCCGGTGCTGAACGACCATCTGGGTGACGCCTATTGGAAGGTTGGGCGTCGCGATGAAGCGCGCGCGCAATGGCGCGAAGTGCTGACGCTGTCGCCCACGGACGAGGATCGCGCCAAAGTGCGTCGCAAGCTCAGGTTCGGGCTTGATCAAAAGCCAAGCGTGCGCGTCGCCCCCCGCACGCCAGCG
>JBCBJZ010000039.1:0-25099 GCA_038522635.1 Pseudomonadota bacterium | reverse complement strand
CTTTCGCGCGCGCGCGAAAGCCAACGCAGACGCGCTGTGACGTAAGCCAACGAGAGCGCCTCCCCGGCGACGCCTGCGCAAGCGACTTGCCACAGCGGGCCTGCGTTGAGTGCGATCAGGTATGCCGGCAGCAAGCCCGTCGCGCGCAACAGCCCTGCGACCAACAGCGGTTTGGTTTCACCTGCCGCCATCAACGCCATGCCGGGTACGGCTTGCGCCATGCGCAACGCCCACATCAGCGCCAGCACGCTGACGAGGGGGCCAAGGCCCGCGTAAGCTGCGCCGAAACAAAGCTGGATGACGTGGTCGCCGAGCCCCACGAACGCTAGGACCAGCCCGGTCGCCGCGAGCACCGTGACGCTGGTCAGCAGGCCCATGACGTCGCGCATATTCTGCGCGCGTGAGGTGTCGCGCATATCCTGCGCGCTCGAGGCGTCGCGCTTGTCCTTGCTGCGCGGCGCACATGGTTGGTTGTTAAGCGCCCGCGCGAACATCGGCAGCATCAGCGCGTGGCCCGCCTTGGCAGCGATCAACCCCGGCACCATCGTCACCATGAACGCGACGTGGAAGCCGGCCAGCGCTTCAAGCCCATAGACGTGGGCCACGATGAAGCGATCCGCATGGTAGACGGCGATGAGGGGAAACGCGCTGAGCCAGATCGGCCAGCCGAACGCGATCAACCGCAACAGCGGCGCACGATCGAGCGCCACACGGTAGGCGCGTCGCGACACGAGGTGGGAGACGGCGACCGCGGTAAGGGCGTGAGCGAGCGCCAACCAAACGACGGCCGCGAAGGAGGCTTGTGCCATCAATAGCGGGAGGCTCGCGGCCAGCGCCAGCGCCTGGGGCAAGGTCTCGATGAGCACGAAGGGTCGGTTGTCGAGGCGGCGCTGCGCCCGGCGCGCATCGAGATGGGAAAAGCCCTTGATGAGCGGGATGAGCGCGCAGGCCTGCAGCGCCCAGGTCGCTTCGGGCACGCCGAAAAGTTGGGCGAGCGGACCTGCCGTGACAAACAGCAAAAGCGCCGTGATGCAGCCGCGCAGGAGGAGGACCGCGTGCGCGTTGGCCATGATGCGAGGGCGGTGGCCGTCGCGCGCCTGCACGATGAGGCGGTCGGCACCGAGGTCGCTAAGCGTTTCCAACAATTGCAGCGAAAGCATCAGGATGGCGGCGATGCCGAAATCGCCTTTGGAGAGCCAATGGGCGAGCAACGCGTTGCGGGCAAACGACATGGCTTGGGCCGCGCCGAAGCCGCCCATCAGCATCGCAGCTTGCACGCTGGCGCGCGGTTTTCGCTGGCGCGCTGGTCTTTGAGGCATCCGCGTTGGCTGGGCCGCTGGCGTCGGCTGTGCTGGATGGGGCGGTTCGGGAGACGCCGATGGCGCGCCCGTTAAGGCCGCTGTCATGGCGTTGGCGCAGGCGTGCGCTCAACCGCTGCGGGTGCAGCATCGACACCGTCACGGCCGTCACCAACAGGCGCTTTCGCACGCCATCCGCGCGCGCCAGGCAGCCGTCGCGCCAGCTTCTCCAAGGACCGCTCCGCTATCGCGCCAAGCATCCGATCGCCCGCAACGCCCGACAGGTAGAGCAGTGCACAGGTGGTCTGCAGCCAGCGCGGCCGCAGCGCCCGCGACCACTTTTCGCGGAAGCGGCGTTCCACCGCCTCAAAGCTTGCGTCCTTGTTGCCGGCACTTAGGTGGCGCAAGTGAAAGTCGATGACGTAGCAGCTATGCCCTTTGACGTCGGCGTTAAGGCACAGATCAGCGCCGTACAGGTGGAAGCCCGTCAGGTCATGGGAAAGGCCGACACGGCTTGCGCGCCGCACCACCAGAAAGTTCTCATCGAGCGCGCTGACGAGCTGCGGCAACGGGCCCACGTTTTGGTCTTCGCCGTGGGGATCGCTGATGCGCAACGCCAGCCGGCCCGGCCCAACACCGCCCGCGTTTCCAGCGACGGCCCAGGCTGGATCGATCGCGGTGAGATGGGCAAGTTTTTCATCGAGGACTTGGCGGCCATCGCCGATCAGTTCGATGTCCTGGTGGCACAGGATGACGTAGGGCGCACGCGCCTCGTTGAGTAACGCGTTGAGTTGGCGGTAGGCGCAGGCATCATCGCGCTGCGCGTTGTCGATGCTGAGGTACTCACAATCGTGCGCGAAGCCGCCTGCGCGCAACGACCGGATCGCGTTGGCGTAGAGATCATGGCGGGTGACGAGCGTGGCGAGGGTGTAGGCCGGTGTAGCCTCGCGCGCATCATGAGAGCGCGCGTTGAATTCGTCACGCTCCAAGGGCCGCGCGCGCACCGCACGTACGATATCAGCGGGATGGTCAGCGCTCATGATCGTCTCCTCACGCAGCACGGTTCGCTTTGCCCTTCGCGCCCGCCACCAGCATCAAGCCAAGATGGGGATCACGCGGCGTCAGCCCGGTGTCGTAGCCGCGCAGCCAATGGCGTCGATGCAGCCAGATCGCCTTCCAGGTGCTGGCGCGCTCGTTCAAGACGCTGACGTCGCGGGCGAGCAGCCGCCCCACGGTGGTGAGCGCGAGCCAACGTGTGAGCGGCCAGGCGGCCATGAAGGCCAGCACAAGCGGTGCGGCGTAACCGCTGTGGGTGCGAGCCAGCGTCGCTTTGGCCCGCAGCAGTTTGACCATCTTGCTGAAGCGCGTTGTCTCCGAAGCGCCGCCGTGGTGGACGATCCGGGCGTTGGGTGTGATGCGCGGGCGCGCCCCGAAGGCCCGGGCGCGCAGGCATAAGTCGGCTTCTTCGCCGTACATGAAGTAAGCGGCGTTGAAGCCCTCAAGCGTGTTCCAAAAGCTGCGTTCGATCAGCAGGAAGCAGCCTGACACGATGTCGACGGCGCGCTCGCTGTCGCGACGCCACCCGCCGTAGGCTTCGCCGTTGAAGAGGGTGGTACGCGGCAGGATCGCCGTCGCGCCAATCATGCGGCAGAACTGGTTCCACACGGTCATCCGCGCCCAGCATGATGAGGTGTTGAGCCGTCCATCATCGAAGATCGTGCGTCCGCCCCAGATTTTCGCATCCGGCACACGCTGTGCGAAAGCCAGGAGGTTATCGATGGCACGCTCGAGCACGACGGTGTCGGGATTGAGCAGGAGGATGAAGCGGCCGCGCGCGACCCGGGCGGCCACGTTGTTGGCGCGCGCAAAGCCGATGTTGTGGCGCAGGCGGTAGAGCTGCACGTCGGGAAAGCGCTCCGCGATCGCCAGCGGTGACCCGTCCACCGAACCGTTGTCGATGACGATCACCTCGTGCGGTGTGGTGGTCTCATCGGCGATGGATTGCAGGCACGCAAGCGTCATGGCGCGCGTGTTGTAGCTGACCACGACGATGCTCAGGATCGGGCGCTGCAGCGCGGCGAGGGAGCCGGCCGGTCGTTGGACCTCGCGCGGCGACGATACGCGGTTACTCATGTTTGGGTCGGTGCCTCGTCGGCTTTCAGCAACGGTGCGGCACGCTACCCCATGCGCTCTAAAGGCAGGGTTAAGCGGGCGTTGCTCGCGCGGCGCTAAAGGCGCGTTGTGCAGTGAAGCGGGCGCCTTCAGGCTCGCGGCCGCCCCATGCTCTTCAGCGCGCTTTAACGCTGTTTTGCGAAGCTCCCCGCGGCGATGGCCGTGGGGATCAGCGTCGAATTCGGCCGTCAAACGAAGGGGTATGGGGCATGTTGGATGTTGCGTTGCCGACGGGGCTTAAGGGCGAGCCATGCACAGATGATGTCAGCGCAACGGGCAAGGCATCGCAGCAGGCTGCCCCCTCGGACGCCGCGGTGACGGCGACGCAAACGTTCGACGGCCTCATTTGCCTTGGCGGTGAAGACTGGTGGTACCACAACCGCGGGCACTTCGATTTCCAAATCATGCGACGGCTGGCGACGCGCTTTCCCGTGCTGTTTGTGAATTCGCTTGGCGTGCGAATGCCGAGCTTAAGCGACAAAAGTGTCTTCGCGGCGCGCATCGCTCGCAAGCTGAAATCGTTTGCGCGCGGTTTGCAGCAGGTGGAGCCCGGCTTTTGGGTTTATTCACCCGTTACGGCGCCCGGCCGCTTCACGGCGCTCTCGGGCGCAGCGCTGCCCGCGCAGATCAGGTTGGCGGCCGCGCGTGCGGGGATCAACAAGCCGCTTTTGTGGGTGCACTGCCCCGCCGGCGCCGGCCTGATCGGCCGTTTGCGTGAGGTCGGTGTGGTGATGCAGCGCACCGATCGGTTCGAAGCCTTTCCGGAGGCCGACGCCGCCGTGGTGGGCGCCCAGATCGCGCAGATCAAAGCGGCCGCCGATCTGGTGGTGTACGCCGCACCGCACCTGCACGATGAAGAGACCGGCACGGTCGCGCAGCAGGTGCTGCTGACGCATGGGGTCGATGTGGAGCGTTTTGTGGCGGCCGCGGATGCTGTGAAGGCCGCTCGCGCCATGCAGGGCGTGCCGGCAACGACGCAGGTTTCGGAGGCCGGCCCTGCGGCACGCGCCACCGTCAGCCCAAGCGATCCAGCGGACATGGCCGCGATCCCGCATCCGCGCGCGGGCTTCATCGGCGGGATCGACGCGCACACGTTCGACCCTGCGCTGTTCAAGCGGGTGGTCGCGCGTCTGCCGCACGTGCAGTTCGTGATGGTGGGCGGTTGCTCGCTGCCCGAGGGCTGGTGCCCGGGCGCCAACGTCCACTTCCTGGGCCGCAAACCCTACGACGAGGTCGCGGGTTACATGGCGGCCTGCGATGTCCTGTTGATGCCGTGGAACCGGTCCGAATGGATCGAGGGGTGTAACCCGATCAAACTGAAGGAATACCTGGCGGTAGGGCGACCGGTGGTCACGACGGATTTCCCGGCCCTGGATGGGTGGCGTGACCTTGTGCACGTGGCGACGGACGCGGAGCGTTTCGCCGCGGCGATCGAGGCTGCGCTTGCGGGACCCGGCCCTTCTGCTGCGTTGGACCGCGTGCGTCCGCACACGTGGGATGCGAAAGCGCAGACGCTTTGCGACGCCTTTGAAGCGCGCGGTTGGATCTACGGCGCTAGCAAGCGGCGCTGACGCTGGCGGACAACGCCACATTCCGGTGAGAGCAACGTTGGGCGCAAAAGCAAGGCGTGAGTGGTCAAGCCGATGATTCGCACTTTGCACCCGTTGCTCTGAGCGTCAGCCCTTGGCAGCGCGGCTGATGATGCGCGGGCATTTCTTGGCGATGAACTTGTTGATCTGTTTGATCATCGGGCGCTGAAAAATGCCGATCGAGTCTTCAAGCTTGGCCGCGGTCCAAACGAAGCTCTTGATATCGCCTGGTCCTTCGACGCGGCGCAGTTTGATCCAGACTTTCTTGGCGCGGCCCTTCTTGAACTGGATCTTCGGCGATAGGCTGATTTTGACGGGCTGCGCTTTGCCGGAGCGCTCAACGGTACAATTGACGCTTTGCACCGGCATCTTGATCGTGAGTTTCGGTGCGGTCAGCGCCGACACGATCATCGCCCGCTTGAGCTGAAGATCGACGTTGCATTGCGCATCGCCGAACAGCCACGTGACGCGGCGCTTTTTGCCGCCGGTCAGCGATTTACGCGACCAGGTCTTGGTCAGGTTGCAGCTTAGATCGCGGCCATCGGCGGACTTCGACACGATCATCCCGCAGATGTCGCGCTCGCATTGTTTAAGGCGCTTCTTTTCGTCAGGCGCCGGTTTGAGGGCGAGCGCGCCCGATGAAAACGCGGCCAAGCCGAGGCCGGCGGCAACCGCCGTTAGCGTCGCTTTGGTCAGGCTCCAACGGGTAACACGGTGGCGACGGGGTGACGGGTGAGCCATGGAAGACGTCCTTCGAAACTTGGGATGCAGCTTAGCCAAGCGCACGGAACGCCAGGCTTAAAGTTGGGACAACACAACAGGCCGTGTCGGTGTGAGCGATGGCGATCGCGAAGCAGAACGGTGGTGGTGGATAGCAGCGTCCACCACGCCCTGTTAGACCGCCTTGGCCACGCAACACAACCGCCAATCGTGCGACGATCTTCCATGATCACGGCATCAACGTGATGACAGTCGTGCGCTACTGTTTCGTGGCCTTGCAAGAGCATGCTGGGAACAAGGTCGCAGGCGTGCGTGCGGGGATTGAAAGCCCGTGGCCGCTGGGTTACCAAGCGCTCAAATACGGTATATCGTCGATCACGAGCTGGGGCTTTGCCATGAGCATTGACACGTCCGAAGGCCATGAGGCTATGGACTACAAAGAACACACACGCACCTACAATGGCTTCATCACGGGCACGATCTTGCTGACAGGCTTTGTTGTGCTGGTGCTGATCGGGATGGCGATTTTTCTGCTCTGATCGCTCCTCGAAGCCGACGCTCGGCGTTGTACACGTTGACAGCGCGGCGGGTTGGTGATCATTTTTATTGACGCACCTTATCCGCGCCGCTCAGCCTTCCGGTGTTTTGACCGGGACCGCGTCAGCAGCGCGTTCCTCCTTATTGATCCCCGCCTTATCAGGGCATGACACTTGAGCTTGCGTGCCATCGGCCGCCACACCTGCCCTGGCGTGTTGGTCCCCCATGCCGAGAGACCGCCAAGCGGCTTCACGGCCTTGAAGCTGTCGCCTCGCTCATCCCGCCAGCCCCCCCCCCCCCCCCCCCTTCACCGTTCCCCCAACTGAACCAATCGGACAGCCCCATGGTAACGATCGCCGTCACGCCCGAGCCCGCACACGAACCGCGCGTGGCCCTCTCGCCCGAGACGGCGCGCAAGTTCATCGCTGCGGGTTGCACCGTCCGGATCGCGAGGGGATCAGGCGAGCGCTCCCGCTTCAGCGACGCGGAGTACGAGAAGCAGGGGTGTGAGATCGCAGCGTCCACCGCCGACGCGCTCAAAGGCGCTGACATCCTGTTGCGTGTCCGCCGGCCCGACCCGGCCGATGTTGAAGCGCTCAGGGACGAAGCGCTGGTGATCGCCATGCTGGAGCCTTACGGGGATGCGCAGCCGCTGCAGAAGCTGGCCGATACCAAACGCGCGCTGTTCGCAATGGAATTCATGCCGCGGATTTCGCGGGCGCAGTCCATGGACGTGCTCTCTTCGCAGGCCAACCTTGCCGGCTACAAAGCTGTGATCGACGCGTCGGCAGCCTTTGAACAGGCGATGCCGATGATGATGACGGCGGCCGGCACCGTGCCTGCGGCCAAAGCGTTCATCATGGGCGTTGGCGTGGCAGGTCTGCAGGCGATCGCGACGGCGCGGCGACTTGGCGCCATCGTGACCGCAACGGACGTGCGCCCGGCCACCAAAGAACAGGTGAACTCGCTCGGCGCGAAGTTCATCGCGGTCGAGAACGATGAATTCAAAGAGGCCGAGACCGCCGCCGGCTACGCTAAAGAGATGTCGGACGACTACAAACGCCAGCAGGCCGAACTCGTCGCGAACCACGTCAAAGGGCAGAACATCGTCATCACGACAGCGTTGATCCCCGGGCGGCCCGCTCCCCGGCTCGTCACCAAGGCGATGGTGGAAAGCATGCGGCCCGGCAGCGTCATCGTCGATCTGGCAGCCGAGCGCGGCGGCAACTGCGAGCTGACCAAGGCTGGCGAAACGGTCGACCACAACGGCGTGCGCATCATCGGCATGGTGAACCCCGCCGGTGATCTGCCGGTGAACGCCTCGGCGCTGTACGCACGCAACTTGCAGGCCTTCCTCGACCTGATGATCGACAAGGATGAGAAGGCGCTCAAGATCGATTGGGACGATGAGGTCATCAAAGGCACGTTGATCGCCAAAGGTGGCAAAATCGTCCATGCGGCACTGGGCGGGGAGGCGTCAGCGCCTGAACCCGCGGCCGCTGCGGCGACGCCCGATGCTGCACAAGATGCTGGCGACGGCGCTGAACCATCCGACAAAGCGCCCGCTGAGGAGGCTGCAAAATCATGATCCGCTTCGTTCGACTCTCCCTGCGCTCAGCGCTTAGCCTGCTGCTGCTCGCGGTGGCCTTTGCGCTGCAAACGAGCGTTGCCCATGCGGCCGGTGGCGATAGCGTCAGCCCGTTGGTCTATCAGCTCATGGTTTTCGCCATGGCGATCTTCGTGGGCTACTACGTGGTGTGGTCGGTGACGCCGGCCCTGCATACACCGCTGATGGCCGTGACGAACGCGATCTCGTCGGTGATCGTCGTCGGCGCGCTGTTGGCCGTCGCGGTCGACACGATCCCAGCCTCGATCCTGAGCGGGGATACCGGCTCGTCGGGCACCGCACGCTTCTTCGGTTTCCTGGCGCTGGTGATGGCAGCCGTGAACATTTTTGGCGGCTTCCTCGTCACGCAGCGCATGCTCGCGATGTACAAGAAAAAAGAGAAATGACCGTGCGCGTGGTGACACCGACGGGCAGCGCCCCTGTGTTGCTCGCACGTCCGCCCGCGCGCTGATCGACTACACCTAAGGGCCCGTCCGGCCTTGTGCCAGCAGCTTTTCTGCCCGCTCCCACGCCCTGCCGAGCAGGCCTTGCGCCCGGATCCGGCACACCACCAACACGTCGCGCCACTTCCCGCCAGCTAGAGGACCACCCCCTGCCATGTCAGCCAACGTCGCCGCGCTGCTCTACCTCCTCTCAGGCGTGCTCTTCATCCTGGCGCTGCGAGGTCTCTCGCACCCCGAAACGTCGCGCCAAGGCAACGTCTACGGCATGCTGGGTATGGGCATCGCGATGCTCACCACGCTGGCGGTCGCGGCCCCTTCATCGGGTCTTGCCTGGCTGTTGATCATCGCCGGCCTCGGCATCGGTGGCGCGATCGGCGCCTACATCGCGCGCCAAATCGCGATGACGCAGATGCCTGAACTGGTTGCAGCGTTCCACTCGCTGGTCGGTCTTGCGGCTGTTTTCGTGGCGGCGGCCGCGCTCAACGCACCTTCGGCCTTCGGGCTAGGCGCACCGGGCTCCATCGCCGCGGCAAGTCTCTTTGAGATGTCGCTTGGCGTGGCGATCGGTGCGATCACCTTTACGGGCTCGGTCATCGCCTTCGCCAAACTTGCCGGCAAGATGTCAGGCGCGCCGATCATCCTGCCCGCGCGGCATCTGATCAATCTGACGCTTGGCATCGGCATCCTGCTGTTGATTGTGTGGTTCTGCGTATCGGGCGGCTCGCACTGGCTGTTTTGGACGATCGTCGTGGCATCGCTTGTGTTCGGGATCTTGATCATCATCCCGATCGGCGGCGCGGACATGCCCGTCGTGGTCTCGATGCTCAACTCCTATTCTGGGTGGGCGGCGGCCGGCATCGGCTTCACGCTTGGCAACATCGCGCTGATCATCACCGGCGCGCTGGTCGGCTCCTCGGGCGCGATTTTGTCGTACATCATGTGTAAGGGCATGAACCGGTCCTTCATCTCGGTGATCGCGGGCGGCTTCGGTGGCGAGCAGGCGGCGGCCGCCGGGGGCGATGGCGAGCGCAAACCGGTGAAGCTAGGCTCGGCTGAGGACGCAGCCTTCCTGATGAAGAACGGCGCCAAGGTTATCATCGTGCCGGGCTACGGCATGGCGGTCGCGCAGGCCCAACACGCGCTGCGCGAAATGGGCGATACGCTCAAAGAGGCCGGCGTCGAGGTGAAATACGCTATCCACCCGGTGGCGGGGCGGATGCCGGGACACATGAACGTGCTGCTGGCTGAAGCGAATGTGCCTTACGATGAAGTGTTCGAGCTTGAAGACATCAACTCGGAGTTTGCGCAGGCCGACATCGCCTACGTGATCGGCGCTAACGACGTCACGAATCCGGCAGCTGAGGATGATCCGACCTCGCCGATTTACGGCATGCCCGTGTTGCAAGTCTGGAAGGCGGGCACGGTGATGTTCAACAAGCGCTCGCTCGCTTCGGGCTACGCTGGCATCGATAACCCGCTGTTCTATAACGACAACACGATGATGTTGCTGGGCGATGCCAAGAAGATGACGGAAGAGATCGGCAAGTCTCTGGAGTCGTAACGGCGTCATGGCCCTTTCCTATGGCCGCTTCCTGGAGCCATGACACGACGCGCCTTGCGGCGATCCTACCGCTACGCCGCGCCGGCCATCCTTGCATCACGAACGCGCCGTGAAATCGACGCAACGTTACGCGCATCTCATCTGCGCTTATGCGGTGGGGTGCTGCGGCGTGTGCTCATGCGTGCGAGGCTGCACAAAGCTGGCACGAAGCTCGCATCGCACTTGGTGACAGCACGCCCGCGCGCGTGCGCGGCCCTTACATCGGCCGCATGAACCGTGCAAACGCGGTTCTCGCACACCACGCGTCGATAGGGTCCTCCGCCGATGGTTTCGCGTCTCCTCATCGCTTTACGCGCCGCCCTTTGGTGCGGCCTCGCGATCCTGCTCGCCGCCAACGCGATCACTTGGATCGCGAGCGATAGCGTCATCGGCGACGCCTTCAGCCATTTCCAGCTCCACTACGCCGCGCTCGCCTTCGCAAGCTGCTTGGTCTGCACCCTGCTCAGCCGGCGGTTAGCGCTCGCCGCGCTCTTGACCGGCATGGTCAGTACCGCCAGCGCCACCATCTACCCGTTCGCGCCGATCAGCGCGCCTGACGGCGGCCCCACGTTGCGGGTCATGACCATCAACGTGCTTTACCGCCGGGGCAACGAAAAGCCGGTGATCGACGCGGTGCGCGCGGCGCGGCCCGACGTCGTGCTATTGCAAGAATACCGCCCCTGGATGCGGCGGATCGAGCGCGACCTGCGCACGCTTTACCCCCATCAACTGACCTGCCATGGCGTGCGGGCGCGCTGCGGCCTTGCGATCCTGTCGCGCCATCCCTTTGAGGCAAGAGGCATCACCGGGCGGCGCACGCGTGATGGGCAGGTGGCCTGGATCCGCCTGGGCCAAGCGCTGGGCGGCGTCACTATCGGCACCGTGCATTTGCGTTGGCCGCTTGTTTCGGATCAGGCGCGTCAGCTCGACGTTGCCGCGAACGCGCTTGCCCATGCGGCGCAGGGCGGACCGATCCTGCTTGGCGGCGATTTCAATGCCGCCCCGTGGTCCGGGGTGCTGCAACGCTTTGCGCGCGACTACCGCTTGTTGCCCGCAGGCAGCTATCGGCCGACCTGGCCGGCCCGCGACTTTCGTAGTGGTCAGCGCTGCCGCCTTTGCATCCCGCATCTGCAGATCGACCACCTTTTTGTCAGCGCAGGCTTGAAGGTGACGCGCCGAAAGGTCGGCCGCGATGTCGGTTCAGACCATCTGCCGCTGATCGTGGATGTCGAACTTACGAAGATTTAACGCCCTGATTTCACGCGTATTTTGCTAGCGTCGCGAAACTTTTTCGCACGCGGTGAGGGCGTCGGCTGGCCTTGTGCCATGACGTCGGCATGCGTCTGGTGCAAGGTGCGAGGCGATCACGGCACGGCTTGTGCATTCACCATACGAGCCGAACGCCGGCGCCGACACCGGTTCAGGGCGCATTCATGCGTGTTTCACGATGGTAACGGCGTGACGAGGCACCATGCGCAGCCTCGCGACGGCATGGCGGCACGGCGCATGGCAGAAGGGGTGAGGGTTCGCGATGTTGGAACTGGATTTGAAAGCGCTCGTGGACCAAATCCTGACCGCCCCGGCCCTCCCGTTTTTTCAACTCATCCTCATCCTCAGCGTGGCGCTGGTGGTCATCATGGCGCTGCGCGCGGCCGTGTTCAAACGGCTGTGGCGCCACCTCGAAGAGAACCTGTTTTCGAACTGGCGGCTTTTGCTGCTGGGTCTCACCGGCATCATTTTGTCGGTCGCGTCAGGCTGGACCACATGGAACGGCATGCGCAACTTCACGCAAGAGCCCGTGCTCTCGTTAATGATCACGATCGGCATTCAAGGTGTGATGTTGATCGTGGCCTGGTTGATCGGCGAGACGTTCGCCTCGGGCATGACGGCGCGGAAAACGGCGCAGGGTGACAAGGTCGAAGGGGCTTGGACACCGGCGTTGAGTGCGATGCTGGGGATCGTGCTTTTCGTCACGCTGGCCGCGTGGGCGTTCAACGCCTTTTCCCCGCAGCAGGCCGGAACACAAGGTCTCGCTGCGGCGGTCAACTGGCAGAAGCTCGGCGTCGCCGGCTTCTTCATTTTTATCGCGCTGGTCGCCTTCATCAGTCTGATCTTGAACCGCAAAGGCGATGTCGCGCAGCCCTATCTGCAAGGCTCGCGGATCATCGCGAAGAACGCTGTCCTGTGGGTGATGTTTCTGGCCTGCGCAGGCACCTCGATTTTCTTCAGCTACGATAGCCTGTTCTCCAACATCTTCCCCGCCGATGAGCGCAAGCGGGCGGCGGATCTGCGCGCTGAGAACCAGGTCGGCGGCCTGGTCACGCAGGTCAACCAACTGGCCGCCCGGCGGCGCATCGAAGAAGCCGACACGCTCTTCCGTTCGGCCACATGGCGCGACTATGACCAGCGCCTGAACGCGTTGGTGCGGCTGAGCCAGGGCGCGGAAAAGCGCATTGAGGCGTTTTTCACCGATGCGATTCTGCAGCGCCAGCGCGTGATTGCCGGGCGCCAGGAGGACCTCGCGAACGCGCGTGGACGCATCGCCGGTCTTGACCAGCGCAAAGCGACGTTGCTGGCGCAGGCTGCGCGCCTTGAGGCGGAGCGTGCTTCTCCGGCAGCTGCGATCAAGGAAAAGCAGGCGAATGTCAGCGAGCTTGAGCGCGCGTTCGATGAGCAGCGTGTGAAGACGCTTGCCGAAGAGCGCGGTGTTGAGGGCTCGGGCAAGGTCGGGCGCGGACGTTTTTGGCGTGAAGCGCGCGCCAAGGAACAGGACATCAAAAGCCGGTTGGAGATCGCCCAACGTCGCTTGAAGAACCATACCGATCGGCTGCTCACCATCGATCGGCGCTTGAGCGCCATCAAGCGTGAGCTCGCGCAGATTGACGGGCAGTTGGCGAAGTTGAAGGGTTCAGAGCAGACCGCACGGCAATTGATCGAGACCGCGAAGCGCAATGCAAGCGATCCAGCGGTCGCGAAGTTCGATCCGCGCGGCGGTCTGACTCAGCTTGAGCGCGCGCGTGTCGCTTTCCGCCAATCGCCGAACCAGGAGGGGCTCGCCCAGATCCAGCGACTGTGCACCACACTGACAACGGCGATGGCGAGTGTCAGCACGTTGGAGCGCGAGGCGCGGGCCATCAACTGTGATCCCGGTCCCGCCAGTGAGGCGGCCGGCCCCTTGTTCGCCTTGAACCGCGGCGCGGTAGCGTTGCAACAGCGTTGCTCGGGCGGCGACAGTCTGCCCAAGAGCGGCGAAGTCGACACGTTGCTGCAGTTCGTGAAGGCGTGCGTTCAGGATTCGGGGCTGGCTGCTTCCGATACCGCGGCGTTACGGCGAAGCATCAACGCGATCGGCCTTAACCGGGACGACAAAGCGCACCCGTTCGTGGTGACGTGGAACGCGTTCCAGGATGGCAACAAGCTGGCCTATCTGGCGCTCGGTATTGCGATCGCGATCGACAGCCTTGTCTTCATGTCAGGCCTGTTCGGTGCCAACGCGGTGCGTTCACCGCTGGCCAACGTGCCCCAGGCGCGCGCCCGCACAGCGCGTGATCTCGATGCGATCATCGATGCTGCGCTGCTGGGCGACCGCGGTGATCGTTACGAGACGGCCACGCTCGTGCTGGAGGCGATGCAACCGATTGATGGCGCCGACGGGTTCACATCACGGGTCATGTTGGCGGCGCAAGACAGTCCGGCCCGGCGTACGATTGTGAAAGTGCTGAATGCGGCCGCGACCATTGGCGCGGTGCAGCCGGAGGCGGATCTGCCGGGCGCGTACAACGTGCGCTCGGAGCTGTTTGAGTACTTATCCGTGGTCGCGCGTCGCGAGTTTGAGCGCGACACCACCCGCAAGACGCAGGGCGATCTGGAGCGTACGATCGGCGTCGCCTTGCTGCCCGACATTCTAGCGGCAAGCAGCACGGTGATCGGCTATTTGCGCCCACCGGCTCAGCCCGCACCGCCTTGGACCTCGGAACTCGTCGAGGCGGATATCACGACGCCCGATGACCGCACGCTGGTCTTCAAGGTGCTCAATGCGGGCTCGGCCTTCGACAAGATCAAGCGCGAAGCAGACGGTTCGATCTACCGTGTCCATCGGGACCTCTACCGGGTGTTGTTGCGCCATAACGCACGTGCCCAGATGAGCGGGTCAGCGCTCGTAGCCGGCGTGGCGCCGGTTGCCGTGGTGCGTGAACCGCTGGCCGCGGGTGCACTCTCTGGCGTCGCGTTTACAGGCAAGCCCGATGCCGTTGGCGGCGAAGGTACGCGGCAGATCGAGGACCATCGTGAGGCGCGCGCGGCCGCAGCGGCTGCGCCGCAGCAGGCGATGGCAGCGGCGATGCCGGCGACGGCGGAGGTGGGGTTCGCTGAGCCGGTCGCGGATGTTGATCGTGCCGGCGCGCAGGCTCAGGCCGTCCCGGCGGCGATGCCGGCTGGCGCACCCGATCCGACGGTTGTCGAGCAGCCTGCGGTACGGCCCGTGACACCACCCGTAACGACAGCACCTGTCATGCCGGCTGCGACGCCCGCTGCCGTGACGCCGCCTGCGGTGCCGCAAGCGCCGGTCGCGCAAGCATCAAGCGCGGTCACGTCGGCCAGTGCCGCAGCATCAGCGCCGCACACGACAGAGCCCCAGCAGCCCCCGCTGTCTGTGGCGTACGAAGCTGAGACGGTGGCAGCCTCCGACCCTTATCAAGCGCGCGGTGACGACCCTTCGTTTGACGCGTTCGCGCAAGGCCTTGAGGCACAGTTTGCCGGCAACGCGCCTCAAGCACTGCCGTTCGGGGTTGAAGACAATGTTCTGCAACAGCTTCTCGTGGCGACGGGGTTTGAAGAGCCCTATTTCGAGCGCCTTGATGATCCGGCGTTTTGCGAGCACGTGGAAGCCGCAGGGGCGGACATCCTGGCGATCCAGGGAATCCATGAGCCGCGTGTGCTGGCGTTCATCGAAACGTTCGATGCCTATCGCAGCCGCTTGCGCCACGAGGCCGCTTTGATGCCGGGCGCAGCGCACGATGCGGCGCGGGTGGAAGCGATGTTGCCAGCCTTGATCTTTGCTAGCCAGCGTCCGTGGGACGCGTTGTTCGCGCAGATCGACCCGTTGGAGGGGCCGGCTGGCGAAGGCACGCTGCAGTACGCGCATGATGCGCACAGCTTGGCCATGCTGCGCCGCCTGAAGAGCGAGTTGAAGCCGCTTGATTGGGCTATCGAAGAGAGCTGGTCCGCGCTCGCCGCGGCGCTTGGGCGGTTCTACGCGCATACGCCCCGGGCCGCCCACGATCGCCATGACGGTGGCGCAGGGCTTTACCACTGAGCCGGTTCGCTTCCGCTTGAAACGGGCAGGTCCGCGCGCCGGGATGTCCTGGCGAGCGGACCGAGCCCTTGGCGGCACGTACTTTTCCGCAAAGGCCCGGCTTGCTCGGGACACGCCGTGCGCGACGCAGTCCGCTTTCGATGCTATCAAGTTATTGAATTTGCTTATTTATTTGGGAATGTCCGGTGCTATCGCGGCCGGCCGCGTTCGCCGTGCGGCGAGCCGCACCCAGCCAGGGCCGTCCTGGTTTTGCCGTGATCGCTTCCCACATCGCTTGGCAGATCACGCCGGCGTCAATCACGTTTGATCTCGCCACCCTTTGCCAAAGGATCAGCCCCATGCCGTTTTCGCCTGCCCCGCGCCGCCTCTTGTGGCGCGCCTGCGCCGCCGTGACGACCGCGAGCCTTGCCGCTTTCACCACCGCTGCTGCCTCCCCCTCAGCACACGCGGACATCGCCCTCGATGCGGCGCTCGGCCAATCGGTCATCCATACCTCCGATGGCCGCGTCTTCCTGCGCGTGAGCCTCAAAGGCATCCGGCCTGCGCATACGGTGGCGCGCCCGCCGGCCAACATCGCGCTCGTGCTCGATCGCTCCGGCTCGATGCGTGGGAGCCGCCTTGCCGCCGCGAAGCAAGCGGCCATCGCGGCCCTACAACGGTTGGCGCATGATGATCTCGTCTCGTTGGTCACCTATGCGCACGACGTTCGCGTTGACCAACCAGCGCAGCGGTTGAGCCGTCTCGATAGCCTAGAACAGCGCATTCTTGCGTTGCGCGCTGGCGGGCGAACGGCACTCCATGATGGCGTGGTGGCCGGCGGTCGCCAGGTGACGCGCAATGCCTCGCCGCGGACGATCAACCGCGTCATCTTGTTGTCCGATGGCCTCGCCAACGTTGGCCCCTCGCGGCCCGACCAACTGACCGCGCTCGGCGCACGCCTTGCCCGTCAAGGCATGTCGGTGACCACGATCGGCCTTGGTCTTTCCTACAACGAAGACCTCATGGCGAAACTCGCGCTGGCAAGCGATGGCAACCATGTCTTCGTGGAACGCCCTGCTGATCTTGCACGCATCTTCGACCAGGAGTTCGGGGACGTGTTGTCGGTGATCGCGAAGGACGTGATCATCAAGGTGCGCGTGAAAGCCGGGTTCAAGCCGCTGCGGGTGCTGGGGCGCGACGCGCAAATCAGCGCAAACGAAGTACGTGTGCGGTTGAGCCAGCTTTACGGCACGCAGGAGAAGTATCTGATCATCGAGCTTGCCCCGACGCCTTCGCCTTTCGAGGGCACGCGTAACATCGCCGACATCTCGGTTGACTACCTCAACCTGCAAACGCAGCGTCGCCAGCGCCGTAGCGTGCAAGTTGGCGTACGCTTTTCACCGTCGTCGGCGGCTGCGAAGCGCAGCATCGATCCTAAGGTCATGAGCCAGGTCGCCACGCAACTGGCGGTGCAGCGCAATGAGCGTGCGCTGAAACTGCGCGATCGCGGTGATGTGGCGGCAGCGCGTAAGCTGCTCGAACGCAATGCGGCCGAACTGCGCGCCAAGGCACGCGCGTACGGGGCGCCCTCTCTCGATCGGCTGAGCCGCACCAACGCGGCGCAGGCGTTGCAACTTGATCAACGCGACTGGAACCGCACGCGCAAAGCGATGCGCCGCGAGCAGCACCGCTCAAAGGTGCAGCAACGCTATTGACGGCGAAGGCGCTTCTCTGCCGCGCTGACGGGCCGTGAGGAACAACGCGGGAGCGATCGATGTGTCGCGCCCGCGTGATTTTTGCGTTCAGGGCGCAAAGTGCGTGTCATCGGCTTAAACACGCACGCCTTGCCTTTGCGCCGCACTTTGAATTCAGGCCATTGCCTGCTCAAGGTCGGCGATGATGTCGGCTTTGTCTTCAAGGCCGATGGAGAGGCGGACCACATCGGGGCCCGCGCCCGCGACGACTTTTTCTTCGTCGGTCAATTGGCTGTGCGTCGTGGAAGCAGGGTGGATGATGAGGCTGCGCGTATCGCCGATGTTGGCGAGATGCGAGAACAGTTCGCAGCCCGCGACCAGCTTCACGCCCGCTTCATAACCGCCCTTGAGGCCGAAGGTGAACACAGCACCTGCGCCCCGCGGCGTCAGCTGGCGGTGCAGCGCGTAGTGGCTGTTGGTCTCAAGCCCGGCGTAGTTCACCCACGCGACCTTGTCGTGACTTTCGAGCCATTGCGCCACCGCAAGCGCGTTCTCGCAGTGGCGTGCCATGCGCAGCGGCAGCGTCTCGATCCCGGTTAACAGCATGAACGCGTTCATCGGTGCGATCGAGGGACCAAGGTCACGCAGGCCCATCACGCGGCAGGCGATGGCGAAGGCGAAATCGCCGAAGGTTTCGGCCAGGCGGATGCCGTTATAGCTGGCATTCGGCGCGGTCAGCGTGGGGAACTTATCGCCACTTGCCATCCAGTCGTAGGTGCCGCAGTCGACGATCATGCCGCCGATCGAATTGCCATGCCCGCCGAGGAACTTGGTGAGCGAGTGCAGGATGATGTCAGCGCCGTGCTCTTTGGGCTTGCACAGGTAGGGCGTCGCCATCGTGTTATCGACGATCAGCGGGATGTTGTGCCTTTTCGCGACCGCTGAGATCGCCGGCAGATCGATGATGATGCCGCCGGGGTTGGCGATGGACTCACAAAAGAGCGCTTTCGTTTTCGGTGTGATGGCCGCTTCGAAAGATGCAGCATCGGTGGCGTCAGCCCATTTGACCTCCCAGCCGAACTTCTTGAAGGCGTGGTTGAACTGGTTGATCGAGCCGCCGTAAAGCTGAGAGCCGGCGATGAACTCATCGCCCGGCTCCATGAGCGCATGGAACGCGAGGAGCTGGGCGGCGTGCCCTGACGCGCAGGCGAGGGCGGCCGTGCCGTCTTCGAGGGCTGCAACGCGCTGTTCAAGCACGCCCTGGGTCGGGTTCATGATGCGCGTGTAGATGTTCCCGAACGCTTCCAGGCCGAACAGCGCGGCGGCATGTTCAGCGTCGTTGAACACGTAGGACGTCGTTTGGTAGATCGGCGTTGCCCGCGCGCCCGTCGAAGGGTCAGGCGTTGCGCCAGCGTGAATGGCGAGCGTGGCGAAGCCAGGGTCGCGGGTGGCGGAGGGCTCGGTTGGACCATCGCTCATGGTGGGACCTTTCTGATGCCGGAGAACGCGAGACGAACGCGCTGAACCCTGCAGTTCGTGAGAAATTTATCACAGCGATCGCGCGCAACGGTTGAAGGCGATGCCCGCGCGTTCGTCAAGGTGGCGAAGCGTTATAGAGCATGCCTGAGATGATGATGCGGGGCCGTGCCGGTCGGCGTTAGGCCTGCAGCAACGCGCGTAGACGCGCGCACAGACTTGCCTACAGACGGGCGAACGGACGGGGGGCAACGACCATGGCGGAGATCGCCGAACTCTTTACGATCAGCGGCTTGATGACGTTGCTGATGCTGATCCTGCTGCAGGCGGTGTTGGGCTTTGACAACCTGCTCTACATCTCGATTGAATCAAAACGCGTCGAAGAGGGCTCGCAGGCACGCGTGCGGCGCCTCGGCATCGGGATCGCGATCGCGTTGCGGCTCGTTTTGCTGTTCGTGGTGCTGGCCGCGGTGAACTCGTTTAAGACGCCGCTGTTCGGGTTCAACATCCCAGGTATCGCGTCGGGCGACTTCAATGTGCATGCGGTGATCGTGCTGGTCGGTGGTGTGTTCATCATCTACACCGCGCTGAAAGAGATCATGCACATGCTGGCGGTCGAAGACATCCATTCGGATGTCAATGGATCGCAACAACGCTCGGTCAACGCAGCGATCGCTTGGATCGTGGCGATGAACCTTGTGTTTTCGTTTGACTCGATCCTGTCGGCGATGGCGCTCACCACCAATTTCTGGATTATGGCGACGGCGATCGTGATCTCCGGCCTGATGATGATTTTCCTTGCCGACACGGTCTCCGAGTTCCTCAAGAAGAACCGGCTTTATGAAGTGCTGGGGCTCTTCATCTTGTTCATCGTCGGCATCTTGCTGCTGTCTGAGGGCGGCCATCTCGCGCATCTGGAGTTCTTCGGCTTCAAGATCGAGCCGATGGCGAAGTCCACGTTCTATTTCGTCATCGTGGTGCTGGTGGCGATCGACATCGTCCAGTCGCGCTACCAGAAGAAGCTGCTGGCGAAGAAGGCGCGTGAGGTGGGGCAGCGCGCGTGACGTCAGCGCTGACGGCGGGCCCCTGTCCGCTGTGTGGGCTGGCGCTGCAGTCGCCCGCGCCGATGGCGTGCGTGGGCGCTCGCCTCTATTGGCGTTGCGTGCGTTGCGATTTGATCTGGCTGACGCCTGCGCAACGTCCATCGCGCGAGGAAGAGCGCGCCGAATACGCGCTGCATGAGAATGATCCTGACGATGCGGGCTATCGGCGACATTTAGCGAAGCTGACCGACCGCCTGTCAGCGCGGGCTGCTGATGGCACGAGCCTGATGTGCCTCGATTTCGGCAGCGGGCCGGGGCCGGCGATCGCGCCGATGATGGGCGAGCGCGGCGCGTGTGTCGCCAATTACGATCCGTTCTTTGCGCCCGATAGAAGCGTCCTGCGGCCGGCGCACTATGACGTGATCACGTGTACCGAAGTGGCGGAGCACTTCCATGATCCGGCCGCATCGTTTGCGCAGCTCGCGGCGTTGGTGAAGCCCGGTGGATCGTTGGGCGTCATGACGCGGCTGCACGATCATGCGGGCTGCGCGTTCGCGCGCTGGTACTACGTTCAGGAGCGCTCGCACGTGGTCTTCTACAGCACGTCGACCATGCGGTGGATCGCGGACCGTTTCGGCTGGCAGGTCCGCTTGGCGCCGCCCGATGTGGCGATTTTCGAGACGCCGCTTGCCTGATGTCTGCGGCGTCCCTGATGTCTGCGGCGTCGCGGAGGCGCGCTCACCTGTAGCGACCGGCGCAATCTTTGGGCGATTTCAGGCTCACCAGTGGTGATCGCGATCGATCACCCTATGATCTGCGACCGATCAGGCCGCTTGAGCGGCGGCCTTGCTGATCAGCGGCTCCAGGCTTGGATGCACGTTCGGGCTCTCGCGTTTGATGAACATCAGCAGCGCGGCTTCGTTGGGATGCAGCGCGCCCTCACCGATGCGTGCAGCAAGCCATTCCGCCTCGCCCTCGGTGACGGCTTCGTTGGTCACGATCTCGATCTTTTGCTGCTCCAAGCGGGCGATGGCGCGCTCTTCGGCGGATTGCTCGGTGTAAGCGCTCCAGATGCCGCCGAGGCCAGCTTCAGCGATGCGGCTGGCGAAGGCTGCGAGCGAGAGTTCCCCACGCTCTTCAAGCCATGCTTCGCGGCGCAGCGCTTCCTGGCGTGGCGGCACGCGGTAGCCTGACGCGGCCATGATGTGGTTGGCGATGGCCTTGCTGAAGAGGTCGGTCCAGCCGGCGGGCTGGTCCGTGGCGGGGTCCGCGATCGCATCGTTGATGTCGAAGAGGAGTTCGGCTTCCGCGCGCGAAACGGCAATCGCGTCATCGCCGGCAAAGGCGTAGACGATGCGCCGCACAAGCTCGATGTCGGCTTCATCGATGACGCCGGGTGCAAGCGTCTTGCCTGAACGCAGTACGCCTGCGCCGCTCACCACAGCCTGGTGCACCTGGGCTAGCGCGAAACGCACCAGCGAAGCCGGCGCCCAACGGGCAGCGTCAATGACGCGGATGAGCAATTCCAGTTCGGTGTTGGTTTCGACTTTGCCGTCTGTCGAGATGCGCTCGATGAACCAGGCAGCGTTTTCGGCCGTCATGTAGCCTTCAGGCTGCGCCTGGTGGACCGTGTAATCGGTGAGCGCTTCGATGAAGAGATCGCCCCATTGCGGATCTTTGACGGCGACCGCCGTGTTCAGCTCAAACAGCGCTTCGGCTTCCTGATCCGTGATCGTGCCATCATCGAAGAGCGCTCTGCGCAGGGCCTTCACGTCGGCGTCTTTGATGCTGCCGCGGGCTTTGATGTCGTCGAGATCGAGGGAAGCGAAGAGGCTCATGGGGTCACCTTGGCTGGCCGGGCGGAGGGCGGCTTGAACGGCAGGTCGCGCAACGCAATAAGGCAGCAACCATCACGCGCAGACGCGCTGCGCGTCGGCGCGCTGCGAGCCCTGGGCCGTTCGGTGCTTACGCTAGGGCGGCGAAGGTTAAGGCGGGTTTAAGGCGTGTTGCGTTGCGGCACATCACGGGCGCCGGATGCGGCTAGAGCAGCAACGGGCGCAAAGTGCGGGTCGCCGCCTTAAACACTCACGCCTTGCCTTTGCGCCCAAAGTTGCTCTGCACTTTAAGATTAGATCATCTTTGGGCGATTTCGGGCTCACCTGAGGTGATCCCGATAAATCGCCCGATGATCTAGGGTTTGGACCCTGGCCCTTCGCGATCACGTGAGCGAGACGCGATTTGGGGCATTTCGGTATGGATGCTTTCACCTGGGTCGCCCATAATGGCTTCTGAGGACCGCTGCACCTGCAAGCGGGAATGTGGTCCGCTCGGCACGATTTGTGCTCCGCTGCCTTAGTGTACGCCGTTCAAGTCGCCATACTCATGGCAACGCAGGGCGGCGTGCAGGTGGCGATGGAGGGGCGTCAAGAGATTGCGAGCAAAGACGATGATGATGCGATTGAAGGAAAGACTTGGCCGCAACTGGGGCCGCAACTGGGATCGCAGCCTGAAACCAGCCGGCGTTTTTCTGTGTGCGCTGTTGGCCGGAGCCGCGATCACGACGGTCGCAACGGGCTTTGCTGGCGAAGCGCAGGCGAAGCGCAAGGCCGGCAAGTTAACCGTGCGGCATGTGCCCAAGAAGCGCATGGTGGTGCTCTACTGGAAGGGCACCGTAGCGCGGCCGATGGCCAACGAAATCCGCGACGCGTTTGAGCTGTACCGCAACAACGATGTGCAGCGGTTCGTGCTGAGCCTGTCGTCTGGCGGGGGGTACGTGTCGGAGGGTGTGCGCGTCATCGAGGTGATGCGGAAGATCAAGCAAGGCTTCCGGCTCGATACGGTCGTCGACCGCGGCAACATGTGCGGCTCGATGTGCATCCCGATCTACCTGCAGGGGCAGACGCGGTATGCCGCCCACGCCAGCACGTGGCTGTTCCATGAGATCGGGCGGGCTGATTCAAAGACCGGCCGCGTGACCGTGATCGATCCGCAGAGGACGGATGAGATTTTCGATCGCTACTACGCGACCACCGGCGTGACGAAGGCGTGGCTCGACGATCTGAAACGGCGCATCAAGGGCAACGACATCTGGCTGACGGGGCGAGAGTTGTTCGCCAAGCGCACGGGTATCGCGCATCGGGCGATCGGTTCGTTCCGCGACCGGGGCATCCGCCGGCGCTTGTCGCGGCGCCCGCCTACAATTTCGGATGATGGAAGCGACGAAGCCGATGATGATGGCGTGACGGCGCCACGACGGACCGTGCGCAACCGGCCTCCGCGCCGCGCGCTACCCGATCTGATCCCTGGCGGTGTGCCTGGTGATAACGGCACGTCGGAAGCGAACTAACGCCAACGCCGAAACCGCGCTTCAAACGGCGGGGCGTCGGGCGAGAAGATCGATCTCAACGCGGGCGCCGACCGCGAGTCCTGTGACCCCGATGCAGGTGCGCGCGGGACGGCGCTCCGGATCGAAATACGACGCGTAGGCTTGGTTCATCGTGGCGTAGTCTTCATCGAAGTGCGTGAGGTAAACGCGCGCCTGGACCACATCGGCCAGCGTTAGGCCGACGCCCTCCAACACCAGGATGAGGTTGTCCATCACGCGACGGGTCTGCGCTTCCACGCCTTCGGGCAAGGGCGCGTTGGCATCGTCGGGGTCGGTGGGCATTTGGCCGGTGATCATCACCCAGCCGTCGACCTCGACCGCATGCGAAAACGGCGCGACGGGCTGCGGCGCAGCGGCAATCTGATGAAAGAGGGGTGGCACGAGGGCCTCCTGCGTTGGCGTGGTGACGGGACGGCGTGAGCGAAACGCGTTGGCCCGAGAAGCGGACATTTTGCGGGTGCCCGTGAACGCGATGCGAACGTTGGGCGCGTTAGGGGTGCTTGAGCTGGCGGTTTGACGTGGAGCAGCAGCGCACCTGCCCGTTCTTTACCATGCTGAACACGAGAACCGGGCGTGGTGTTGCTGAAAATTGCCGCGATCGCGCAGAATGCTAAAGAACGGGCGGGTGTTGCGCGGGCATTGACGGCCCTTGTGCGCAGCTTGAGGCGACGTCTGCGCGACGGTCAGCGCTAGTCAGACAAAGGGAGCATCGGATCGCGTCGAGAGGTGCGAAGCGGTCCAGCTCCGGTAAATAGGGTTTGCGAAACAACCGATGCGTACCGCGCCGCCGCAGGGCCCTGAACCGCTGCGCCATCCCAAGGGACCGTTTCAAGCGCCACTCTCCCGCGATGAGCCCGAAAGCGATCTGCTGATCTTCGTGCTGGTGGCGATGGCGGTCGCTCTGGTCGCCTTTTGGTACGCGTCACGCTTCATTGAGCCCGCGCCGCCTCGTACGATCACGATGTCCACGGGCTCCAAGACTGGTGCGTATTACAGATACGGAAAGTTGTTCGCGAAGGAACTCGCGCGCGAAGGGATCACCGTCAAGGTCGTGACCTCGAACGGGTCGACCGAGAACATCCAACGTTTGATGCTCGAAGGTGACGGCGATGGTGTCGAGGTCGACGCAGCCAATACGCCCGATGTCGCCGACGTCGCGTTCGTGCAGGGTGGCCTCGAAACCGATGCGCTGCGGGCGAAGGTTTATTCGCTGGGACGGCTTTATCTGGAACCTGTTTGGGTGTTCACCCGCGGCACGCGCTCCTACGATCAGCTGGGTGATCTGAAGGGAAAGCGCATCGCCATCGGGGCCAAGGGTAGCGGCACGCGGCCGCTCGCGCTCGATGTGTTGAAGCGCAGCGGCATCACGGAAGAAAACAGCACGCTGCTGTCGTATGGATCAAATGATGCCCGCGAAGCCTTGATCGCGGAGGCGATCGATGCGGTGTTCGTGGTCTCAGGCAGCGGCGGCCGCGCGGTGCAGGGCTTTTTGCACGATCCGAATTTGCGCCCCCTCTCGTTCTCGCGGGCGGCGGCACTTTCGCGGATTTATCCCTACCTCACGCGGATTGAAATGCCGCGCGGCGTGATCGATCTGGTGAAGGACATCCCGAACCGCGACGTGGAATTGGTTGCCCCGGCAACGGCGTTGCTGGTCCGCCGGGATTTGCACCCCGCGCTCGTTGATCTGCTGACCAAAGCGGCACTCAAGATCCACAGCGAGCCGGGCCTGTTCTGGGATAAGGGCGCGTTCCCACGAAAAATCGATACGGAGTACACGCTGTCGCCGGACGCCCAGCGTTACTACGCGTCGGGCGAGAAGTTTTTGGCGCGCTACCTGCCGTTCTGGCTGGCGACGTTCATCGAGCGTTCGATCGTGATGTTGATCCCGATTCTGACGGTGATGCTTCCCCTGATCCGGTTTGCGCCGATGGCCTACGAGTGGCGCATGCGGCGGCGCATCCTGGGCTGGTACGGGCGCATGAAGCGGCTGGAATCACGCGCGCAACGGCAGACCGCGGGAAGCGATGTTACGGCCTACATCGATGAACTGGAGGCGCTGGAGGCGGAGGTGAACGCGCATCGCATGCCGCTCTACTACACCGACCAGATTTACCAATTGCGCGAACACATCGAAATGGTACGCCGGCGCTTCCAGGAGTTGCGTGCAGGACCGGCCGCGGTTGACGTTGGGGCGGCTTGAAGCGCATATCTCGCGCCGC
>JBCBJZ010000038.1:0-25411 GCA_038522635.1 Pseudomonadota bacterium | reverse complement strand
CGCCGTCATCGTCTGGGTGTACGTGGTGCAGAACGTCGAGACGCCGCGCTACACGCTCCTCGATAAGGATGGCGCGATCGAGCTGCGCGACTACCCGCCGCTGGTGGTCGCCCAGGTGATCCGCGAAGGCGCGCGCGAACGGGCCGTCAACCGCGGTTTCAGCCCGCTTGCCGGGTACATCTTCGCCCGTGAGCGATCCGGGCCGTCGATCGCGATGACCGCGCCCGTGACCCAGCAGAGGGTGACGCAGCAGAGGGTGACGCCCGCGGCGCCATCGGGCCAGGTGCAAGCGCCTGCGGTGGCGCCAACGCCGGCTCAGCCCGCGCCACAAACGCCACCAGTGCCGGCCGCCTCGTCTCCCCCCGGGAGTGCGGCCAGCGCCTGGCAAATCCGCTTCATCATGCCATCGCGCTATACTAAGGCCGATCTGCCCACGCCCGCCGATGGCTCAGGCGTGACGCTGCACAGCCTGCCCGCGCAACGACGCGCGGCGATCCGCTTTTCCGGTGTCGCCACCGACGCCGCGATCGCAAAACAGGAAGCGGCCTTACGCGCCTGGCTTGAGGCCCGCAAGCTGCAGGTCGCCGGCCCCGCCATCTACGCCTACTATAACGACCCCTTCACGCCCGGCTTTTTGCGCCGCAACGAGGTCATCATCACAATCGCGCCGGGACCCTGAGCCCGCCGCCCCTTGCTCGATCATGGCAACGACGCCAAAGTGCTGGGACGGACGCGCCACCCGGGCGATGCCTGTCAACCAGCGTGGGCCCCGTTCTTCAAGCCTGACGGCGCTGCAAGGCGCGCGCATGTCCGCGCGCCGTGCAGCGGCAATGCTTGTGGCGCGTCCCTCAGCCTCGCAGACGCGAGACGCATGACTTCAACCCGCACGCGAGGCCACCATGGCGGAACCCTTCAAGCCGACCGTACGTACCACCACCCGCCTGTTTCGCCACTCCGAACATCGCCCTAACAAAGAATGGATCTCGGAGCGGCTGGGCGATCACGCCTCGCGTTTTTTCATTCTGTCGGATCTGAAACCGCTGATCGTCAGCGATGAAGAACGCACCAAGGCGACGTTGCGTTGGTTCTCCGCCGCCGAACTTGGCGAACTAGGTCTGCCGACATCTGAAGCCTTGTTCCTGGGCACCGATGAGAACGATGCGGCACACTTCTGCGTGCCTCTTCCGGAGCACATGGTGAAGTACCCGCCAGGCGGCGGCATGCCGCTACGGCCGATCGTCGATTTGCGTTCGCTTGCAACGCAGGGCGTCCTCGAGGCGGAAGAGCTTTCGCTCGCCGGACAGGCGCGTTCGCTCGCCAACTGGCACTTGGACAACCGCCATTGCGGTTACTGCGGCGGCAAGACGAACCTGCGTGACGGGGGCTGGAAGCGCAAATGCTGGGTCTGCGGTAAGGAACATTTTCCGCGCACCGACCCGGTGGTGATTATGCTGATCACCGATGGTGAGCGTTGCATCCTGGCGCATGAGAAGCGCTATGTGGAGGGCATGTGGTCAACGCTCGCCGGCTTCATCGAGCACGGCGAAGACATCGAGCATGCGGTGCGCCGCGAGACCAGGGAAGAGACCAACATCGAGGTCGGCGAGGTGCGCTATTTGGCGAGCCAACCCTGGCCGTTTCCCCATTCGCTGATGATCGGCTGCATTGGCTACGCGAAGACCACTGAGATCACCATCGATCCCGTGGAGATCGACGAAGCGCGCTGGTTCACCAAGGACGAGGCGCGCCAAATGGCCGAGGGCACGCATCCTGACAACATCTTCATTCCGGGTCAGCAAGCGATCGCGCGCCAGTTGGTGATGGCCTTCTTGAACGGCGAAACCTGACACGGCCGAGGCTTGCCGCCGGACCAGCTCGCACACCAAGAACAGTTGGCCCGCTGCATAAGCTTGGCCACAGCAACAGAGTCTCACCTTGAACACGCCAACCCACATGCTGATGGGCGCGGTCTGTTTCGGCCGCTCCGGTCGCGCCGCCACCACGGTTGCGGCGATGGCGGGTGGTGTGATCCCCGATCTGCCGGCGATTGTGATGGTGCTTTTCGCGCGCTACGTCCAGGGCGTGCCGATGCCCACGATCTTCCGCGATCTTTATTTCTCGCCTTCGTGGCAGGCGGTGATCGGGCCCACGCATTCCTTTTTGACCTGGGGCGCGCTCCTGGCGGTGGCGATGGTCGCAGGGTTCGTTCTGCTGCGGATTTTCGCGCTGTCAGGTCTGCTGCACTGCGCCATCGATTTTCCGCTGCACCACGATGACGGCCATCGCCAGTTCTGGCCGCTCAGCGATTGGCGTTTCCAGAGCCCGGTTTCCTATTGGGATCCTGCGCATTACGGCGGGATCGTCGCCCCCCTTGAGATGGGGTTGGCGGTGGTGCTCGCGGTCATTTTGTTCGCGCGCCACACGTCCACGCCCGCCCGCATAGCGTTCGGTGCCGTCCTGGTGTTATACGCCGCTCAGATCGTCTATTTCACGATCATCTTTGGCGGATGAGCGATCCTGGCATGGCGGCGATGGCCGGCAGCGCGTGAAGCTGTGCCAGCACGGCCCAAAACGACCAAGTCGAGATGGCGCTTCTGGTCCGCCGCGGCAGCGCTTATGCTGCAGGCTTAACCTTAGAGTTCATCCGCTTCAGGTGGAATCGCCTGAAGCGAAAGATGAACGGCAAAACAAAAACTTAGATGCCGGTTCCGCTTCAAGCTGAAGCGAACCGACTCTAGATCATCGGGCGATCGGGCCGCGGATACGAGGGCATCCATGGTACAGCTCAAGCACCTTGTGATCGGCGCAGGGCCCGTCGGGCTCGCGATGGCTGACGCGATGAAGCGTCAGAGCCTCCCGTACGACCACGTCGATGCCAAGGCGGGTCTCGGCGGTCTTTGGTACGACGGCACCTACCCCGGTTGCCACATCGTCTCATCGAAGCGTGCGACGGCCTACACCGGCTACCCGATGCCGGATGACTATCCCGATTTTCCCAGTGCCGCGCAGATGCGGCGCTACCTGGAATCGTTCGCGCAATCGCGCGGGCTTGCCGAGACGATTGAAAGCGCGATGCCGGTCAGGCGGGCCGTGCAGCGTCCCGATGATCTTTGGCGGGTGACGTTCGCAAGCGGCGAAGCGCGGACCTACAGAAGCCTAATCGTGTGCACGGGCCACCATTGGGATCCGCGCATGCCGGACCTGCCAGGCACCTTCGAGGGGGACATGCTGCATGCCAAGGCCTACCGCGGGCCTGAGCAACTTGCGGGCAAGCGTGTGTTGGTGATCGGCGGTGGTAACTCAGGCTGTGACATCGCGAGCGAGGCGGCGCGCGTTGCGGCCCATGCGGATTGGTCGTTGCGCGGCGGCTATTGGTTTTTGCCCAAGACGGTGCTCGGGCGTGCGGTCAGCGAATTGCCGATCGGCTTCCTGCCCGTAATGGTGCAGCGGGCGCTGCTTAAGGGCGTGATCGCCCTAACGCTTGGCGATTACCGCCGCTACGGCCTGCCGAAGCCCGATCATAAGCTGTTTGAGCGTCATCCCACCTACGGTACCGACGCATTGGCCTACATGCGCCAGGGGCGGTTGACGCGGCGCGTTGCGCCCGTGCGCTGGACGCCGCAAGGCGTGGCGTTCGAGGATGGGTCGCAAGGGCGCTACGACGTGATCGTTTGCGCGACAGGCTATCATAATACGATCCCCTTTCTGGACGAGGGCATCGTCGCGCGCCATGGGGATGCGTTCCAGCTTTACGGCGGTGCGTTCCCTGAGGAGGTCAAGAACCTGGCGATCGTCGGCTCCTACCAGCCGCGCAATGGCTTTGGGCCGCTGATCGCGCCGGCGACGCAGCTTTTCGCCAAGTTGATCGCTATGCAGGATGAGATCGAAGCGCCGGTGGGACGGGTCCTCAAGTGGACCGGTGAGAGCGCGCCGCGCACGCTCTTCATCGATCCCTACCGGGCGCGGCGGCAGATCTGGATCGGCGAGCGGCTGTTGCCGTTGTTCAAGCTGCAGGCGCGGCTGTATGCTTGGCAGCAGGCCCGTCGTGCTGCACGTGCGGGCGCCGGTGCGACCAGCGATGCGGTGAGCGCGCGGCAAGCGGGCGCGGAAGGCGTTACCGTTGCCCCATCACGTGGGGTGAGCGAGGCCAAGGCGAGCAAGGCGCTGCGCCGCGCGGCTTGAAGGTCGGCTGGTACACGGCACCTGATGACAGCGAGTTAAGGCCCGCCGCCGCTGCCTCCGCCCGTCCCGCGCTACCGCCATGCCGGCCGGCGTGCTCAGCCGTGCGCCGCGAAAAAGTCCTCGATAAAGCGCTGGTAGATCGCCGTCAGCGTCTCAAGGTCATCGAGCGCAACGTGCTCATCCACGGCGTGGATCGTGCGGTTAACGAGCCCGAACTCGATCACCGGCGCGTACGCCTGGATGAAGCGCGCATCCGACGTGCCGCCTCCCGTCGTCAACGCCGGCGCGCGGCCCGTGACCGCTTCGATCGCGCTTTTCATCGTGTCCACGAGCGGTCCCGGCTCGGTCAAAAACACGGTGCCGGTGCCCGCGTAGGTCAGCGTCGCCTCCGCCTCGCAGGCGCTTGCCGCGGTCTCGACCTGGGCGCTCAAGAAAGCCTCCAGCATCTCACGCGACCATTGATCGTTGTAGCGCACGTTGAAGACGGCGGTGGCCTCACCCGGGATCACATTGGCGCTGCCTGGCGGGAGCTTGATGAGGGTCACCTCGAGGTTGGAGGGTTCGAAGTTCTCGTTGCCGGTGTCGAGTGTGAGGTTGCTCAAATGGTCGATGATGCGTGCGAGCTTTGGCACCGGGTTATCGGCCTGCGCGGGGTAGGCGACGTGGCCTTGGTGGCCGCTCACGGTGAGCGTTCCCGTCAGTGAGCCGCGGCGGCCGATCTTGATCTCATCGCCGAGCGCGTCCGGGTTGGTGGGTTCGCCGACCACGCAGGCATCGATCCGCAGGCCTTGCTCCTTCATCCACGCGAGCACCTTGACGGTGCCGTTGATGGCGGGGCCCTCTTCGTCGCCGGTGATCAGCAGGGAAAGTGCACCCGGCAGCGTGCCGTGCTCGCGGTGGAGCCTCGCAAGGGCTGCCACGAAGGCTGCGATCGCGCCCTTCATGTCAACGGCGCCGCGCCCGTAGAGCCTGCCGTCGGTGATGGTCGCGGCGAAGGGCGGATGCGTCCAGGCCTCGACCGCGCCGGGCGGCACGACATCGGTATGGCCGGCAAAGCACAGCACGGGACCCTGAGATGCTGATGAGCCCTGCGATGGGCCCTTAGATGCTGGGCCCTGAGATGCTGAGCCTTGAGGCGGCGGTCGTGAAGCATCCTGTTTCGCGTTATGCGCGTAAAGATTTGCGATGGTCGGCGTGTCTTCGTCGCGCATCATCAGACGCTCAACCGCGAAGCCGAGCGGGCGCAGTGCGCGCTCCACGACATCAAGCGCGCCTTCATCGTGCGGCGTGACCGACGGACAGGCGATCAGCGCGCGGGCGAGCGCCACCGGATCGGTGGCATCGACGGCCTCGTGGACCGCTTGATCGGCACCGCCATCCAAAGCCTCACGGGCGGCATCGTCCGCATGGGGTGCGCCGCTCATGCCTCGACCTTCGCGGCACGCGCTTGCCCCAGACGTCGCTCAGCCAGAATGCGCGTCACGTCGGTTGAGCGTTCCGTCGCCTGGATGATGTTGATTTTCTGCCAGATCTGATTGGTCATGTTCGTTGTGATTTGCCCCAGGTCGCTAACCGTCTCAAGCACGATCGGATCGCGGTAGCTCTGCGCGTAAAGCGCGGCGAGTTTGGCGGTGATCGCCAGCATCTCTGAACAATAGTCCAGATAGCGCATGAGCTGGAACGGCGTCATGGTGCGTTCGGGCGAATGGTCGGTCTTAGTGCCCGCACCCACCGTGGCGCTGGGGTCTTTCGTCAGTTGATGCATATCGATGACGTGGACGATCGAGCGCAACTCGTAGAGATCTTCAAGCGCCTGCCCGCGTTTCCAGCGTGCTTCGAGTGTGCTGGTGAAGAGTATGCCGCCGCCCACCACGATAAGCAGGCTGACGCCCGCTTCGATACCTTGCATCACGCCGGAGATGTTGTTTTCACCGAACTTCATGTCGATGATGCGCGAGGCCACGTAGATCAACGCCGCGATGCCTGAGGCGATCATCGCCATCGATATGCCGCGCACGAGCAGGTTGGGTTTGGCGATCTGGGCGGCGCGATGCTGCGTTTGCGATGCGATATCGAGCAACTCGCCACAAACACGGGCCAGGCCGGCATCGGGAAAACGCTCTGAAATTCGTAAATGCAAGCGTTCGAGGGTTGCAAGAATGCGATCGGCATCAAGTGCACGGTAGGTCAATGGGCAAATCCCCTGATTTACCTTGGCGGGGCCAGCGTGCCCTGCCCTTGCGGCAACCCCATGCTGCCGCTCGTTTCTCTAACTCTGACGTCACCGTAGATGTAAGAAGCCGCACCCCCGATGTGGAGATGCGGCTTTTGGAAAATGCGCGTGGTGCCAATCCGTCAACCTCACAGGGTTGACCTGAAGTTAACCAGGTTAACCGGCCCAGTCACCGGCTTGCTGCGCCTTGGCGGCTTCCACCGCTTCATCATTGGCGATCGGGTCAGGGCCGTAAGCGTTGGGCCCACGCGTGCCGCGCAGGAACACGCACTCGATCAACACCCAAATGCCGGCGAACATCTGAAAAATGATCGTTCCCATAGCAATGGCCGTCACCGTCGCCTCGTCCAAAAATGGCAGCAATCCGGCAAATCCTGCTGCGTAAACGATCGTCGCCAGCATCGGCAGCGTCACCAAGATCAGCGGCCACCAGATCGATTTGTTACGGTCGTGAAACCGCTTGGTGGTGAGCGCGGTCCACGGCCAGATCAGGATGATCGACAGGATCATCGTGAAGAAAGCGGTTGGCTTCATGCCCTGGGTGAAGCCCAACACGAACGCTTGCAAGGGATCGGTCCCGGCCGGGATTTTGGGGGGCGGTACTGCGCTGCCGATCTGCAACTGGTAGACGACGCTGGCCACGGTGCCGACCACGGCCAAGACCAGGTACCAGATGATGAAGGGCTTCCGGTTCATACGCCCGGTAAGACTGAAAACCGCGTCCATTTGCGTCTCCATGATCGCCAAAAAGCCTGTGTTAGCGCGCGCGCTCGGCAGTTTTGTGAACGTCGCCAGTACACGCACTGCGAATCGCTCTTCACTTCACCATGTAGGACCTTGGTCATTCGACCAACGGGCAGTTGCCCCCCTCGCCGCCCATCCACATAATGCCGCTCAAAAAACCGCACACGTTGCTCACGCCGCACTTTCGCTCGGGCGTACCGCGCGTGCCTTGATGAGGGATGAAACGCGATGTCCGATGAAAAAGTCTACGCCGTGCCTGCCGAGTGGGCGAGCCGCGCCTGGGTCGACAACGACAGATATCAGGCGATGTATCATCAGTCGATCGAGGACCCTCAGGCCTTTTGGGCGGAGCATGGCCAGCGCATCGATTGGATGACGCCTTACGCGCAGGTCAAAAACGTCTCTTACGACCCCTCCAACGTGTCGATCCGCTGGTACGAGGATGGCACCCTCAATGTCTGCGCGAACTGCGTGGACCGCCATCTTGCGACGCGCGGAGATCAGGTTGCGATCATCTGGGAGGGCGATGATCCGACGGACCAGGAGACGATCACCTACCGTCAGCTGCACGAACGTGTGTGCAAGTTCGCCAACGTCCTAAAGGCGAACGGCGTCCAGAAGGGTGACCGCGTCACGCTCTACCTGCCGATGATCCCGGAAGCGGCCTACGCCATGCTTGCCTGCGCGCGCTTGGGCGCGGTGCATTCGATCGTGTTCGGAGGCTTCTCGCCCGACGCGCTCGCAGGCCGCATCATCGATGCCGACAGCAAGTTCATCATCACCGCCGATGAGGGTCTGCGCGGTGGCAAGACGATCCCGCTCAAACAGAACACCGACGAAGCGTTGGCCCGCTGCAAGGGCGATGAAAAGGTGCTGGTGGTGCGGCGTACCGGCGGCACGATCAATTGGATGGACGGCCGCGACGTCTGGCTGCACGAGGAATTGGTCAAAGTCTCGTCCGATTGCCCGCCCGAGGAAATGGCGGCAGAGGACCCGCTCTTCATCCTCTACACCTCCGGCTCAACCGGTCAGCCCAAGGGGGTGCTCCACACCACCGGCGGCTACATCGTGTGGGCATCGATGACCCACCAGTACGTGTTCGATTACCACGATGGCGACATTTACTGGTGCACCGCCGATGTCGGCTGGGTGACCGGCCATAGCTACATCGTCTACGGGCCGCTCGCGAACGGGGCGACCACGCTGATGTTTGAGGGTGTGCCGAACTACCCGACCGCGTCGCGCTTTTGGCATGTGGTCGATAAGTGGGATGTGAACATTTTCTATACCGCCCCCACCGCGATCCGCGCGTTGATGGGTGCGGGCGATGATTTCGTGAAACGCACCGACCGCTCCTCGCTGCGCCTTTTGGGTTCGGTCGGCGAGCCGATCAACCCTGAAGCCTGGGAGTGGTATCACGACGTCGTGGGCGATGGCCGTTGCCCGATCGTTGACACGTGGTGGCAGACCGAGACGGGTGGCATCATGATCACGCCGTTGCCCGGCGCGACGAAGCTCAAGCCCGGCTCTGCCACACGGCCCTTCTTCGGGATCAAGCCAGCGCTGGTCGATGACAAGGGCGTCACCCTTGAAGGCGCGACGTCGGGCAACCTTGTCATCCTCGACAGCTGGCCCGGTCAGATGCGCACCGTGTTCCGCGACCACGAACGCTTCGTGCAGACCTACTTCTCGACCTATCCCGGCACGTACTTTACGGGCGATGGCTGCCGCCGCGATGAGGACGGCTATTACTGGATCACCGGGCGTGTCGACGATGTGATCAATGTGTCGGGCCATCGCATGGGGACGGCGGAAGTTGAGTCGGCACTTGTCGCTCATGGCAAGGTGTCAGAGGCGGCCGTGGTCGGTTATCCGCACGACATCAAGGGCCAGGGCATCTACTGCTACGTGACGCTGATGGCGGGCGAGCAGGAGAGCGATGAACTCAAGAAGGAGCTGCGCGATTGGGTGCGCCGTGAGATCGGTCCGATCGCTTCGCCCGACCTGATCCAGTTCTCGCCGGGGTTGCCGAAGACGCGCTCGGGCAAGATCATGCGCCGTATCTTGCGCAAGATCGCCGAGGACGATTTTTCCAACCTGGGCGACACGTCCACGCTTGCTGAACCTGCCGTGGTCGAGGAGCTCATCGAGAATCGGCAGAACCGCGCGGCTTAGATTATTGGGCGATTGATCGGGATCAGTGAGCCCGAAATCGACCACAGATGTTCCAACCTTTAAGTGCAGAGCAACTTGGGTAAAGCGCAACGGGCGCAACGCTGTTCAGGCGTAAGCCCGGATGCCGGGGCCGGTGCGTTCAGGGTTGGCGCGCTGGTCCCGCTCGTCCGTTGAGATCAAAAAGCCGTTGATCGTGCTCATGGTTTGCGCGTCCTTCAGCAGCGGGGCGTGACCCTGCCCGCTGACCACGTGCGTGGTGATATCCGGGTGACGACGGCGCATTTCTTCAACCGTTGCCGCGCTCAAGATGTCGGAGTGCTGCCCACGCAGCACCATCAGCGGTAGACGCGCGAGCGCCGAGAACTGCGGCCACAGCGCCGGCACCGGTCCATCCATGACCGAGATCGCCTTTGAAAGCTCGGGATCGTAGGACGGCGCCGGATTGCCGTTCTCATCGTTGAACCACTGGCGCGCGATGTCTTCCCATTGCTGCTCAGGCACGGCGGGAAAGTGCTTCTCGTTCAGCGTTTTCACCAGATGCGCTGCGGCGTCCCAACTATCGGGAAGCGGGATACGGCCAACGTAGCCGATGATGCGCGCAAGCCCCTCACGCTCGATCACCGGACCGATGTCATTGAGGATCACCGCACCCATGGTGGTGGGGCGCAGGGCGGCCATGATGAGCGCGATCAGGCCACCCCGAGAGGTGCCGATCAGGGCGGCATCATGCAGGCCCATGACCGTCATGAAGTCGATCACGTCCAGCATCTCGCTGAGCAGCGTGTAGTTGCGCCAGTTGCTGTCGAATTGCGATTGGCCGCGGCCGCGATAGTCGAGCGCGAAGACCTCGCGCCGGTGCCCGCGCGGGTCGGATAGCGAGACCGCCAGGTCGTGGAAATCGCGCGCGTTGCGCGTGAGGCCGGCGAGGCAAACCAGGGGGCGACGCGGTGAGCCGGGCGCCGGGTAGTGGCGCGCATAAAGGCGCAACCCATCGCGGTTGGTGAAGTAGATGTCGTTCCAGCCCCGCCTGCTGAGGCCCGCATCCGCTGCTTTATCGTACATGCCTACCCCGCCTCGTTAACCGCGCTCGCGCCTCTGCCCTGGCGGCGGCATCTGATGCCGCTACCCGTGGTTACCACGCTCGCATGGTAAACGATGTGAGGGCGTGTTGGGAGAGGCGAGAAAGGCGTGAAAGCGCGGTTCAACGCCGAAGATCCTCGCGCGCCAACGTTCGAGCAAGTCAGCGTTCGGGCAAGTCGGCGAGCGTCCAGGTCACGAGGGGCTTAGCCGCGCGGGTTAGGTTGGTATCTACGGGAGCGGGGCGCCGCGCCAGCCCAAGGTCGGCGCGCAACTGTATCGCGTGGCGCTCGTTGCCAAGCCTCGCGCGGTAGATTTGCAGGTTCGCCAGCACCTTCTTCACGTAGTTGCGCGTCTCGTCGAACGGGATCCGCTCGATCCAATCGATGGTGTCCACGCCGCGTCGGCGCACATCGCCAAGCCGGCGCAACCATTGCCGCGTGCGCCCCGGGCCCGCGTTATAGCTCGTCAGCGACAGGATGTAGGCGCCCTTCATGCTCGTCAGTTGATCGCCCACATACGCCGCCGCCAATTTGGCCGCGTGGGCCGGGTCGGTCGAAAGCAATTGCGTGGCACACCGCGTGCGGTAGCGCCGACAGAGCTGACGCGCCGTGCCCGGCATGATCTGTAGGATGCCACGCGCGCCCACGCGCGAGCGCGCGCCCAGGTTGAACTCGCTCTCTTGACGGGCGATCGCCAGCAGCAGCGCCGTTTCAGGTGGTGTTCGCACCGGCTCGTAATAGGGCAGGGGATGCACCGGGTAGGCATAATAGAGCAGGTTATGCCCGCGCCCGACGCCCGTCTTCGCCACCCGCAACGACGTCTGCGTATCGCCGAAGCTCTCGGCCAAATGCGCAAGCATGACAAGGCGCGCTTCATCGGTGAAAGCATCTTCAAGCCCGCGCAAGAGGCGACGGGTGAAACGCCGTCCCATGCCCGCCTTATAGGCGAGGGCGGCGGCGCGCACCACGGCGTGGCTGTTGAAGTCGGCCTGTTCACGGGATGTCGGTGCACGGGGAGGCTTGATCGTGAAGGCGTGGTCGCGCGGCTTCAGGCGTTGGCGGGCCAACTGGCCGTAGAACGTCTGGAACGTTTGGGCGGCCGCTTGCAGGTGCTTGCGCTCACCGGTGCGATCCCCGGCTGTAGCGCTGGCGCGCGCCATCCAATAAAGCGCGGTGGACCGGCTGCGCGGGCCATCGGCTGCGGCAAGCATCGCTTTGAAATGATTCAGCGCCGGCTTGGGTTGCGCCAAGTAGCGTAGGGAAAGCCAGCCGCTCAAAAACCCGGCCTTGATCGCGGCCGAACCTGTCAGGGGGCCAGGAGCACGCACAAGCGCGTAGGCCGTCTTCACCCGCTTTTGGCGCAGCGCGCGTTTGGCGGCGTCCCTGCGCAGACCCCACCAGGCGTCGGGATCGATCAGGTCCGCTTGCGTGGTCGGGGCTTTAAGGAGAGCCTTCTCCAGCGCGTCATAGCGGCGTTGGTTCGCAAGCATTTGTGCATGCTGGAACATCAGCCCGCCATCATAGGGCAGGGGATCGGGGCCCTCGAATTCAGTATCGGGCCCGCCATCGGTGTTTACCGGCGGGCGGGGCGGATTCATCACCGCCTTCATCAGCGTTGCAGCTTTACGCTGGCGCAGATAGACCGCGATCCGGGCATCGATTTTGCGGCGCTCGCTGCGTGCGGGCAGCAAGGTGATGACGCGTTTCGCTTTCGCGGCCCGGGCGCGGCGAATCGAACGAAACCTGCTGTTGTTCAGCAAAAACCGATCGATGCGGGCGCGGTGATCAATGGGGCGCAGCAGACCGCCAAAGCGCTGCAGAAACCCAGTCTCCAGCGTCGAGGCAATGCGCAGGCGGCGCCACGCGTGCCGTGCCAGTTTGGCGGCCGTCGCCTCATCGCCGGTTGCGAGATAGGCTGACGCGAGGGCGGCATAGCCTGCTGCCGTTTGCGGGCGCTCCCCTTTGAAGAACGCCTTGATCGTGGCCGCGCGCCCGCCTTGGATGAAGAGCTGCTCTTCGGCACGGCGGGTCAGCACGGCGCGTTGGGGCCAGTCCTTATGCTCATCGAGAAAAGAGCGGTAGTCCGCCGGCCGCCCGAAGCCGAGCCGCAGGCGGTACCAGCGCACCAACAGTTTGGCGTGGGGATCGCGCAGCGTTGCGGTGTGCTGCCTCGCCTCGCGCAGGCGGGAGCGTCGTACCGCGTTCAGTGCCGCCTTGAGCGCTTTCGCTTGCGCGGGCGCCAATGTCAGATCACGCACCGGCGCAATAGCCTTATCGAGACGGGCAACGTGCCGGCTTTCTGCGCTCGGCGGTGGCAACTTCACCAGATCGGCAGGAACCGGCGCCGTGCTCAGCTTGGCGCTTGACGCGCTCGGCAAGGCTTGCACCTGTTGTGCTGAAGGGCCGCGTTTGGGCGGTGGCAGAGCGGCGAGCCGCGCCATCCGCTTTTTCCATTCACGCTTCGGGTTGACCGGCGGCAGCAACGGGCCGGTCGCCGTTTGCGTCAGGGGCGGGATCGAGCCGCCATCGCTGGCGCGGGGGCTGTCTGCTAACGGCGCGGACGCGTCAGGAGGCGGCCTCCGCGGCGTGGTGCCAGGCGTCGCGGCTATCGGCACCGGTGGTGGCGGCAACCGGGCGCTGGTGCGCTCGCGCGGGGGGCGCGATCGCAGCGCGCTCGTCTCAAGGGGTGAGCCGGCCACCGGGCGCGTTGCCTGAGCACGCGCCACGTCGGCGCCGCGCGCAGCGTTGGTGGCCTCGTCCGCACCGCGCTGCATCGACCACGCGAGCGTCAGCCCGAGGCCAACGATAAGCAGCGCTGCGAAGATGAGGCGGACAGCCATGTTGATCCTTTGGCCCCCTTACAATTTGGCCCTTTTGCAACTTGGCCTTGATACCTCGGCCCTCTCAACCGCGTGAACGTGGAGCTCGCGGAAGGCACGCCGATCTCGCAAATGTTGCGCCTCGCAGGTCAATCACGTCTGCGCAGCATTGGCCGGACAACATCCCGACCACGGCCCAGCACCACCATAAGCCTGCGCCGTTACCATCGTTCCAACACCGCCGCACCGGGCCAGCGCGACCAAATTGCGCGAAGCCGCCGCGCTCATGACGGACCGGCACCACGCCCGTGCCCGCCTAAGCCCTTGCCCGCCTAAGCCTGTGCCCTCTAACACCTGACCGAGCCCGAGGCGGGATGCAATCGCCACCCGGGCGCGCCCTTAACAATGAACATCAATGCCGCAGCGTTACCACGGCGCCAGCGCAACCGTAAACGCTGCGCCGTCTTGCGGGGCCGCGCGCAAACGCCTAGTCTTTGCGCGTTTTAAACAGCCGCTTTGCAGCGCCGGTGTGGCATCGTCTGCGGCGGGGTTAAGCGCGCCCGTGAACCACGTGCGCCTTGGGGAGCTTGGGACCATGTTCAAAGGGTCGATCACCGCCCTGATCACACCGTTCAAAGATGGCGTTGTGGATGAAGCGGCGTACGAGCGGTTCGTCGACTGGCAGATCCGCGAGGGCACGCACGGCCTGGTGCCGGTGGGCACAACCGGTGAGAGTCCTACGTTATCGCACGAAGAGCATCGCCGCGTGGTGGACCTTTGCATCAAGGTCGCCGACGGGCGCGTCCCGGTTATCGCTGGCGCGGGGTCAAATGCGACGTCGGAAGCGATCGAATTGGCAGATCATGCCAAGGCGGCAGGCGCGGCTGCCGCGCTGGTCGTCATGCCCTACTACAACAAGCCCACGCAGGAGGGGCTTTACCTGCACATCAAGGCCATTCACGACGCGGTCGACATCCCGATCATCCTTTACAATGTGCCGGCTCGCACCATCTCGGACATGCAACCTGACACGATGGCCCGTTGCGCCGCCCTGGAACGCGTGGTCGGCGTCAAGGACGCCACCGCCAACGTGGGGCGGTTGTCCCAAGAGCGGCTGCGGATTGGCGATGGCTTTTGCTACCTCTCGGGCGAAGACCCCACCGCGCTGGGCTTTAACGCACATGGCGGTCACGGCTGCATTTCGGTCACGTCGAACGTGGCACCAGCGTTGTCCGCGGCGTTCCAGAACGCTTGCGCCGTCGGCGATTTCACCCAGGCTCGCGCGCTGCACGAGCAACTGATGCCGTTGCACGATGCGCTGTTCTGCGAGACGAGCCCGGGACCGGTGAAATACGCGGCATGGCGTTTGGGCCTTTGCGAAGCCGATGCGCGCTTGCCGCTGGCGCCGGTGACGGACGCGGCCAAAGCCACCGTGGATGCGGCCCTCGCCAAGGTTGGGCTGACGCAGCAGGCGGTGGCGGCGGAGTAGGCGCGCGGCGACGGAGAGGCTTCGCCGGGTTCGCGGTCGTGCCTGCCGGTCTTGAGGCGGCTTCGCAGTCAGCTTCAGGGTAGCGTGCCGATCGATAGGGTGCACGGATTTCATACCGCGTTCAGCCGTTATTGGGTTGGATAGCGTCTTGGCGCGCGCGTTAACCCGCTGCGCCTGTGAACCTCGATGACCACGCTGTGCCGCCATCTCGCGCGGCCCTTGGATCGTCGTGCGCGCCGTCAACAAAATGAGCGAACACCATGGCCACAAAGGCAAAAACAACAACCGACGGGCGCACCGTGGTCAGCGAAAACCGGCGCGCGCGGCGAGAGTATTTCATCGAAGAGACGCTGGAAGCGGGCCTCGAACTGAAAGGTTCGGAGGTCAAGTCGCTTCGCCGTTCGGGCGCGCAGATCGCTGAAGCCTACGCGTCGAGCGAGGAAGATCAGCTCTTCTTGGTCAACGCCCATATCGCGCCGCTCGAAGAGGCGAGTTACTTCAATCACGAAGCCCGCCGCCGTCGTCGCCTGCTCGTGCATCGCAAGCAGCTCGATAAGCTGAGCGCCGCGGTCGACCGGGAGGGCATGACGCTGATCCCGCTTGAGCTTTATTTCAATGAGCGGGGCCTGGCGAAACTGGCTATCGGTTTGGCCAAGGGCAAAAAGCTGCACGACAAGCGCGAAAGCGATCGCAAGCGCGATTGGGAGCGTCAGAAGGCGCGGCTGATGCGCGAGAAGGGTTGAACGCGGCTGCTGAAGCCGCACACCGCACGAGGCGAACGATGACCACGCACCAACCCGATCTCAACGCCGTTGACTGGTCGCAGATCCCTGCGCCGGCGGATGATGGAGCTGCCGATCACCTCGCTGGCATGCGCGTTCCGCCCATGGCGCTTGCGAGCACAGCGGGCGCGCTTGTGGACCTCGCAGCACTGTCGGGCCGCAGCGTGGTTTACGCCTACCCGCGCACCGGCACGCCGGAGGAGATCTCTCCTGTCGAGGGCTGGGACATGATCCCCGGTGCGCGCGGATGCACGCCGCAAGCCTGCGGGTTTCGCGATCATTTTGCCGACCTGCACGCGCTCGGTGTCACGCAGGTGTTTGGGCTTTCGACGCAGACGACCGCGTATCAGGCTGAGATGGCCGCACGGTTGCACTTGCCGTTTCCGATTTTGAGTGATGAGGCGTTGGCGTTCACGCAGGCCGCTCGCCTGCCGACGTTCGAAGCGGGCGGCATGACGCTGCTGCGGCGCCTGACGATGATCATCGATGCGGGCGTCATCACGCGGACGCTTTATCCTGTGTTCCCGCCCGATCGCAGCGCCCAGGACGTGATGGCAGCCCTGCGTGATATGCCATCGCTGCCGTAAGCCTCGCCACCAGTTGGGGGTTAAGCGCCTAGAGCAATGGGCGCAAAGTGTGAGTCACCGGCCAAACACACACGCCTTGCCTTTGCGCCCAAAGTTGCTCTGCACTTTAAGATTAGATCATCTTTGGGCGATTTCGGGCTCACCTATGGTGATCCCGATCAATCGCCCGATGATCTAACGTCCGCGGCGTGTCACGAATGTCGCGCCGCGGACACTTCAGAGTTGGGCAGCCTCAGGTGGAAGTGGAACCAACTCTTGGCTCGCCGTCTTGGCGCTCGTCTTTCGCCATTGGCTGGTGTTCCGTGCGACAGATGAAATCCAAAGAGGGGCACGAAGGTGCGTAGTGCAGGGAAGGCGCAACGCTTGGCCGGAGCCGGACCCGAGGATGAGCCTGGCGCACCGTCTGAGGACGCCAGCGGACCTGCGCTCGCAACGGCAGGTGCATCGGTGCGCGCGCTTAACAACGAGGCGGCCCTGCTGGCACGCCTGCAGCGTGGTGAGACGCGGGCGCTGGCTTTGTTGATGCAGTGGCATACACATGCGGTGGCGCAGGTGGCGTTGCGGCTGTTGGCCGATGCGGGTGAAGCCGAGGACGTCGCGCAGGAGACGTTCGTGCGGTTGTGGCAGCGCGCGCCGGAATTGACGTTTGATGAGCGGGGCGCGCGGCCTTGGCTGCGGCGTGTGGCAACGAACGTGTGCCTCGATCGCCTGCGTCGACGTCGCGAGGTCACGCTGGATGAGAAGGCGGCTGCAACGCGTGAGCCGGTTCAGGCGCCTGATCAGATGCGGGCGGTTGCGCAAGGTGAGTTGAGCCGGCGGATTGAAGTGGCGTTGTTCGCGTTGCCGGAGCGGCAACGACAGGCGTTGGTGCTGTTTCATTTCGAGGGCTTTGCCCAGCGCGATGTGGCGGAAGCGTTGGGCGTCAGCGAACATGCGGCGGAGTCGTTATTGGCGCGGGCGAAGCGAAAGTTGAAGCAGGTGTTGGCTGAGGATTGGCGGCAGTTCCTGCCGGAGGAAGCGCCGGTGCAGGCTGGCGCGCAAGGGCCTCAGGGCGGCGCGCCTAGGGGTGAAAGCGAAGGATCATGAAAGCTCAGGGCGATGATGATGGGAGCGGGCTGGTGAGCGGTGCTGCAAGGAGCAGCGGTGAGGCTGCCTGGAGCGCGCGCGAGCTGGCACGGTTGGAAGCGCTTTTGCAACGGTGGGATTGCGATGGCGCGCGCTGGCCCGCTTCGCAGCGCGGTTTTCTTGAGGCAGCGCGGCGAAGCACTGATCCGGCAGTCCGGCGTACCCTGGATGAAGCGGCTGCGTTTGAGGCTTTGCTGGAGGAAGCGCGCGATACCGAGGTGCTGCCCGGTCAGGCGGGTGAACTGCGCGATGCGCAAGGCGAGCGGGTGGACGAAGCACGCGTGCTTCAAGCCGTGATGGCGCGGATCGCATCGGAAGAGCAGCGCACAGGAGTGGCGCACGTGCGCCAGGAAGCAGACGCAGACGCGCACGCGGCCGGTGCCGCGCCACTTGCAGCGGCGCAAGGCTCAAGCGGATCACGCGTCACGGTGATGGCTGATGCGCGCGCGTACGGGCGCAGGCGCAAGGCGGCGATGGAAGGCGCGTTCGCACCGTCCACCCGCGCGCGGTGGTCCGCAGGCGCCATGCTGGCCGCGTCCCTCGTGCTTGGCATTGCGCTTGGCGCATCCCCGCAGGCGGCTCCGACCATGGAGCGGGTGGCCGAAGCGGCCGGCCTTTCATCAACGCAGACGGCGCGCGCTGAGCCGGTGTTTGACGCCTTCGATGAGACCGAGGATCTGCTTTGAGTTCTTCCAACAGCACACCGCCTGACGCCGACGCCGATACGCCGATGGCAGCACCTCGTGCGGCACCCCGCTGGCTGTGGATCACGCTTGTGACCTCGGTCGCGCTCAATTTGCTCGTGATCGGCATCGTCGCCGGCTTTTTGTGGCGCGGGGGCATGCATCGCGGGCCGATGATGCGCGGTGGCGGCTTGGAGCATACCCTACAGCGTTTCTTGCGGACGCTGCCCGATGCGCGACGCGCCGCAATCGAGGCGAAACTTGATGGCGGGGGCTTCGGGATACGTGACGTGCGCCGGGCGGTGAGAGCCGCGCGGCGTGAGGCCCGTGAGGCGTTTCGCGCAACTTCGTTCGATCGCGGCGCTTATCTCGCGGCGCAGCGCGCGCGCGCGCAAGCAGCACAGGTCGCAAGCGAAAGGCTGCACCAGCGGCTCGCTGATATCGCAACGCTCATGACAGCGCAGGAGCGCCGGAGGTTTTTGCGGATGCTGCGCCGTGGGCGGCGCGGCCGTGGTCCGGGCTTGCGGCCTTAGAGGAGGTTCGCATTTGGGCGTTGGCGCGGCGAGAAGAGGTTATGGCGCCCGGCGTGCAGGCAGCATCAAACGTACGGCGCAGATTTGGCCGTCGTCATCGCGATGGAGATGGAGTGCGGCGCCTTGCAGACCGGCGAGCGCGTCGGCCATGGCGAGCGGCAGGCTCGCATCGTCGGCCTTGTAGAGGCCATCATCTTCGAGAACCGGCGTCAGGCGGAGGCCGGATGATTGCGGTGAGGCGGCCGATCCACGCTTGATGATGATCGCCAAGCGGTCGTGCGTGTGAGCGGCAGGCTGCCCTGTAAAAGCGGTCAAGCGGTCATCGGCCACGATCTCGAGAGGATCAGCCACGTTCGGCAAGACATCGCCAGCGCCGGCAAGGGTGTTGACCAGCAGCTGCCTCAAGCCGCGGCGATCCCCTGACACCATGGCAGCGGCAAAGCACTTTCCAACCGTACGGTCGATGCGTACCCCTTGCTTGTCCGCACGCATGTCGACGGCTTCCTGCAAGAGGGCGCTGAACGCATGTTCTTCGCGGCGCCGCTGCGCATGGGGCGGCTCGGCAACCAACGTGGTGAGCGCCAACGTGTCCTCAGCCGACTTCAACAGGTCAGCGCCGCTTGCCTGGATGTCCTCCACATACTCACGGTAACGCGCATGCCCGATCGGCCCCAAAAGCTCGCGGCGCATCATATCGGAAAAGCCGATCACGGCGTTGAGGGGTGTGCGCAATTCGTGGCTCGCGCGTGCCATCACGTGCGCCCATTGGCGCTCCTGGTCAGGTGTGCGCTCAGCGCTTAGGGCGTTGATCGGTTCGCGCTGCACCTGTTGGTCGGGCAGGGCAGGAGCACGGTGCGCAGCTGGCGCGGCCATCGTCAGGCACGCGGCCATGGTTCCGGTCGCAACCAGCGCAAGCAGGAAGCCGTCAGCCATCAAGGGAACGGCGCTGTTGATACCTTGCGCGCTTGCGATGCTAGCATCGAACATCAGGCCGCCGATCAGCAGCACGACGTGCAGCGCTGCGGCCCCGCGCGCCAGCGTGATGATCCTGAAGGGCGGCGCCCATGCCGCAATCATGCGTTGCGACGCGCTTCGATCCGAGCGGCAAAGTGTTCGGCGCCAAAGCGTCGCCAGATTGGTTCGCACGCCACGGCGTGCGGTCGACCGCGCGCGAGGCGCGACCGCGTTGATGTTCGTCATGAATGACGACCCCGATGATGTGAACTGCCCTCTTGAGCGCGGCGCATATGGCACGCTCATCCCGAAGCCAGCATCGGTGATTCGTGATTCGCTTGTCGAGGTGATCGACCGGGCTGTGATCGCGCAGCCTCAGGCTTGCTGCGACTAGTCGAGCATTTTTGTCACAATTTCAAATACATCATTTGACAGGCCGGGGGCCTTAGCGATGCGCTTGAGTTCAGCCTGTGCACGCTTGCGCCGCTGCGGCTCAAGTGTCTTCCAACCGCGCAACTGCGTCATCAGGCGGGCCGCGAGCTGCGGGTTGAACGCGTTCGCCTTAAGGACTTCATCGGCAAGGAACGCGTAGCCCTCACCATCGGCACGGTTGAATTGCACCGGGTTCACGGTGGCGAACGTGTTGACCACCGCGCTGACGTTGTTGGGGGTCGTTGCAGAATAGAGTGCGTGGCGCTGCAAGGTCTTGATGCGTTCAAGTGTGCTGGCGGTCGGCACCATGGCTTGCGCGGCGAACCACGCATTGATCGTGAGGTGATCATCCTTCCAGCGTTCGTGGAAGGCCGCGAAGGTCGCCTGCCGGGCGGCCGGCACATGCGTGGCGATCAGATAGAGCGCGGCGGATTGATCGGTCATGTTGTTCGCGCCTTTGAAGTGCTGCACCACGCGGTCTTTGTCGGCAGCCTCACCGCGGTAGGCGAGCAGGGTCAGCGCCGCAAGACGCTGCGCACGCAGGCCCATTTGTTCTGCGCTCGGGTCGTAGGTCCGTTTGGGCTTCGTCGTGCGGTAGAGCTTTTCAAATTCCGGCCCCAGCGCGCGCGCGATCGCACGCATCACCTGGTGGCAGCCCTTGTGGATCGCGTCGGGATCGATGTCGTGGGCGATGATGCGGGCAAGCGCGGTCTCACCGGGTAGGCGCATCAGTTCAGCGCGATAGGCCGGCTCGAGTTTGCGATCGAAAAAGGCAGCACGCAGCGCCTCGATCAGTTGATCCGCGGAACCCGGGTTCTTGCCCGTACGCGCGGCCGTGATGAAGCGCTGCATCGTGCGCGTCACGAAACTCTGGACCGCCTGCCATCGATTGAAGGGGTCGCGGTCATGCGCGATCAGGAAGGCGTAGTCGTGGTCGCTCAGGTCGATGGTGAGGTTGCACGGCGCTGAGAAGTGCCGCAACAGGGAAGGCACAGGGCGTTCGCGAACCCCTTCAAACGTGAAGCTTTGGCGCCGCTGGGTAAGTTCGATGATGCCGTTTTCGACAACGTCACCATCCTTGAGTTTCAGTGCGAGCTCTTCGCCGTCAGGGGCGAGCAGCCCGAGCGCCAACGGCATATGCAGCGGCTTCTTGCGTTGTTGGCCCGGTGTCGGGGGCAGCACCTGCTCCACGTGCAGCGTCGCCGTTTGCGCCGCTTGATCGTGATCCAGACTGCACACGAGTTCGGGTGTGCCTGCCTGCTGGTACCAGATCATGAACTGCGAAAGGTCCCGCCCACTCACGTGCGCGAAGCAGGCGATGAAATCTTCGACGGTCGCAGCCTCCCCATCGTGGCGTTCGAAAAACAGATTCATGCCGGCGCGGAAGCCCGCTTCCCCCAGCAGCGTCGCGATCATGCGGCAGAGTTCTGCGCCCTTCTCGTAGACGGTGGCGGTGTAGAAGTTGTTGATCTCGATGTAGCTTGCCGGGCGCACGGGGTGGGCCAGCGGGCCCGCGTCCTCGGGGAACTGGGAGAGCTTCAACCGCCGGACATCGTTGATGCGTTCGACCGCCCGTGAGCGTTCATCGGCTGTGAACTCCTGATCGCGGTAAACGGTCAGCCCCTCTTTGAGGCAAAGTTGGAACCAGTCGCGGCAGGTGATGCGGTTGCCGGTCCAGTTGTGAAAATACTCGTGCGCGATGACCGCTTCGATCGCCGCGTAGGTCGCATCGCTCGCCGTTTGAGGTGAGGCGAGGATGAGCCGGTCGTTGAAGATGTTGAGGCCCTTGTTCTCCATCGCGCCCATGTTGAAATCGGACACCGCGACGATGTTGAAGACTTCCAGGTCATAGGCGCGGCCGAAGCGGCGCTCATCCCACGCCATCGATCGCTTGAGCGCATCCATGGCCCAGCCGCACCGGTCCTCTTTGCCAGGTTCAACATAGATGCGCAGGTCGACGTGTTCGCCTTCGCTGGTGGTGAAGGTGCTGGCGATCGAAGCAAGATGACCGCCGACCAGCGCGAACAGGTAGGACGGCTTGGGGTGGGGATCGCGCCAGATCGCGTAGTGGCGCTTGCCCTCCGCCAACGTGCCGCGCTCACGCAGGTTGCCGTTCGACAGCAAGGTGGAGGCTGCTTCGGCATCGGCTTCGATGCGCACCGTGTAGGTCGCCAGAACATCGGGGCGATCCAGGAAATAGGTGATGCGGCGAAAGCCCTCCGCTTCGCATTGGGTGCAGAACATGCCGCGGGAGACGTAGAGGCCGGAGAGGGCTTTGTTCGCCTCCGGATTGCAGGTGGTGACGATGTCGAGCGTGAAGGGCGCGCGCGGCACCTGGCGTATGGTCAGGGTCTCTTTGCCGACCCGATAGCGGCTGCGCGGCAGAGGTTCGCCGTTGAGCTTGAGGCTTTCAAGCTCGAGCAGTTCGCCGTCAAGGACCAGCGTGCCGGTTGACGCCTCCGCCTTGCTGCCCTTGGCGCTCCTTGTGCTTTTGGCTTTGGCGGATTTTGCATCGGCCGTTGGCGTATCGGCGCTGGGGTTAGGGCGCATGTGCAGCCGGCTTGTGACGCGGGTGGCGGTGCGATCGAGCTGGAAATCGAGCGATACCTTGTCGATGGTGAAGGGCGCGGGCTTATAGTTCTTGAGCCGAATGGGGCGGGGGGTATCGGTGCGCATGGGGGCGGGACCTTCAGGCTTGGGCAAGCTTTGGTGGGGGCTGCGGCAAAGGCGATGAACGGCGGTGCTGTAGCGTTCGCTGCACCCGCCCTTATGGAAACGGGGGCAGCCGGAGGTGCGGACTGGCGGTTTGCTGCTGCACCAGCCTCGTTGAACGCGCAGTGTGTTGGAAGGGGGGTTAAGCCCAATGGAAGGTGCGAGCAAGACGTTTGGACCTGAGGCCTTGCGCGATCGGGTGATCTTGGTGACCGGGGCCTGCGGCACATTGGGCCGCGCCATCGTTGCGGCCATCAGCCAGTGCGGCGGCGTTGCGGTGCCCAGCGACCTTGCTGAGCGCGTGCAAGCGGGCGCTGTGCCGGACGGGTTTGATCACCCCGCACTTGCGTTGGATGTGACGCGCGAAGCTGATTGGGATGAGGCGCTCGCGTCCATCAAGGCCCGCTACGGTCGGCTCGATGGCCTCGTCAACAACGCAGGCCTGGTGCTGCTCGCTTCCATCGAGGAGACGGACTACGCCGGCTGGCATCGCCTGCAGCAGGTCAACGTCGATGGGGTGTTCCTGGGTTGCCGCGCAGCACTAGCCATGATGGGCGATGCGCGAGCGGCAGCCGTTCCCACAGCCACAGCCGCAGCCACGCCTGCGATCGTGAACGTGTCGTCCGTCTCGGGCCTCGTTGGCGGCGCGAACCTTGCCGCGTACAATGCCTCGAAGGGCGCTGTACGCCTCCTCACAAAGTCGGTCGCGTTGGCCGGCGCACGACGTTCGCCGCAGGTGCGATGCAACTCGGTGCATCCCGCCTTCGTCGAAGGTGACATGACCGGGGCCATCGCAGATGCCGCTTCAGATCGCGAGCGCGCGTTGGCCAGCATGCGACGCGCGATCCCCCTGGGCCGCATGGCGATGCCCGACGAGGTGGCAGACGCGGTCATCTGGCTGTTGTCGCCGGCGTCAAGCTTCGTCACCGGGAGCGAGATCGTGGTCGATGGCGGGCTCACGGCACAGTAGGCCTCCGTGACGTCGTGGAGGGGTGCTGCGCCGGGGCGAGCCGCCGCCCTTCTCCGACGCCCCCCATGTCCGACGCCCAAATAAAAAGGGCACCCGCGATACGGATGCCCCTGTCCTTGGTTTGAGCTGACCAGCGCCTGGCCGGCCGCAAACCCGCTCAGCCTTCCGACCAATCCAGCACAAACTCGATGCGCCGGTTCAGCGCCTTCTGGGCCGGTGTGCTGTTCGAGGCGACGGGGCGCTCTTCACCGTAACCAACCGCGCTCAGGCTGCGCCGGGGCACGCCGCGGCGGAGCAGGTAGGTGGCGACCGCGCCGGCCCGCCGCTCGCTCAGGTCCTGATTGTAGCGGTTGGAACCATCGCTGTCGGTGTGGCCAGCGACTTCGATCTTGGCACCCGGGCAGCGACGGATCACACGTCCAAGCTGGTTCAGCAGATCAAAGCTGTCAGTGTCGATGTCGGCGCTGTCGTAGTCGAACAGAATCGAGTTGCGCGACAGCAGCGCTTCCAGATAGTCCTGGCAGTCGGCCGCGCGGATGCGCCCTGTGCCGCGCAGTTCAAAGTCGGTTACGCGCTGGCGCGGAGCCGCTGCGACTTCGCGTTGGCTCGGCCGTGCACACCAGCCGACCCGCTGGCGCCGCGTGATTTCACCGAACCTGTTCAACCGGAGCCGGAAGCGGCGAATGTTGCGGCAGGCTTCGGCTTCGAGGCCAGGTAGACGCCGGTCCGTGAAGTTAATTCTGTAATAGCGCCGACGCCGCAGCACTTCGCGGATTTCATCAACCCCGAGGCCGCGATCAGCTTGACGCACGCGGCATGAGCCAAGGCGGCGCACACCTACGATGCCACCGCGATCATCGATCTGAACGCGCACGCGGTTGTTGCCCCGGCATGCTTCCGCGCCGTAACGCGGACCCCGGCGGTCGGTGATTTCGATCTTGTAGAAGCCGCGGGTGCGCAACAGTTCGCGCAGATCGCGTGGGCGCAGTGTCTGTGCAGCCTGCTGGCGGCAGGAGCCAAGGATACGGCTGTTGCGGATGGCGCCGAAGCGGTTCATGCGCAGGCGGAACCGGTCGCCGTTACGGCAGGCTTCCGCACCGTAGCCGGGCAGCTCGTTGTCCGTGATCCTGATACGTGCAAAGCCTCGTTGGCGCAGCAGGGCGCGCAGCTCGTTGTCGCTCAAGCCACGGCGGGCGTTGCGGTTGGCATTGGCCCAACCTGGCAGTTGTGCGTTCCAGCACGGCCCCAGGGCGCGCCGGCGTCGAACTTCCCCAAAGCGGTTCACCCGGAGGCGGTAGCGCACGTTGCCCGTGCACGCTTCTAAGCGGTAGACCGGAAGATCGCGATCAATCCAGTTGATCTTGCGATAGCCTTCGCTGCGCAGTTTTTGGCGCACCTCGCGCGGGCGCAAACGGCGCTGCACGGGAACAAGCGGGCTTTTGGCATGGTCGCTTTGCAATGTTGGCACTTGCGGTCCGGCAGCGTGTGCTGCGTTCGCCGCGAGCATAACGCTGCCAGCGGCAGCGCTCAGTAGAACGCGATAGGTCACGATTTCGGCCTCCTCATTTGGCGCAGGCGAGATCCCTTTGTGGTTTTTGTCCCACGCCAATAAGGCAGGAAATACAGGGTTGGAGAAATAATTCCAGTCAGCGGAGGATCGCGTGCGGCAGATGAAATCCTCGTTGGCCGCTGACAGACACTAGAGTCGGTTCGCTTCAGGTCGAAGCGGAACCGACATCTAGGCTCTTGTTTTGCCGTTCATCTTCGCGTCAGCTGATTCCAGCTGCCTCGGACGAACTTTAGCGCACCGCGCCCGCGTGCTTGAGCGCGGCTGCCTCATCGGCGTCAAAGCCGAGCTCCGCTAGGATCGCCTCGGTGTCAGCGCCCGCCAGAGGAGCCGGGCTGTGCACGC
>JBCBJZ010000037.1:0-25457 GCA_038522635.1 Pseudomonadota bacterium | reverse complement strand
CGTCCCGCGCCCAAGCCGAAGACCAAGACGCCAACGGTCAAACAGGCTGAGAGGGAGCGGCCGCGGGCCCAGGCTCTCAAAATCGAGGCGCCGTTTCTCGTTCATCAGCCGCCGCGTGGCACGCCGGCCAGGACGTCCGGCCTTGCACCCTCGACACCTGGCCCCAACACAAACGCCCGTGGTTCAAGCGGCGGCCAAGCCCATCCCGGCGCCCATCCCGGCCAAGCCCAACCGAGCTCGCCTCAACCTGACAAGGGCGGTGCCAAGGCGGGTGCACTGGGGACACGGGGCGGTGCTACCGGTCCCCGGCGCATCGGCCGCGCGCAGGCCGTCCGCAGCACGCAGCACACCATGCCATCAGCCAACTCGCTGGCTGTGCCGATGCTGCAGATGGGCGCCAAGATCTGGACCAACATGGCCCGCGCCAACCTTGAAATGTTTGACCAGTTGCGCCAGCTCACGCCGTTTGGGCAGATCCTGCGCCACCAGGTCAAAATGTTTGAGACGCTGCTCAACACCATGAAGGCGCATCAGCCCCGCCCCTGGCACGACCCACCCGACGACTCCGCAGAGCGTTAGAGGTCGTCCACTTCAGCTGGAACCGGTCCCGCTTCAGCGCAGGCCGCAAGCCGAACTGAGGCTTGGGCGAGCTCGCCGTTCCAATAGCCCGCTCGCCGCCAGACAGCCGTGCGAACGCCAGCCGCCGCCTTTAAGCGCGCCATGCGGGGTTACCGCCCGCCGACCGGTCAGTTGTCCGATTTGAAGACGCGGCGGCGCCAACTGCGGTCGGGGCGGCGCCAGCGGCGTACCGTACGTCGGCGAGGCCCCGCGCCGGACCGCGGCCGCGCACCGAGGCTCATGCGGTTCCCCGGTCGACCGCGCTGACGTGCACGCCGCGCCGCCCGTGCTCTGGCAACCCTTGCCGCGGCCACGCGTGCCCGCGCCGCAGCCCGGGCGAGCTGCGCGCGGCGTTGACGCTCGGCGGCTTCGCGATCGATGCGCTGCTGAAGTGCCGCCGCGGCCGCCGCCGCTCGCGCAGCCTCATCCGCTTGCGCGCGCGCTGCGGCCTGCGCCCTCGCACGCTCCTGCCAATCAAGCCGCTGTTGCTCCTGTTGAGCCGCCCGCGCCGCCTCGGCCGCAGCCGCCGCATCTTCAGCCTCCCGACGTGGGCGGTCGGCAGACGCTGGCCTCGCTCGCTCGATCAACCGCGGCAGAGGGACAGGCATCAACGCGGGGCGATCCGGCGTCGCCGCAGAGCCGTCAGCCCCTGTCACCACCGAACGGGCCGCGGCCGTAATCACGGCCGTCACCGTCGCAGCATGGGAGATGACATCTGATGAGGGAGCCGGCGATGAGGGAGCCGGAACGGCGGTGGCCACACGCATCGAAGGCTGCTGCCTTGACCGGGGCGCCGACGCATCTCCAGCGCGCGGCGATGACCCGATCGGCCGCAGCGCACGACCGCGATGCTGCACCGTCAGCCTGATCACGCGACCATCGCGCAGCGTTGGATCGGACCGCACGCGGGCAGGCTTGCGCGCATCAGGTGCCCGCCCAGCACCTGCAGGTCTCGCACCCGAACCAACATCCGGAACCACCGGTACACCAACCGCCAACACCGGCGAACGCGCGGTGGAAAGCGGCACAAAACCCGGCCGACGCTCGTGACGCTGATCGAGCAACGCACGCTGCCCGGCAGCGCTATCTGCGCGCTGTGGCGGAACACGCCATCCCAGAAAACGGCGCACCTCCGTCGACATCACCGTCATCGTCGAAGGCATGGTCGCCGCCATCGCCCGCATCGCCATATCGCGCCGCGGCTCAGGTGCCAGAGCCTGGCGGTTGGGCGCAAAAAGGCGGGTATCACCCCGGGCCGTCGCCATGTACGTCGACCAATCGCGCGGCGTCTCCGGCAAATCGACCTTCGCCGTGCCGCGCGCCTGTTCGCGATAGAACGCGCGGGCCTCGGCCAAATACCGCTTGCGTTGCGCACGAAACGCCCGCCGGGCCACCCGCCGCGCACGACGTCGGCGCGTGGTGTAAACCTGCCGCTGCAGCTTCAACATCTCGCGCTTGCTCTTCGCCAGCGGATGCCACGCGTGCGGCTTGCAGCGGCAGGCCGGATTGTAGCTGGCACGAAACGCAAACGCGTTTTGCAGGGCCGTATAGGGACGGCCGCGCCGGTCAACCATGTCTTTGGGGCCGCTGATGCCATCGTTGGCGTAATAGAACAGCTTCGCCGGTCCTCCGCAGCGGCTTTGGCACCGCTTCTCGTCCTTGCGAAAACGCGCTCGTGTCGTCGCAAAGCTGATCGGGAAATAGGCGCCATCACAAAGACGGACGCAGACCGTCTTGTAGGTTGGACCATAGCTGGGCGGGTTTAAGCTGGCCGGTTGCGGCGGCGGGAACGCACGGGGCCGGCGCCGGCCACGTTGACGGTTGAACGTGCCGCCAGGCCGCGTGGTGAGCAGACCGGTCCGCGGCGCGTTGAACGGCGGCGGGCGGCGTGAGGAGCGTTTCGGCGTCCCTCTGCGACCGGTTTTGCGCCGGCGTTGCTTACGGAAATACTTGCCCGACTTGACGCTGTTAAGCCAATCGCTCGTGGGCACATAGCCGCCAACGACGACCTCGCGCGGCCCGCTGTTTGTCTTGGCCGCCTGCACCTCGGCCGCAGCGTAGGAGCCCGGAAGGGGCAACGCCGCCCTCGGCACGGGCTTATCAACGACGCTTGCCGCCCGTACCGGCGCCGCCGGTGGTCCAAAAATCGAACGGTCGATCCCGACCAGCAGCGTGAAGGCGGCCATGAAGCACGCGACGCCGGTCGCACTGACCGCTAGCGCGTAGGCCGTAAAGCGCACACCCAGCCCAGCCGTCGTTTTGCGGCGTGCCCAGCCTCGAAACAGCAACATGAGAACGCGGGCCCCGACCCCAACTCCGCCGCAATGACGGCCACCCTGACAATGCACCCGCGCGAGACATTGGCCTTCCTCGCGCAAAATTGTTGCCACGAATTAACCATATTTTAACTGCGTGAATCAAGGTCACCGGGGCACCATAGCGGTCGGGAAATGCGTTCTTGCCGGCCTCCTGTTGATGGATGCTGTTCAACAAAGTGTGCAAGTCAGCGCGGCGCCAACCGCAGCGCGCCGTCAAGCCGGATGCTCTCCCCGTTCAACATCGGGTTTTCACAGATGTAGAGCGCGAGACTTGCGAACTCGGCCGCCGTGCCAAGCCGGGACGGGAACGGCACCGAGGCGGCAAGCGCGTCCTTAGCGTCTTGCGGCAGGCCGTCGAACATCGGCGTTGAAAACAGGCCCGGCAGGATCGAGCAGATGCGGATGCCGTCCTTCGCCAGATCGCGCGCGATGGGCAAAGTGATCGCCTGCACGCCGCCTTTTGAAGCTGCATAGGCGACCTGCCCGATCTGGCCATCCTGCGCGGCTACCGAAGACGTGGTCACCATGACACCGCGCTCGTTGTCGGCGCCGACGGGGTCGAGATCCATCATGCCCGCCGCACTCTTGGCGATCATCGTGAACGTGCCGACCAGGTTGATGCCGACGACCTTGGCGAACGTCGCCATGTCATGGGGATCAATCGCGCCGGTGTTGCGGTCGCGCCGGGCCACACGTTTGCCCACAACGACGCCGGCGCAATTCACGAGCACGCGTTCCTGCCCCTGCACGTCGCGGGCGGCCTTAAGGGCTGCATCCACGCTCGCTTCGTCCGCGATATCGCAACGGTGGAACGTGGCGCCCAGCTCTTGCGCAAGCGCGGTGCCCTTTTCCTCGTTCACGTCGAAGAGGGCGACTTTCACGCCTTTCGCCGAGAGCGCCCGTGCGCATCCCGCGCCAAGCCCGGAAGCGCCGCCGGTCACGATCGCTGAGATGGTGTTGTTGAGTTCCATGATGCGTTCACCTTTGATGGGGTCACGGGCGCACGCCCGTTGGCTGATGTCAGGACCGTTTGGATAATGCAGGGGGATCGCCGTTCAAGCTGGATGGGAGGCGCTCGGACTGGCCGAAGCCCAAGAACCCGGAGCCCAGGGACCTACAGCGTCACGATCACCTTGCCCGTGGCTTCTCGCCGATCGAGCACACCGATCGCTTCGGCAATGCGTTCGAGCGGGTAGCTCGCGTGGACGTGCGGCACAAGCTTGCCCTCACCGATCCAGCTCAACACCTGCGCCAGATGGGCGCTTTGCCGTGCCGGGTCCCGTCGCGATGCCGCGCCCCAGAAGACGCCGACGATGTCGCAGCTTTTGAGTAGCGTCAGATTGAGCGGGATCTTCGGGATCGTTCCGGCCGCAAACCCGACCACCAGAAAGCGCCCTTCCCACGCGAGCGCCCGCAACGCCGGCTCGGCAAAATCGCCGCCCACGCAATCGTAGACCACATCGACGCCGGCGCCGTCCGTCGCATCGCGCAGCGCTTGCTTAAGGTCACCTTCGCTGTAATCGATCGTCGCGTCCGCGCCATGTTCGCGGCAGACCGCAAGCTTTTCAGCACTCGAGGCAGCCGCGATCACGCGTGCGCCCAACTGCTTGGCGATTTCGACCGCGGCAAGGCCGGCCCCGCCTGATGCACCCAGCACCGCAACGGTCTCGCCAGGCTTGACGCGACCGCGATCCACCAGCCCGTGCATGGCCGTCCCATAGGTGATCGAAATGCCTGCGGCGGCTTCATAGTCGACGCCAGGCGGCATCAGCGCGAGGTTCTCAGGCCGCGCCACCACCTGCGCGCGCGCGCAACCCGAGCCCAAATAGCCGCATACGTCATCGCCGACCTTAAAGCCGTTCACCGCAGCGCCCGTTTGCGCCACCACGCCGGCGAACTCGGCTGCGGGCGAGAACGGCAGTTCAGGCTTGAACTGGTACTTGCCGCGCGTGATCAGCGTATCGAGAAAATTGAGGCCCACCGCCTTCACATCGACCACGACATCGTCGGGGCCGCAGGTGGGCGGATCGATCGTCTCGATGACGATGGCGTCCGGCCCGTCGAGCGATTTGCAAAGCGCAGCTTTCATGTGGCAACTCCGGGAGCTTGGCAGAGGCGAATGGGTCTTCAAGGCGAAGGCAACGGTGATCGATGGGGGCGGGAAGCGATGAGTGATGATGCCCCGAAGGCAGCGGGCGTGAGGGACGTTCAAGCGAGCCTTGCTGAGCGCGCGCCGGCGGCTGCCGCACGCCCTGGCACGCCCACGAGCGGTGCCGCGCTACCAGCCCCTAGCGAAGACGCCGCGATCGACGCGTTACCCCGGTTGCGCGGCTATTTCGCCATCGGTGCTGAGCGCATATCAAAGTCCCGGAACCTCGGCAATCTGATGCGATCAGCGCACGGCTTCGGCGCGAGCTTCACCTTCACGATCGGCGCCCAGTATCGCGCCCTTGAGGCGCAGGCCGACACATCCAAAGGCGTTCAGCACCTGCCGCATTTCGACTACGCCGACCTTGCAGCGCTGAAACTGCCCAAGGGATGTAGGCTGATCGGCATCGAATTGCTCGAAGACGCCATCGCGCTGCCCAGTTTTCACCACCCGATGCAGGCGGCTTATGTGCTGGGCCCCGAACGCGGCTCACTCTCGCCGGAGCTGATCGCGCGCTGCGACTTCACGATCAAGATCCCGACCCGATTCTGCGTCAACGTCGCCATGGCGGGCGCCATCGTCATGTACGATCGGGTGAAATCTCTTGCCCGCTTTGCCGATCGACCGGTAAGCCCCGGAGGGCCTTCAACGGGCGCCGCACCAGCGTTGCGAAATCGTCCCACAGGTGAAAAAGGTAAGCTGTAGCAATTGGATCGTAGACGCGTGCACTGGCCGCTTATGATCGGCGCCGCTACACTCTTAACCATGATTCGACAGCAGATCAGTTCCTTGATTGCCGCAAACGCAAGGTCAACCATGACGGTTTTCCTCCCAAAACAGCTTTCGCGCCGATGCGCCCGCGCAGCCTTCTCCACGACGCTTGGGGCGGCGGCCGGTCTCGGCGCCCTCGCTTTGGCGTTCAGCACGCAAGCGCACGCGCAGACCGTTGTTCTCAAAGAGGGCCCGGTCTGGTCCGCCTACCAGCATCAGGGCGAGCCTGCGCAAATCTGCTTCGTGGCCGCCAAGCCGGGTGACACGCTTCCCAAGAATGTGCGCCGCGGGCCGATCCAATTCTACGTTTCGGCCTGGCCCAAGGACGGCGTCAAAGCGGAAGTCAGCGTGGTCATCGGCTATCCCTTCCGTCCTGGCAGCGACGTGACCGTGCAAATCGATGGCGCGACCTTCACGCTGTTCACCGACAAGGACAAAGCCTTCGTTGAGGATCCGACAAAGGAACTCAAGTTGATCGAAGCGATGCGCAAGGGCAGCCAGATGGTGGTCAAAGGGCGTTCCTCACGCGGCACCCTGACGACCGACACCTACTCGCTGACGGGCGTCTCAGCCGCGCTCGATGCCGTCAACACGAGCTGCAACAAGGCTTAAAACCGCTGCGGTCGCTCAAAGATGGCGGGCACGCGTGTACGTCAGCGCGTGTGGCGGTGCGTATGATGATCACGCGGGTCAGCGCTTCGCTTTGGCCGCCTTCTTCGCGCTTCTGATCTGCACGTAAAGCGCGCCGTCGCCACCGTGACGCTCATGGGCGGCGGTAAAACTGATCACGGCGTGCGCCAGATCATCGTCGCGCAGCCAGCGCGGCACTTTGCGCCGCAGGACGCCTGGGGCCTCACGACCGAACGCATCGCCCGCTTCAGACCATGCCGCTTCACCGCGCCCCGACGCGCCCTTCCCCGTGATCACCAGCACCGTCCGGTGGCCGGCCGCCACCGCCCGCGCGATGAAGCCGCGCAACGCGTCGTGCGCTTCGTCCTGACGCAGACCGTGCAAATCGATCCGCGCATCGATGTCGGTCATGCCTTTGGCGATGCGCCGCTTGGCCTTGCGGTCGAAGGCGTCAGCTGGGGTTGGCGAGGCTGGCGTTGGCAACGTCACCCGGCCCGACGGCGCGGTTGAGGACGATGCGTTCATGGCAGCCGTGCTGGTCAAGGGGCGCGAGGGCTTGGTGCTCGGCGTGTTGCTTGGCTTGGCCCCTCCCTTGCGCGGCGCGGCCCGGTCGCTGGCCGCCGATCCCTTCGCAGGCAAACCGGATCCTGCACCAGGCGCCGAAGCGACGGCTCCTTGCCGGCCTGCACGCTTCATCGCCTCATCCAACGATGGCGAGACGGCAGCGGCGTGCGGCCCGACGCCGTCGCCCTCCTGCTCGCCGAGCAAAGCGGCCATGCTCTTGGGGCCATCATCGCCCAGCGGCGCGGCGCTGCGTTTGACATGGTTCCAAAGCTGATGCTCGTCGGCGGTCAGCGGCCGGCGCTGGCTGGCCGGGCGGCGCGAACGCTTACTCATCGCTCATCACCGCCGGCGAAGATTCGTGCCCGCTTGGCTGCGGCAGCTCCAGCTGGTTTAGCGCCAGGCGGAGCAGCAGCTCGCGTTGAGCGGCCCCCACGTTTCTTGGCGGTCGGTTTGTCGCCCGCAGCGGCGCTGGTGCCCGCCCGTCTCGCCCTTGGCGCGGACGGCAAGTCGAGCCGCGGCAACAGCACGTAAAAGGTTGCCGCGTGTTTGGTGATGCCGGCCACGCGCCCCGCCTTCGGCCCGGAGCCGAAGTACAAATCACCGCGCTCGGGCCCTTTGATCGCCGACCCAACGTCCTGGCCGATCATCAAACGATGAAACCCCGCGGGGCGATCGGGCGCTTGCGCGCTCCCATGTTTAAGCCCGGCTGCGCTGACGTACACCGGCAGGCCCAGCGCGTGGTAACCGCTATCAAAGGCCAGTGAGCGCCCGGCCGTCAGCGGGATGTTCAGCACCCCATGCGGGCCGATCGCTTCGGCACCCTTCAGTTCGCGGAAGAACACGTACGACTGATTGCGCCACAGCAGCTTCATGCGTTCCTTGTCCGCACGTAGCCATGTCTTCAGCGCTTGCAGGGACATACGGTGCGCGGGAAAGCGCTTGGAGCGGATCAGATAGGTGCCGACGGACGTGTAGGGATAGCCGTTCTTGCCACTGTACGTGACGCGCATCGTAGAGCCGTCGGGCAAACGCACACGGCCTGACCCCTGGATCTGCAGGAAGTACAGCTCAACGGGATCCGCCATGTAGAACAGCTCAAGGCGCTTGCCGCGCAGCGCCCCGAGCTCGATCTCCTTTCGTGTGGGAAACTTGACGAGCCCTCGCTTGGTTTTGCGCGCGTGCGTCATCTTCGTGCCGACCGCGCCGCGCTGCGCTTCGGTCACGAGGTTCACCAAGTCCTTGGGACGCTTGTAGACCGGCGTGCGATAACGGCCTTGTGGCGTGCGCGCGCCGCGCACGAGCGGTTCATAGTAGCCCGTCACCAGGCCGCGGCCCTTGCGATGCACCACACGGTGCGGCTCAAAATAGGTCTCGAAGAAAGCCCGCGCCCGTGCCCGCGTCATACGTTTGCTGCGCTGGCCCCGCTGGCTTTGCGCGCTGAGCGTGCGCGCCGCATCGCAGGCGGCCAGCATCGCGGCGTGCTGGTGCACAGAGCCGCTCACCTGCCCATAGCGCACCGCCCGCATCAGCTTTTCACACGAGATGACAAACGTCTTGAAGGCGGCGAGATGGTCATCCTGGGCCCAACCGGGCAACACGTCGAAAGGGACCGCTCGATAGCGCGCATCCCGCCGGCCGGTGGGCCGGTCAGCACCACGTGCCTTGGGCATTTGCTTGACAGGGCGCCGTTTTGCAGCGCCAGCGGGCGGATGAGGCTTATCAGGTCGCGCTTTGGCCATCTGAAGGGCTTGCGCAGGATGCAGCCGCTTTGGCAAGTCCTGCGCGGCCCTTGCAGGCGAAACGGCACCAGAACCGGACGCTAGCGCTGATGTCGGAACACTGAGCGCAGCGATCGCCAAGCCAACGGCGGTTACGAACGCGGAAAAGGGCGTGATTGCCGGATAGGGCGCCGTGCGCGCGACGTGGCATGCGGCCGGCGCGTTGCATCCTGGGGAAACTGAACGCCCAAGGTGAAGACGCAGGAGCTTCATCGCTCACAACTCCTACGCCCTTTGCGTACACCGCCTCAAAAGGCTCGGCACGAAACAGCGTCCGCCACCCACCGCCACTTAACGTGCAACCACCCCGCAACGGCGCCACGGGCCTGTCTCAAACCGCCGTCTGGCACAAACTCAGTTCGCCGGCTGCGTCGCGATCAACTTCCAGTTCGGATCGCGTGAGTTTATTTCACGCGCGAATGTCCAAATGTCGGTCACTTCCGTGACCTCTTTGGGGTCGCCACTGATGATCGAGCCCGTGCGATCGATGGTGGACGAAATCAACTCGCTGACAAACTTGATCGTGACCTGTGCAATCCCGTCATCAACTTCGGCTTCAAGCATCTCCGCCTTATTGATGCCGACGAAGCTCTGGTCGACCTGCTCGCCGCGCTTCTCACGCTCGTTGATGGCCGACGCAAAACCCTCGTAGACCTCCGGGCTCAGCAAGGTTTTCAACGACTTGCGCTGTCCGTCGGCAAAGGCGGTGACAATCTCCTCGTAGGCCATCTTCGCGCCGGAAAGGAAAAACTCCGGGTTGAACGACCGATCGGCGCGGTTGATCGCGATCAGGCCGCTCGCCAGCGTCTCATCCTTGGCGAACGCGCGGATCGTCTCCTCTTTCTCTTCGTTGCTGGGCTCATCCATCGCCGGCTGATGTTCCTCACGTTCTCGGGTGGGGAAATTCACCACCTTGTCCTGCGCGCCTTGCTGAGCGCCTTTGGCGTCCTGGCTCTCGCGGTTCGCCACACGATCGTACTGCGTTGGGCGCTCGTGGCCCGTACGCCGCCCCAACACACTGCGCAGCTTGAGGAAAATCACAACGGCCAGCACGAGCGCGACCAGCGTGATAATATCGATGACGTTACCGCTACCGTTCATCTTTTGCCTTCCGGGCGATGTTTAAGGGGTGCCAGCGCGGGGCGCGCGAGCCCCGTCCATTGCCGCATCTTGAGGGTGGAAAGGCGCTGTGCCATGCCGGCGCGCCTGTAACCCATGGCAGAGACCGCTTTTGTGGCCAACTTAGGACATGATCGCGAGCAAGCCAACACATATACCATCCTACGTCGCTGCGACCCGTTGGATCGCAAGGGCGTGCGTCTCGCCCTATATCAAGGTCAACGCGACGGCCTAAACCGGGCGATGCGAGCCGCATGCCAGATCAGCCACCCAGATCAGCCGCGGCCGATCTTGGGCCCAGCGGAACGCGCCTCCCAAAGGTTTGATCGGCCGCATGGGTCATCGATATCTGAAAGGCACAGATCGCAGATCCCGCCGATCGCGGACCAACACGGGGCGCGCGCTATCGATGTAACGTTCCTGATGCTGAAGCGTTGCATCCCCAAGTGGCCGCCCCTGGGAAGCCGTCCTTAAGAGGCTGATGGCCGCTTATCAGCAAGCGCGCCACACGCCTGAGCCGCCCTAACCGAGGAATGCGTTGATGTACTGGCCGTTTCTGTTGCTCTTCATCGTAGTGCCCTTGCTTGAACTGGCGCTGCTGATCCAGGTCGGCTCGCAGATCGGCATCCTCGCCACCATCGGGCTGGTCATCGCCACGGCCGTGATCGGCACCACGATCCTGCAGCGTCAGGGCCTCGCCGCCTTCCGCCAAATGCAAGACCAGATGCAGAGCGCGCAGGTGCCAATGACCCCGGTGGTCGACGGTGTGTTCTTGATGGTCGCGGGCGCGTTTTTGCTCACACCGGGGCTGCTCACCGATGCGGCGGGCTTCACTTTGCTGGTTCCGCCGGTGCGCCGCTGGATTGCGAAAACCCTGCTGCGCAAAGCGATGGCGAGCAAAAACATCGACATCAAAGTACATCGCCGCGGCGGTGGCGCGGATCAGGCGCGACCGCAGGACGCAAGCGGCCGGAGCGGCCCTCAAAGCCGGGGTGGCGCCAGTGGGCTCGGACCAGCGACGGGCAGCGGGGCTGGCGAAGTCATTGACGGCGAGTTCGAACGGCTGGATGAGACCACGATCAATCCGAACCGCAAGCGGCCGTAGAGGCCAAGATTCTCCCCTTGCAACGCCTGCACGCCCGTCGAGGCGAACGAAGGACTTTTGACCCCATGACCAACGCGCCCAACGGCAACGGCAGCGCCACCCAGGCCCTTGATGAAAACCAGCAGCCTAACGCTCAACTGCAAGTTATGACGCAGTACATCAAGGATCTGTCCTTCGAGAACCCGAACATCGAAAAGCTGATTGAGAACCCTGGCGACCAGCCTGAACTCGCGATCGAGGTCAACGTCACCGGCAAAAAAGTCGGCGAACATGTCTTTGAAAGCGGCATCGAATTCACCGGCAAAGCCAGCAACGACACCGGTATGCTCTATACGATCGAGCTCGTTTATGCCGGGCTCTTCCAGCTCAATAACATTCCGACAAAATCGCTCGAGGCGGTCCTGCTGGTGAACTGCCCAATGTTGCTGTTCCCCTATATGCGCCGCATTATCGCTGACATCACGCGCGAAGGCGGTTTCCCGCCGTTGGCGCTCGACCCGATCGATTTCGCAGCACTTTATATGTCGAACAAGAAAGCGGGCAGCGTCGCAACGTCAAAAGCCGATGATTGAGCAGCGCTGAAGCGACCGGACCTTTAGCCTAACCGGTCTCAACCTTCTCCATGTATCGCGCCCAGATCACGTCGCCCTTGAGCGTGCTCACGAACGCGCGGTGGGCTTCGCGGTCTGCGTTGCTGAGGCGCGCGGTCAGGGGTTGCGGTCGCGCCCTCACCTGTGCGCCCACACTCATGCCCCGACCGACGCGCTGCGCATCAACCGCCAGACCAAGGCTGGTCTGCCGCTCGCCTAGAAGTTCAAGATAAACTTCCGCCAACAGTAATGAATCGACCAGCGCGCCGTGCTTGGTTCGGATCGAGTTGTCGATGCCATAACGTTTGCACAGAGCATCGAGCGAGTTCGGCCCGGCCGGATGCTTCCGCTTCGCCAGATCGAGCGTATCGATCACGCGGTCCATCGAGAGTTGCAGGCGACGCGCGCGCGATAATTCGGCGTTTAAAAATCCGATATCGAAACTCGCGTTATGGATCACCAGCGGACTGTCATCGATAAAGGTGATGAAGTCGTCGACCACCTCCTCAAAACGCGGCTTATCGGCGAGAAACTCACCCGTCAGCCCATGCACCCGCACGACCTCTTCGGGCACATCACGATCGGGATTGATATAACAGTGAAATTCGACGCCCGTCGGCATCCGGTCGACGATCTCAACGCAGCCAACCTCCACCAGGCGATCACCGCCCTTGGGGTTCAGCCCGGTGGTTTCGGTATCCATGACGATTTCGCGCATGCGTTCGGCCTCGCTTTGAATTGGGCTTACGCGTGCACGTGCAAAGGCTGCTGAAAGCTTGATCTTTCAGCGAAGCGCGCCTCACCAAGCACGTCAGCGCCGTCCTATGAACCGCTGCAGCCGCTTACGCCCAGTGTTTCGCGTAGGCACGAGCGGGCGGCGGATCCGCCTTCAGGCGCTCAACAATATCATCGATCTGCTGATGCGTCTGCGCGAGCGCGACCCCGGTATCCACAACGATGTCGGCGCGCGCGCGCTTGTCTTCATCGCTCATCTGCTGCGCCAGGATCGCTGCGAACTTGGCTTCGCTCATGCCGTCGCGTGCCAGGACCCGCGCTCGCTGTTGGTCCGGTGACGCGCTCACCACCACACGCACATCGACCCGCGCATCGCCGCCGGTCTCGAACAACAGTGGGATTTCAAGCACTGCCGCGAACGCACCCGCTTCGGCCTGCGCCCGCAGGAACGTGCGCTCCGCTTCGAAAACCAGCGGATGGACGATCGCTTCAAGGCGTTTGAAGGCCGCGCTGTCTCCACCCAAGGCCGCGGCAAGCTTCGCGCGGACCACCACACCATCTTCAACTGTGCCGGGAAACGCCGCCTCGATCAGCGGCGCGGCCTCGCCGGCGTAGAGGCGGTGGACCTCCTGGTCGGCATCAAGCACCGGCAGCCCCTGCGCGGCAAATCGTGCTGACACGGTGGATTTTCCCATCCCGATCGAACCGGTCAACCCCAAGATCAGCATCGCTTAGGCCTCCTGCTCGCGCGCCGATGCATCAAGATCGGCGACCACCAACTCCCTCAAGGCTGAGGTCACGGCCGGGCGCACGCCGAACCACCGCTCAAAGCCCGGAACCGCCTGGTGGAGCAACATGCCAAGCCCGTCGACGCTGGTGAGGCCGCGCGCTTCAGCTTGGGCGAGCAGCGCGGTTCTAAGCGGCGCGTAGACGATGTCGGCGACGACCGCGTCGGCTGGAAGCGGCGCCAGATCGATTGACAACGGCGGCTGCCCGGTCATGCCGAGCGCCGTGGTGTTGATGAGCAAACCCGCATCGCGCAAGGCGGGTGCGGGCGCTTGCGCATCCCCCACCGTGATGGCGCCTGGAAACGCATCCTTGAAGAGATCAGCCAGCACCAGCGCGTTCGCAGGGGTCCGGTTGATCAGCACGATGGCTGTCGCTCCCGCTTCCAACAGGGCAGCGATGATCCCGCGTGCCGCCCCTCCGGCGCCGAGCACCACCACGGGGCGCGAGCGATCCCAGCCGGGCGCGCTCTGGTCCAAATGCGCCGTGAAGCCCACGCCATCGGTGTTTGAACCGCACAAACGTCCCGCATCATCGAGCCAGACGGTGTTGACCGCCTGCGCCAGACGGGCTGCGGCATCGACGTCATCCATCAGCGCGAACGTCGCTTCTTTGTGCGGCAACGTCACATTGCAACCAACGTAGCCCTGCGCGCTAAGGCTTCGCATAAACGTGGGCAGGTCATCGGGCGCCACGGCGCGTTTTTCATAGACGCCGTCAAGCGCATGGGCTGCCAGCCAATGCCCGTGGATCAACGGTGAACGGGCGTGCTCGACAGGCCACCCCACCACGCAGACTTTTTTCACCGCTCGATCATCCCGCGTTGGCGCAGCTCCGCCAGCAGCGGCAGCAGCGGCATGCCCATGATGGTGAAGTGCTGCCCGGCGATCCGTTCGAAGAGTTGCACGCCCAAGCCCTCGATCTGATAGGCCCCGACCGAGGTCAGCGCTGCGTCACCGACCCTGGACAGGTAACGTCCGATGAACGCCGGCGACACATCGCGCATGGTCAGCGCGGCGCTATCGGTGTGCGACCAAAGCGTTTGCCCGTCCTGCACGAGCGCGACAGATGAATGCAGTTCATGCACGTGCCCGCGCAGCGACAGCAGGTGGTCTCGTGCCACTTCCATGGTGGCCGGCTTTTCAAACACAACGCCATTGTGCTCCAGGATCTGATCGCCGCCGATCACCATCGCGCCGGGTTGGCGCGCGCTCACCTGCTCGGCCTTAGCGATCGCCAAAACCTCAGCGATGTCGCAAGGCACGATGTCATCGGCCTGCAGCGCCTGGCGCACAGCCGTTTCATCGATGCTCGCCGGCACCACATCGAACGTGAGCCCGGCATTCTGGAGCATCGCGCGGCGCGCCGCACTTCCTGATGCCAGCACCAACCTTGGCCCACCGGCCCCAACCTCGTCGCGCCCGGCGCCTGCCCGTTGAGCCTCAGCACCGCCACCGCCGCCGGCGGCCCCGTTGGCCCCGCTCATGCGCCGCTCCCCTTAGGTGGAGCCGACAGTGTCGAGACAGCACTCGCCGCCGCGGCTTCCGCCTGTCGGTCCTGGTAAAGCTTCAGGATCGTCGCCGCTGTTTCTTCCACCGAGCGCCGCGTCACATCGATGACCGGCCAGCGATGCTTTGCCGCCATCCGACGCGAAAACGCGACTTCTTCCGCGATCTGCGTGCGATCCACGTAATCATCGAGGTTGCGGTCGGACATGATCATGACCCGGTTACGCCGGATCTGGGCAATGCGCTCAGGCGCTGCCACAAGGCACACCACGAAGGCGGTGTGTTTGGAGAACAGGTGCGCGGGCAGCTCGATGCCCGGAACGATCGGCAGGTTGGTCGTCTTGTAGCCGCGCTGCGCCAGGTAGATCGATGTTGGTGTTTTGGACGTGCGAGATATACCCAAAACGATGATATCAGCGTGCGACAGGTCCTCGGGCAAGTTGCCGTCGTCGTGGTTCATCGAAAAGTTCAGCGCATCGATCCGTCGAAAGTAATCCGCATCGAGCACGTGCTGTCCTGCGACCGTCGGCGTTTGCGGCGCGCCAAGGTACGATTCAAACACTTTCATGATCGGCTGCAGGACATGCTGGCAGGGCACGTTCATGTCGCGACAACGCGCTTCCAAGAGCGCCGACAGCTCCTGGTTGACGATCGTGTAGAGCACGATCCCAGGCGTCGCTTCGATCTCCTGCAACGCGCGCGTCAACTGCCGCTCCGTGCGCACCAGCGAATGCATGTGCTCGATCGCACGCGTGCGCGCGTACTGCACGGCCGCCGCCTTCGCGATGGTGGTCAGCGTCTCGCCGGTTGCATCTGACACCAGGTGCAGATGGAAGTAGTTGGGCAGGCTGTTGGACATCTGTGTACGACCTTCGCTGTTACCCACAGAGGCGAGCGGTGCGTGCGCTTTACGCGCCCTTCATCGCAGGTTTTCCCCAAAAGCGTCCACAGGAAGGTCCAGCACCGCGCGCTAGCTGGACGTTTCAACGGTCTGTGCAAGCACGCAGCACATCCCAAAGCTGTACAGCGTTGTCCCCGCTTCTTCCCCATCGCTCTTCGAGCCGATCGGCTATCAACGATGGATCATCGTGGCCGAACGTCCAGCACTTTGGACACCGCTTGTGTCTGCTAAACTGGTCATCTACTAGATGCGGCGGACTGCTTATCCACGGCTGCATGAGCGCACGATGGCGTGGGCACAAAGCGCTATCGCCGCAATCCGCAACGGTAAGATCAAGAATAAGAACTCTAAGAAAATTTAGGGTTTGAAGAAGGGGAGACACGGGTACCGTGGAGAACACGTCGGCCAAGCGCCGCTTCCTCCGGGTCTTCAAGGGCGAGACCTTGAACCCGCCACCGGTCTGGCTCATGCGCCAGGCGGGGCGCTATCTGCCTGAGTACCGCGAAACCCGCACCACCGCGAACGGCTTCCTTAACCTGTGCTACACGCCGGCGCTTGCGGCCGAAGTGACGTTGCAGCCAATCCGTCGTTACGCGTTCGATGCTGCGATCTTGTTCTCCGACATCCTCGTGGTGCCCGATGCGCTGGGCCAGCCCGTCCGCTTCGTCGAAGGCGAGGGCCCACGGCTTGACCCGCTTGCGGACGGCAAAGCGATTGCAGCGCTCAACCCGGAAGCGGCCCTCAAGACCTACGCCATCGTTTGCGAGACGGTCGCGCGGTTACGCCAAGACCTTCCCGATGAGACCGCATTGATCGGGTTTTGCGGCGCGCCTTGGACGGTGGCGACCTACATGATCGGGGGGCGCGGTTCGCCGGATCAGGCTGCCGCGCGGTTGTTCGCCTACCGTCATCCCGAAGACTTTGCAGCGCTGATGGAGACGCTGGTCGAAACGTCGTTCACTTACCTCGATGGGCAGGTGAAGGCCGGCGCGGATGCCTTGCAGATTTTCGATAGCTGGGCTGGCAGCCTGCCTGACGATGAGTTCGCCCGGTGGGTCGTAGCGCCCACCAAGGCGCTGGTTGCCAAACTCAAAGCTGCGCACCCGGACGTGCCCGTCATCGGGTTTCCCCGTGGGGCTGATGCGCTCGCGTCGTCTTTCGTCGATGGTACAGGCGTCGATGGCGTGAGCTGCGACACCGCCATGCCGCTTGCGGAAATCAAGCGCACGCTGTGCGGCAAGACCGTGGTTCAGGGCAACCTTGACCCGTTGCTCTTGGTCGCTGGCGGGCCGGCGCTCGAAGCGCGTGTGGACACGATTGTGGATGCGCTTGGCGCCACGCCGTTCATTTTCAACCTCGGCCATGGAATCGTGCCACAAACGCCGCCGGAGCACGTGGCGCAACTCGTCGCTAAGCTGCGCGGGGGGACGTAGGCCGGCATGGAACTGTGGATCAAGGCGCTGCACGTCATGGCGGTGATGGCCTGGATGGCGGGCCTCTTCTACCTGCCGCGGCTGTTCGTTTACCACACGCAGGCGGCGACGGGTTCAGCGCAATCTGAGACCTTCAAGACTATGGAGGTGAAACTTCTCAAGATCATCATGGGGCCGGCCATGCTCGTCACATGGCTCACCGGGCTCTACCTTGCCTGGGCGCAGCAGCAGTACACTGACGGCTGGTTTGTTGTGAAGCTTGTGCTGGTGATCGCCATGACGATGTTTCACGTGAAACTTTCGATGTGGCGCAAGGCGTTCGCCTCCGACGTCAATGTGAATTCGGAGCGCTTCTACCGCTTGGCCAACGAGATCCCCACGGTCCTGATGGCGGGCATTGTCATCATGGTGATCGTTAAACCTCTGTAACGTCACGGCACCTTGAACCAAGCGGGCGTTGAAAAGCGGGTCGATCGCGCGGAACCTCTTTGCGTGTCAACAATTTGCCGCTTGACACCACGAAGGTGCAGTCTACCCTGCCATCGTCACTTCGCAGGCATTCTGTCCTGCGCGTCGGCGATCGGCTGATCGCCCTGCCGTCCGGCATCGACAGCTGTCGCCGCACCCCGCGGTAAACTGTTCGTCCCCTTTTCTCACCATTGCTGCGCGCTCCGTTCAGGTGCCTTCGCTCTGCGACGGCTCTCCGCGCGCACACCTGGAGTGTGTCCATGACATCTGACACCGACACCGATGTGCACGAGCTTGAGGCTGAAGACGCGCCTCGCTCCATCGCCATCAAAGAAATGCGCCTTCAGGAGCTGAAGGACAAATCCCCGACCGACCTGTTGACGTTCGCCGAGGAGTGCGGCGTCGAAAACGGCTCAGCCATGCGCAAGCAAGAGCTGATGTTTGCCGTTCTCAAGCAGTTGGCGGCGCTTGACGTCGATATCACCGGCATCGGCGTGGTCGAAGTGCTGCAGGACGGCTTCGGCTTTCTGCGTTCGCCCGAGGCAAACTATCTGCCAGGGCCTGACGATATCTACGTGAGCCCCAGCCAGATTCGGCGCTTCGCTTTGCGCACCGGCGATACTGTCGAGGGGCAAATCCGTAGCCCTAAAGAAGGCGAACGCTATTTCGCGCTGCTGAAGGTCAACAAGATCAACTTCGAAGAGCCTGAGGCCGCCCGCCACAAGGTCCACTTCGACAACCTGACGCCGCTCTACCCCGATCAGTGGCTGCAAATGGAAATCGAAGACCCGACGATCAAAGATCTGTCGGCCCGGGTGATCGATGTGGTCGCGCCGATGGGCAAAGGCCAACGGGCGCTGATTGTTGCGCAGCCCCGGACCGGTAAAACGGTGCTGCTGCAGAACATCGCGCACTCGATCACCACCAATCACCCCGAGTGCTACCTGATCGTGCTGCTGATCGATGAGCGGCCGGAAGAAGTGACGGACATGCAGCGCTCGGTGCGCGGCGAGGTGATCTCGTCGACATTCGATGAGCCGCCAACCCGTCACGTGCAGGTCTCGGAGATGGTGATCGAAAAGGCCAAGCGTCTCGTGGAGCACAAACGCGACGTGGTGATCCTGCTCGACTCGATCACACGGCTGGGCCGCGCCTATAACACCGTCGTGCCATCATCCGGCAAAGTCCTGACGGGCGGTGTTGATTCCAACGCCCTGCAGCGCCCGAAGCGGTTCTTCGGTGCAGCGCGCAACATCGAAGAAGGTGGCTCGCTGACCATCATCGCGACCGCGCTCATCGATACCGGCTCGCGCATGGACGAAGTGATCTTCGAAGAATTCAAGGGCACCGGTAACGCCGAAGTCGTGCTCGACCGCAAAGTATCCGACAAACGCATCTACCCGGCGATCGACATCGCCAAATCGGGGACGCGCAAGGAGGACCTGCTGGTGCCGGCCGACCAGCTCAAGAAGATGCATGTGCTCCGCCGCATCCTGAACCCGATGGGCACGATGGATGCGATCGAGTTCCTCAACGACAAACTCACCAAGACCAAAACGAATGGCGAGTTCTTCGAGTCGATGAACACGTAACAGCGGCTTACGTTCGGCGTGCGCGCACGCGGGCTAAAGACGAAGGAAGGCGCGCGTTCCATCGGGGCGGGCGCCTTTTCTTTTCGTCCGGGATCGCAGTAAACTTGCGGTCAACTGTCGGTCGGGTAGCCGATCAACCGGCCGCGCTGCCGTCCACGGCGCGTTTCACGTGAAACATGCGCGGGCCACGGGCCGGCACGGACGCCGTCATCACCCGTTTCAGAGTTTCTGCCAGCCGGAGAGCCGGTCATGTCTTACACCAACGCGCTAGGCCAGCCGGTCGATCGTGAGGTGCCGCAGTGGCAAGGCTGCGCCCCGCCGCCCACGACACCCATGGTCGGCCGTTTTTGCCGTGTTGAACCGCTTCGCGCGCAAAACCACGCGCGTTCGCTCTGGGCCGCCATGCAGCTCGATCCCCAAGGGTTGAACTGGACCTACTCACCGGCGGAGATGCCGGCGGACTTCGAAGGCTTTCGCGCCATGGTCACCGCGCATGAAGCGAGCGCGGATCCGATGTTCCACGCGATCGTTGATGCGGATAGCGGCGATACGGTGGGCTGGGCGACTTACATGCGGCTTGACCCGCCGATGGGCGTCATCGAAGTCGGCAACATCCATTATTCGCCGCGTCTCCAGCGGCAACCGGCCGGCACCGAGGCGATGTACTTGATGATGCGTCGCGCGTTCGATGAACTCGGCTACCGGCGCTACGAATGGAAATGCCATGCGCATAACGCCCCATCACGGGCCGCGGCCCTGCGGTACGGCTTCACGCCTGAAGGCGTCCATCGCCAGGCCATGGTGCTGAAGGGCCGCAACCGCGATACGGCCTGGTACTCGATCCTCGATAGCGAATGGCCGGCCATCAAGGCTGCCTTCAAAGCGTGGCTGGACCCTGCGAACTTCGATGCCGACGGGCAGCAACGTCAAAGGCTGAGCGTGCTGATGGCGCAGCACCGCGATGGCTGACGGCCTGCGCGGACCGACGGGCCAAGCGGGCGCGGTTGATGGGAACAACTCCACCACGCACGCGGACCACGCCGCATCCCGCAGCACAATCTTTGCGTTGTCTTCAGCACCGGGCCGCGCGGGCGTGGCGGTGATCCGCTTGAGTGGCCCGCGTGCGCATGAGGTCGCGGCGCAGATGGCGGGCGCTTTACCACCGGTGCGGACCGCGAGCCTGCGCCGCCTCGTTGACCCGAGCGACGGGGATGCGAGCGAAGAACGCCTGCTCGACCACGCCCTCGTTCTGCGTTTCGATGCACCCCATAGCTTCACCGGCGAAGATGTCGTCGAGTTTCACGTTCACGGCGGGCGGGCGGTGGTGGACGGCGTGTTGAGCGCACTTGCAACGATGAGGGGGCTTGAGCCCGCCGAACCGGGTGCCTTCACCAGGCGGGCGTTCGACCATGGCAAGTTGGATCTCACCGGCGTTGAAGGCCTCGCCGACCTGATCGATGCGGACACGGTCGCCGCACGCGATCTCGCCTTGGCCCAAGCGGGCGGTTCCTTGCGTGAGACTTACGAGCGCTGGCGCACCACCTTGATCCAGGCGCAGGCGCTCACCGAAGCGGCGATCGACTTTTCCGACGAAGCCGATGTGAGCGATGACGCCTTCGGCCAGGCGAGTGCGCTCGTCGGCAAACTTGGTGAGGCGCTGCGCGCGCACCTGGCAGACGCCAACCGCGGTGAGATCATCCGGAGCGGCTATCGCGTGGCGCTGACCGGCCTGCCGAATGCGGGCAAGTCCAGTCTGCTGAACGCCCTTGTGCAGCGCGATGCGGCGATCGTGGCCGCGACGCCGGGGACCACCCGTGATGTGATCGAGGTCAAGATCGACGTCGGGGGGCAGGCGGTGGTGCTGTGGGACACGGCGGGCGTGCGTGAGACGGCGGATGAGATTGAGAGGCAAGGCGTGGAGCGGGCGCTAGCGCGTGCTGACGACGCTGATCTTGTCCTTTGGCTGTGGGCGCCGGGGACATCGCCGCGCGTGCCGGCGGCCTTGAAGGCTCTTCCGGTTGTGGCGCTCGCGACGAAGGCGGATGTGCGGCCTGCGACCGAACCGGGCCCGGCAGGCGGTTCTGCAGTGGCGGTCGGCTCCCCCGATGCTGAGGCGTCGCCCGAACCGCCTGCGGCGATATCGGTTCGCACCGGGGAGGGGATGGCCGCGTTCACCGCCTGGCTGGCCGGACGCGCCGCCGCGGCTACGGCCTCGGCCGGGTCCAACGCGCCGCCACCAACACGCCCGCGCCACCGCTATGAGCTGCAGCGGGTGGTCGCGGCGCTGGAGGCGTTTGCGAACGGCCCCGCCGATGAGACCGAGTTGCGCGCTGAAGATTTGCGCCAGGCGGCGTTAGCGCTTGGTCGGCTCACGGGCCGCGTGGACGTGGAGCACGTGTTGGACGAGATCTTCGGCTCGTTCTGCATCGGCAAATAGGCCAGATCATCTCAGCGTTTGATCGCGATCATGTTTCACGTGAAACGCGCGCCGGTGCTTTATCGCGGATGGCAAAGCCTCTATATCCACGCGACGCGCAACCCCCGGCGCGCAACCCAAGCAGTGAAGATCGCACGACCTATGAACGTGTCTGAGAACACGAAAGCACATACGCACGCACGCAGCTTTGACGTCATCGTTGTCGGTGGCGGTCATGCCGGAACCGAAGCCGCGGCCGCCGCCGCACGTGTTGGCGCGCGGACCGCTTTGATCACCCACCGTTTCGACCGGATCGGTGAGATGTCCTGCAATCCCGCGATTGGTGGCCTTGGAAAAGGACACTTGGTCCGCGAGATCGATGCGCTCGATGGCTTGATGGCGCGCGTCGCCGATCAGGCCGGCATCCAGTTTCGTTTGCTGAACCGCTCCAAAGGTCCCGCCGTCCACGGGCCACGCGCGCAGGCCGACCGCAAACTCTACCGCCAGGCGATGCAGACGGCGATCGACGCGGTCGACGGGTTGACGGTGATCGAAGCTGCGGTCGAGGACTTGGCGGTCGATGGCACACGCGTGAAAGGCGTGGTCAGCGCGGATGGCACCCTTTACAGGGCCGGCGCGGTCGTTCTGACGACGGGCACCTTCCTGAACGGGCTCATCCACATCGGCGAGCGTCGTCTTGCGGCCGGCCGCGTCGGCGATGCGCCCGCGATCGGCCTTGCTCAGCGGCTTTACGGTCTCGCACTGCCGATGGGGCGCCTCAAAACCGGCACGCCGCCACGCCTCGATGGCCGCACGATCGCTTGGGAGAAACTCGCGGTACAGGAGGGCGATGATCCGCCCCAACCGTTCTCGTTTCTGACCAGCACGATCACTGTCCCGCAAACGGTCTGCCACATCACACACACCAACGCGGCCGTGCACGACATCATCAACGCCAACCTCGATGTCGCGCCGATCTACTCCGGTCAGATCGACGGCACCGGTCCGCGCTATTGCCCGTCGATTGAGGACAAGGTCGTGCGCTTTGCCGGCCGCAAGTGCCATCAGCTCTTCATCGAGCCCGAGGGTCTCGACGACGAGCTCGTCTATCCCAACGGCATCTCGACATCGCTGCCCGAGGCGGTCCAACACGCCTTTGTGCGCGAGATCGTTGGCCTGGAAAATGCGGTGATCACGCAGCCAGGCTACGCGATCGAATACGACTACGTGGACCCGCGGGCGCTGCTCCCCACGCTCGAAGTCAAAGCGCTCTCCGGGCTGTTCTTGGCCGGGCAGATCAACGGCACCACGGGCTATGAGGAAGCTGCCGCGCAGGGGCTCGTGGCGGGCGTTAACGCGGTTCGTGCGAACGATGAGGGCGCGGGCAGGACGCCGTTCGTGTTGTCGCGTGCGGACGCCTACATCGGTGTGATGATCGACGATCTGGTGACGCGCGGTGTCAGTGAGCCCTATCGGATGTTCACCTCGCGCGCTGAGTATCGCCTGCGCCTGCGAGCCGACAACGCTGATCAGCGTCTGACGCCGGTGGGGCAGGCTGCGGGACTTGTCAGCGAGGCCAGGGCGCGGGCGTTTCACGTGAAACAGGCGGCGGTCACGCAAGCGCGAGCGCAGCTCGAGACACTGACCTTGACGCCGGCCGAGGCTGCCCGCGCCGGGCTGAGTGTCAACGCTGACGGCAAACGCCGGTCCGCGTTCGAGCTTTTGTCCTATGCGAACATCGATCTGGCGCGCCTGGCGGCGATCTGGCCGGCGTTAGGCGAGATCGATGGGATGATTGCACAGCAGGTTGAGATCGACGCGCGTTATGCGGTCTACCTCCAGCGTCAGGATCAAGACGTCGCCGCGCTTCGCCGCGATGATGCGGTGAACATTCCAGGCGACTTCGACTACGGCGCCTTGGCTGGGCTTTCGACTGAAGCACGACAGAAGCTGGAAGCACATCGCCCGGCGACGGTGGGGCAAGCCTCACGCATCGACGGCATGACGCCCGCGGCCCTGATGGTGGTGCTTGCGCATGTGAAGCGTGCTTCGAAAGAGAAGCAACGCGCGTGATGCAAGCCGATCAAGGCCGATGCCCGCCTAAGGGCGGTGGTGATACACAAGCCGGCATGTTTGTACGACAGGGAGCAGCCGGCCGGTGACGAACCGCCCCCAAAGGATTGAAAGCCCGGAAGCCTTCGCTCAAGCGTTCGATGTTTCACGTGAAACGCTCGACCGCCTGCGTTGCTACGCTGATCTGCTGCAGACCTGGCAACGGACCATCAACCTGGTCGCTCGCTCCACGCTTGATGACATCTGGCACCGACATATGGCGGACAGCGCGCAACTGTTCGCTTGCGCGCAGGCCATCCCATCAGGTCCAGCGGGTAACCTGTGGATCGACCTTGGATCAGGTGCGGGATTTCCTGGTCTCGTACTCGCGATTATGCACGAGCATAGCGCGTCTGGATCGCAGATCATGCGATCCCACGTTGTGCTCATCGAAAGCGACCAGCGCAAGTGCGCCTTCCTCCGCGAAGTCGCTCGCCAAACATCCACACCTGTGGAAATCATCAACAGCCGCATCGAGGATGTGGCGACTCACGCTAGTCTGCCACCAGCGGCGGTTGTGTCCGCGCGCGCGCTCGCACCGTTACCGAACCTGTTATCGTATGCGGCGCCGCTGCTGGCATCCGAAGGGCGCTGCCTGTTTCTGAAGGGCCGCAACGCCCAAGACGAGGTGGCGCAGGCCCGGGAGGCAGGTTGGTCCTTCGCCGCCAAGATGCGGGCCAGTCTCACCGGCGATGGCACGCTGTGCGTGATCGACAACATCGCAGCCCACGCGGCATAAACAAATCGATGGAGGAAAGACCGTGACGGGACAGACCACTGGAGCGTCCGGTTTGCGCGTGCTTGCCGTGGCCAACCAAAAGGGCGGCGTCGGCAAAACAACGACAGCGATCAATCTCGGAACAGCCCTTGCGGCGGTCGGCGAGAAAGTCCTGATCCTGGATATGGATCCGCAGGGTAACGCCAGTACGGGCGTCGGGATCGGCGAAGAGGATCGCGCGGTGACGTCCTACAATGTGCTGCGGGGTGAGGCTTCGATCGCGCAGGCGATGAAGCTGACGGCTGTTCCGAACATGACGTTGATCCCGGCCAATGCCGATCTGGTCGGACTCGAGACGGAACTCATGCACGAGTCGACGCGCGCCTTCAGGCTGCGCGATGCCATCGTCGCCTGGATCGGCCATCAGCGCGCTGTGCCCGATCAGGGCGGCTACACCTACGTTTTGATCGATTGCCCGCCCTCGTTGAACCTGCTGACGCTGAATGCCATGACGGCGGCACATGCGGTGCTGGTGCCCGTGCAGTGCGAATTCTACGCGCTGGAGGGGATCTCGCAGCTGAAGGAATCGATCGATCAGATCCAGGGCAGTCTCAATCCCGGTCTTGAGATCCAGGGCGTAGTTCTGACGATGCATGATGCGCGCACGGGGCTGTCACGCGAGGTCGCGACGAACGTGCGCGAGTTCTTCGGACCGAAGGTCTACGAGACGGTGATCCCGCGTAATGTTCGCGTGGCGGAGGCGCCTTCGCACGGAAAGCCGATCCTGCTTTACGATCACAACTGCCCTGGCTCGACGGCCTACATCAATCTGGCGCGCGAGATCATCGAGCGCGAGCAGGTGCATCGCGCAGCCTAGGGGCGGGCTGATGTGATCGCATGCGCTGCGCTTGCGATCAGCGCTGACGCGGAACGGGCCGGGGGTGGGCCAAACCAGGGGGACGGACGAACGATGGCGGTGCCAATGCAGAAAAGTGGCCGGTTGGGACGCGGCTTGGCTTCGTTGATCGGTGAGCCGACAGCGGCGGCCATCGCGCTTCCGCCTGAGGGTGAACAGCGCCTGCTTGAGATCGATCAGTTGTTCGGGAGCCCGTCGAACCCGCGCAAGGCCTTTGCCGAAGAGGATCT
>JBCBJZ010000036.1:0-25521 GCA_038522635.1 Pseudomonadota bacterium | reverse complement strand
CATCGCATGCGCGCGCCGGCTGCTCACGATGGCCGATCGCATCTATCCGCAGTTTGCCACGCACAACGCGCACACCGTGGCCGCCATCCTCGACCTGGCGGACCGCGAGAACGTCCCGCGTGACGTTTTCGAGTTCCAGCGCCTGCACGGCATGGGGGACGCCCTGCACGATACGGTGATGCGGGATGAGGGGACGCGCTGTCGCATTTATGCGCCCGTCGGCGCACACCGCGATTTGCTGGCGTATCTGGTGCGGCGGCTCCTGGAGAACGGGGCGAACTCGTCGTTCGTGCATCAGATCATTGATGAGCGCGTTGCGCCGGAGGTCATCGCGGCTGATCCCTTCGCGGTGATCGAGGCGCAGGGTGCGGACTTGCATCCAGCGCTTGCGTTGCCGCGCGATCTTTACGGTCGCCATCGCATCAACGCGGGCGGCTACGATTTGACCGATCCGCTGACGCTGTCGGCGATCGAGCAAGGGCGCGAACCGTTTGCTCGCGGCACGGTGTGGTCAGCGGGCGCGCGAGGGGACGTCGCGCTTGCGCAGGGTGCTGTCGTGAGCATCGTGAACCCGGCCAAACATGAGGATGAAGTCGGTCGCTACAACGCTGCGAGCGCCGCTGCGTGTCAGGCGGCCATTGCGCGTGCCGGTGAGGGGCAACGGGCCTGGGCAGACCGCGGTGTCACCGCACGGGGCGCTTGTTTGCGCAAGGCCGCCGAACTCTACGAAGCGCATGCCCACGAACTGCTGGCGTTGCTTGCGCGCGAAGCCGGTAAGACGTTGGCGGACGGTGTCGCGGAGATCCGCGAAGCGGTGGATTTTCTGCGCTACTACGCGCACGAGGCGGAAGCGGCGGGTACCAAGGCCGGCGCGCCACGCGGGGTCATCGTTTGCATCTCGCCGTGGAATTTTCCGCTCGCGATTTTTACCGGCCAGATCGCGGCCGCTCTCGTGACCGGCAACGCCGTCATCGCCAAACCGGCCGAGCAAACCTCGCTCATCGCAGCCCGCGCGATCGCTCTGCTGCACACCGCCGGCATCGATGAGGACGCGTTGCAGCTTGTCTGCGGGGAGGGGGAAAGCGTGGGTGCGGCGTTGGTCCGCGTGCCCGGTATCGCGGGTGTCTGCTTCACGGGCTCCACGGCGGTGGCGGGGCTGATCAATCGGCAGCTTGCGCGCACGTCGCCCGAGGCGATGCTGATCGCGGAGACGGGCGGGCTCAACGCGATGGTGGTCGATTCGACAGCGCTGCCTGAACAAGCCGTGCGTGACATCATCGCGAGCGCCTTCCAAAGCGCGGGCCAGCGCTGTTCGGCCCTGCGCATGCTCTACGTGCAAGCCGACATCGCCGATGATCTCATCACCATGTTGAAGGGCGCGATGGCGACGCTGAAGGTCGGCGATCCCTGGGCCTTAAGCACCGACGTTGGCCCGGTGATCGATGCCCAGGCGATGGCCGTGATCGATGCGCATTGCAATGCGGCATGCGCTCAGAAGCGGGTGATCGCGACAGCACCGCTTGACGCAGCGCTGAACGATGGCGGCACGTTTTGCGCGCCAACGCTCATCGAGGTAGGCGGCATCGAAGATTTGGAAAGCGAGATCTTTGGGCCGGTGTTGCACGTGGCGCGGTTTGAGGCCGACGCGTTGGGGCAGGTGGTCCGCGACATCAACGCGAAGGGATACGGGCTGACGTTCGGGCTGCATTCGCGGATTGATCGGCGCGTGCAGGACCTCGTCGACACGGTCGATGTTGGCAATCTTTACATCAACCGCAATCAGATTGGCGCGGTGGTTGGGGCCCAGCCGTTCGGCGGCGAGGGGCTTTCGGGCACGGGGCCGAAGGCCGGTGGACCACACTATTTGGCCCGGTTCAGGCACACGAGCGATGCGTCCCCGACCGGAGGCGAGGTTAGCGATGCTCGCGATGATGGCGTCGCTGGCGGGGCCGATGATGGTTTGGGCGCGGACGCACGCTCCATGCCACCGGCCACAGCCGCGACCGCCATGGTGGACGCAAACGCCGTCGACGCGGCGTTCGAAGCGCTTACCGGCAAGGCGGCAACCTGGGCGCGGCGGCGCGACCGCATCTCTGCGCTGCGCAGCCTCTTGAAGGGTCAAGTCGGGAGCGCCATGTCGGCGGCCGCAGCGCTCGATATGGGGCCGGTCGATCTGCCGGGCCCGACGGGTGAGAGCAACCGCCTGTGGCTTGATGCGCGCAAACGGGTGCTGTGCCTTGGCCCGGATCCTTCGGCGGCGGCCGCGCAAGCGGTGCAGGCGCTACGCTGCGGGTGTGCGGTGGTTATTGCGCTGCAGGATCACGCCGGCGTATCGCGGCTGCTCGCGGGCCTGATGGAGGCCGACGCGGGAGAGGCGGGCGTGCCGCTGCACGTGATGGCGGGGGAGAACCCGTGTGCTGCGATGGTGGACGTTGCGGCGCAGGCGACGTTGGATGCGGTCGCCTACGCCCGTCATGATGCGGCGTTCGGTGATCTGCGCCGCGCCTTGGCGCAACGCGACGGACCGATCGTGCCGATCATCGATGCGTTGCACGCGCCCGAGCGCTACGGCGTTGAACGCGCTGTCTGCATTGACACGACCGCGGCGGGCGGCAACGCGACGCTGCTCGCCACCACCGCCTGACGCGCCCGATGCTCTGGCAATCAGCAGCAGCCGCTGCGCGGCGATGGCGAGGTTGCCGTTGCCGAAGGTTCGAACGGGTTGTCCGTGCCGCAGCCGGCGAAAATGCCGTGATGCGTTGAGAAGTCACCGATGAAGGTGAAGTGCGGCGCAAACCGCGAGGCCTTCAACATGTGCCACGTGTTGCCGCAAACGGGGAACACGCGGCCTGGCTCGAACCTGTGATGGGCATCGAGTACGAACGCGTGGGCATGCTCATCGATGCTGCCGTCGTAGATGACCGCCTGGCCGTAGTCCTCGCAAGCGGGTTCGAGGGCGTCGATGTTGAACAGGCGATAGGTGGCCGAATAGAAGCGTGCGTTGCCGAGTTTGGCGGCAAGTTTGGCGTCTTCCACGTCGAGCGGGCGGGCGGTGACGAGGCGTGGATCGGCGAAACCCGTCTCTCCCGCAATGCGGGTGAAGTCGCCCCAGTAGAGCGCGCCGCCGAGGCATTCGCCAAGCAGCACAGGGTCATCCTTGATCGGCTGGGCAAGGCGCCGGTCGGCGTAGACGTCGGCGAAATACATCTCACCGCCCGGCTTCAACAGACGCTTCACGCCGCGCAGCACAGCCGCTTTGTCGGGCGAAAGGTTGATGACGCAGTTTGAGATGACGATGTCGAAACTTGCCGGCTCGAGGTCGAGCGCGTCGAGGTTTTCGATGGTGCCTTCGAGGAAGGTGACGTTAGGCTCGTCGTAGCCGAACGCGTCCATGTGCCAGGCGATGTGGCGGTTGGCGACGCTGAGCTGTTCGGGGGTCATGTCGACGCCGACGATGTGGCCATTGGCGCCAACCATTTGGGCGAGCACGTAGACGTCGCGACCCGCGCCGCAGCCGAGATCGAGGATGCGCGCGCCTTCCAGCTGTTCGGGCGCCAGCAGGCCGCAGCCGTAGTATTTCGCCAGCACGTCCGGGTGGACCTTGGCGATCGCGCGCTTGAGGGGATCGGGCATGTCCTGCGGGCTGCAGCAGGCGGAGGTTTTGAGGTCAGCGCTGGTTGTAAGCGTTTCACCGTAGTAGGTGCGGACGACATCGAGGGCCATGGATGGTGGGCTCCAAAAGGACCGCTATGCTGGCCGGGCCCGCGCGTTGACACACGCGAGAGGGGCCCGCCGCCGCTACTCCTGCGATCTATGGGTGCAGTGCAGCAAATCAAGCGCGATGAGATTGTTGTGATGAGGCTCTCTTGTATGGCGCTCATCTTTCGCCTTTGGCGGATGAGCTCTCTGTATGGCGCTCATCTTTCGCCCTTGGCGGATGGGCTAGTAGATCGTTCGCGCCATATGGGCGGCGTAGCCCGCGTCGTAGGCTGCGGCATCGAACGCCGCATCCTGGGATGAGGCGGCCAACATCTCTCCGGTGCTCGGTAGGGCCGCGCGATCGACATAAGCGTCAGGGTTCCATAACTGCGACCGGACCAGCGCCTTAGGGCACTGGAAGTAGGCGGCGTCGACCGTGGTCACGATCACGGATTTCGGGCGCTTGCCGTTCATCTCAAAGCTGGCGAGCAGATCGGCCGCGATCGAGACATGCGCGCGCCCGATCACGCGCATCGTCACGTTGACGCCCGGGACGAGGAACAGCCACGCGACGCGGGGATCGCGCACGATGTTGCGCAGACTGTCGAGGCGGTTGTTGCCCGGTCGGTCCGGGATCAGCAGTGTCGCGGGGTCCGCCACCCGCGCGAAACCTGCCGGGTCCCCGCGCGGCGAGCAGTCGACGCCATCTGGCCCCACAGTCGAAAGGATAGCGAAAGGGGCGCGCGCGATATAAGCCGCGTATTGCGGGCTGATGCGGGGCAGTTCTTTTGTGATCGAGCGCGGCACCGGTGCGCCGTAATGCGCTTCAAGGTCTGCGAGCGACGCTAAGCGATCGGGCTGCGCCGTCGTCCTTGGGTCGGCGCCATCTGCGTCGTGCATGTCCCTCGCTCCGTGTACCGCCAGCTTGTCGCCGTTTGTCGAAGCTCGCTGGTCTGAGGTCAAGGCAAACCGAGGGCGTCGGGGAACGTCGGACAGGGCGCTTCGTGGGGCTAGAGCAACGGGCGCAAAGTGTGAGTCACCGGCTTAAACACTCACGCCTTCCCTTTGCGCCCAAAGTTGCTCTGCACTTGAAGGTTAGATCATCTTTGGGCGATTTCGGGCTCACCTGTGGTGATCCCGATCGATCGCCCGATGATCTAGTTCATGCGCGCGAGGGCCTGAGCGACGCGCGGTCGCTCAGGCGTCGTCGATCACCATTCGATGATGAGATCGGTATAGTTGCCGGTTTCACGGCTGACCGGGCGATCGGTGAGGATCAGCGAGGACCCGGGCTTGATCAGCTCTGCAATCCGCATGCGGGCTTCCGCCGGGATGGTCACGCGATCGAGCGCGTCGGCCGGGTTCACGCCGGCAAGCGGGATCGTCTTATACGTCACGCGACGACGACGGCCACGGCGGGTCACAATGCGCTTACGCTTGTAAGCGCGGTTGGTGGAGATGACCGACCAGTTCAGCTCCGTCTTGTCAGCATTGCGGAAGCGCAGCGCGGTGAACACGTGGGTTCCAAGCGGCTTGTCGGGGTCGGCGATTTCGACCGGTGTGTTGAACAGCGGCGCTTGCCCCTGGCGCACGTAAAGCCGTTTCGTCTTGCGCGAGATCAGAATGGCCAATGGGCGTTCGCGCATCTTTTCGGCACGCAATGCGGCCTTGTGGGCTTTCACCGCGGCCGCTGCGGCCTTCTTGCGTTCCTTTGCGGTTAGGGCAGCTTCGCGGATGCGCTGCTTGATGTCACCGATCGAGCGGCGATCAAGATCGTATTGCGACTTGAGTTTGCCCACGTTGCGGCGGGCCGTATCGAGCGCGTCGTGGCGTTGGGCGAGCAACGTGTCTAACTCGTCTTCGCGGGCGCCCAACTCAGCGACGGCTGAGACTTTCACCACGTTGCTGCGGAACCGACGCTCCAGCTGGGCGAGCGCGGCAGCGGCCTTCGCCACGTCTCGCGTGCGCAGCTTTACGGCGCGGATGGCGTTGCGCCACGTGTTGCGGGCATCGATCGCCCTACGGCCGGCTTGACGCAGCGCAATTTTGGTTTCTTTGACCACGGTCACGGACGCATCGGCCGCGGTGATCGCCGCCGAACGCGCGCTTTCAAGCGCCTTGATCTTGGCAAGCCGAGCGAGCGCCAACTGATGCCGGGTCTGACGCAGCTTGGCGAGGTCCGGGTTGGCGAAAGCACCGCTGCTGGGCTTGTAGGCGGAGGCGGTCAGCTCGCGGATGCCGTTGTTCTCGCCAACCGGGATACCGGCAGGCGGCGGCACGTTGTCCGCAGGTGGTGCGGCGTCAGGGGCCAGCAACGGTGGGAGCGGACGGAACAGTTTGGCGTGGGCGAAAGCGCGGGGACGCGGCCCTGAGGTGTCGATGATGACCCGGGTGTACATGTCGGTCATGCCGAACAGCTTGCGCGCGAACCCGTAGGGCATGCGGATGCAGCCATGCGACGCCGGATAACCAGGGAGAGCGCCCGCGTGCAGGGCGATGCCCGACCACGTAACACGCTGCATGAACGGCATCGGCGCGTTGTTGTAGAGGTTCGAAAAGTGGCGGCGGTTCTTCTGGATGATCGAAAAGACGCCGCGTGGGGTCGGTTTGCCGCGCTTGCCCGTGGACACCGGCGCGGTCGCGATTTGCTCGATCCCGCGATAAACCTTAAGGCGTTGGGAACCAATCGAAATAACAATGACGAGAGGCTGTTTGGCGGTGCCCTTCAAAGCCTTTTTGGCTTGGGCCTCGCCGGGTGAAAGCATAAAAGACGCCGCGATGACGGCGGAAAGTGTGAGCGCGCACGCGCGCGTAGCCGCATTCAACATCACTCTACTCACTCAACTGAAAATGACGCACTGCCCCGCTGCGGGCGACCCAAGCCTCGCTTGTCGCGATCTTTGGCGTTGCAAAGGTCTTACCGCAATCTTGCAAGTATTCCGTTAGCAGGCAACGCGGTCGCGGCGGAATTCACAATGAAGTGGTACCGGTGTTGCGCTCAATGCTGTTGATACGGGGCCGCAGCCGATCGAAGCGCGTTTGAGAAAAGTTATTTTGAACAAGGTGTTGGCTGTCTAGGCCGCCAGGCGCGCTCCGATTTGGGCGTGCTGAAAGCGGATTTTTAACCTTAACCGGAGCATTCTTTGTTGTTGCAAACCCATCACGTGTTGCACCGCAATGATTGGCCTTCCGGAGTGACCCCATGTCGAACGCGTTTTGGACCCTAAACGTCGCGCGCCTTGTGCATGACGATGTCCAAAACGATGCGTTTGAGCGCGACCGTCATGCGTCCTTCATCCGAACCCAGCTTTTGGGGAGCGTGCTCGCGGTCACGGTGTTCACGGCGTTCTACCTCTTTGCGCAGCCGACCGGGATGGCCGTGCTGATCGCCTGCGCGCTGTTCTTGAGCGCGGCCTGCCTGGCGCTCTACGTTTCCATGACCGGACGTCTGGCGCCAGCGCAGTTCTTGAGCGCGCTGACGTTTGCTGGCGTCATCGGTCTGGTGGCGTGGTTTACCGGCGGTGCGTCTTCGTTCGCGGTGCTATGGCTTGCGTTGATCCCGCTTGAAGCGGCGCTCTCACGCGATGCTGCGATGATGCGTCGGGCAACCTGTGTCGCGGTCGCCGCCTTTGCCCTCCTGGCTGCCGCGACGTTGCTGCGCTTCGTGCCGCCGGTGGCAACGCTCGTGCTCCCCCTTGATGTGCTGGCGCTCATCTCGACGCTGATGGCCATCCTTTATGCGGGCGGGTTGGTGGCATCGGTTCAGGGCCTGCACCGCGCTTCGCAAGCCAAACTCGAGCACTCGCAGGACCACTACCGCATCATTGCGGAATGCACGTCCGACCTGATCATCAAATACGACCCCGATGGTGCCACCGTGTTCGTCTCGCGGGCGGCGCGCGAGTTGTTCGGTTGTGGCCCCGCCGCGATCATGCGCGAAGGGCTCGGCGCACACTTGGGCGACATCGACCGGCGGCGGTTTGAGCGGATGATGGACGCCTGCCGGCAGGGCGGCGTGCGCGGACGGGCGGACGTAGAACTTGAGCCGCGCGAAACGATCGAAGGCGCGCGCGCGCAGTTCGTGGAGGTGCGGTGCGAAGCGCTTGGCGAGGGCGAAGGCCCGCACGAAGTGCTGCTGGTGGCAAGCGACATCACGCGGCGAAAGGCGCGTGAACTTGACGGGGCCGCACAACGCCAGGCGGCTCAGCGTGCGCACGCGGAGAACCAGCGCTTCATCGCTACCATGACGCATGAGCTGCGCACGCCGCTGAATGCGATCATCGGGTTTTCGGAGTTCCTGCACCGTGAATTGCTGATCCGCTCACGCCAACCGGAGCATGCGGAGTACTGCCAGCTCATCAACGACAGCGGCACGCACCTGCTGCAGATCGTCAACAACCTGCTGGATGTGTCGAAACTCCAGGCCGGGAAGTACGAGGTGATCTGCGAGCCGTTCGATCCGCGCCCCGACATCAAGGCTGCGGTGGCGATGGTGCAGGCGGCGAACGCCAGCCGCGCGCTGGTGCTCGAGACCGACGTTGAAGGGTCCATTGACGAGCTGAGTGCGGACCGTCGCGCGTTCAAGCAGATCCTGCTCAACGTGTTGTCGAATGCTGCGAAGTTCTCCCACGACGGCGGCCTGGTGCGCGTGGCGCTGCGTGCAGCCGCCGGGCCCGATGGCGCGAGTGGCACGGTGTTGCAGGTCATCGACGCCGGCATCGGGATTGAGGCGGCTGCGGTCGCGCGTCTGGGTGAACCCTTCTATCAGGCCGACGGGAGTTACCGGCGGCGCCACGAGGGTACGGGCCTCGGGCTTTCGATCGTGAAGGGATTGGTTGCGTTGCACGATGGCACGTTTGCTGTGCGCTCCACGCCTGGGGAGGGCACGACGGTCAGCGTATGGTTGCCGGAAGCGCAGCGGGACCATGATGGCGCTGGCATGATCGCACGCGGGGCTGCGACGGGCGTGGCTACGGGCACTGGGACGGGGCCTGCGACAGGCGTGGCCGCAGGCGCGTCCAGCGGAGCGCTTGCCGGCTCCATGGCGGCAGCGAACGATGAAGCGTTGCGGGTTCTCGGCTTCGGCGCACGCGGTATGGCCAAGGCGGCGAGCGCTGACGGCGTGCGGGCGTCGCCGGCGCGTCCGGGCCGTGTTGGCGCGCTCACGGGGCGGTCCAAAGTGGCTTTCGCCAGTCGGGCGCGCGCGGGCTAGATCATCGGGCAACCGGCGCCGGTTCGCGTTCGGTGAGGCAAGAAAGCGGTAGTGTTAACGCGCGCTTAAGACTTGAGGGATGAACATCGCGCGGGTGCAGCGTTTCAGCGGAACGGTAAAGGCCATGAGGGCACGTCGGCTTCGATTTTTATGCGCGGGGGGCGTGGCCCTGTTCGCCGGCGTCGTGGTCAACACGATGCTGCTTCAGGAGACGCCCGTGGGCGCGCAGCGCACCGTGACGCAATTGCGCGGGTTGCCGACCGACGCGCTCCCGCCCGCACGACCCGGACACGCACGACCCGGACACGCTCGACCGGGATCGGCCCGGGCCGCCAACGTGCAGCGTCAAGCGAATCCGCCAGGGACGCCGCTGCGGCTCACCCATTTGCAGACCAACGCCCTTCGTCCCGTTCAGCCACGGACAGACGCGGGACCGGCCGCACGCTCGGCGGCAGGGCCAGCCAACCGGTCGCGCCCGCAGGCGGTGTTGGAGCGCGCGATCCCTGAGGCTGAACTGGTACGCGCCATACAGATGGAGCTGGCGCAGCGCGGCTACGAGCCGGGCGAACCTGATGGCGTCGCGGGGCTGGTCACGCGCGCTGCGATCATGGCCTACGAGAACGATCAGCGCTTGCCCGTGCGCGGTGAAGCCGATGAGCGGCTGCTGTCGCTGATCCTGATGGAGGGCGGGGCGCAGCGCCAACGGCGCATCGAAAACGCGCGGCCTCGAACACAGACCCGCGCGCGCCAGGGCACGCCCCATACCTTGCGGGTTGCGCAAACCGTGCAGCGCTCGCTGGCAGCACTCGGATTTTACGCGGGCGACGCCGACGGGATCATCGGCCCGGCCACGCGCCGCGCGATCATCTCGTTTGAGACCGCGCAGGGCATGCGCCCCTCAGGTCGTATTTCAGGCCGGCTGGTTCGCCGGCTGGCGCGGGCGAGCGTCCGCACGGTGGAGCGCTAGAGTTCATCCGCCTCCGGTGAAGTCACCTGAGGCGAAAGATGAACGGCAAAACAAAGAGCTGAGACGTCGGTTCCGTTTCAAGCTGAAGCGAGCCGACTCTAGAGAAACGGGCGCAACGTGCGGCTCACCGGCTCAAAGACTGACGCTTGCCTTTGCGCGCAAGGTTGCTCTGCACTTAAAGATTAGATCATCCTTGGTCGTTCTCGGGCTCACCTATGGTGAACCCGATAATGCGCCCAATGATGCATAGCGGGCGCGCGGGGCGGATCGCGGTTTGAGGGCTGCCGGTGCGACTGAAATCGGAGCTTTGGGTGCAGGCTTACCTGCGCCGTTGTGCGCTTAACGATGTGCCAGCGGTTGTGCTGCAACGCGGGCAAAGCGATGGCGGCGCGATTTTCGTGTCGGTGCTGCGGCTCGATGGCACTGGCGAACTCTTCGGTCCAGCACCGGCTGGATTGGATGCCGCCGCGCATGATCGCGTCTTTGAGCTGCGCACCCCTGCCGCGCGCGTGCCCGAAGCGGAACTCAACCGCCTGATCGCGCGCGAACGCGACTTCGATCCCGACCTTTGGGTGGTGGAAATCGAGAGCCGTGAGGGCACGCATCACCTTGATGATTGGCTTGCGCGTGACCGTGACGACGGCGAATCATCGACGGGTTGGTGAATCGCGCTAGAGGGAAGCGCGTAAGCGGTGTCTGGGGATAAGCTGTTAACCCCGCGTTAACCCGCATCGCGCTGAAGTTGTGTCGCGCGACAATCCGCGTCTTTGGGGAAACCTGGCAGCGCGCCGGTGTTACGGCGCTTTCGACAACGGCCGGGTAGGGGGACCTGACCATGGCGACGATTATCGATTTTCCTTTACGCGTTAAGGCGAGCGTTGATGAGGCTTCGAGCCGGATGGTTTCGGAAGGATCATCACCGGGCGAGGCTAGCGTTTCGGAACGGGCTGCGACGGCGCAGATCATGATCTTTCCAGGTGTCCGTGTGGAGCGGTGGCATGATGATGAGCCGCCTGTGGAAGCGGCCTCCACGCGGAAACTTGAAATGGCCGATTGAACCGATCGATGCGCGCGCAAGTCTAAGCGAACCGCTCGCCTTTGCTTTCGCCTCGGCTTTGCTTACTGCGGCTGCGCGCGGCAGATGGCGCGCTCCAGCGTCAGCGCGGTCTCGTTGGCGTAAGCCGGGCCGCGAATGGGCGCGCGGATGATGACGAGGCCCTTGCGCGCGGGCACGTTGATTTTGCGGCTGTCGGTTGAGTTCGGCACGCTGCGCTTGAACAACCCGAAAAGATCGGGCTGCGGCGGCACGAGCGTGAATCCGATGTCCGCCTCGCGGTTCGCTTGTCCGGGCTGGACGTAGAAGTTGTCGCCCGAGGCGCTGTAGAGCGCGAGCGTCCACGTCTCATCAGGCAGGATCGCTGCGACGTCGACCGGCGTGCGGGTCATATCGAACAGACAAATCGCATAGCGGACGCCCGGCATCATGAACGGGAGCGGTTGGTTCTGCGCGGTGATTGGCGGAAGGACGTGCATGATGTTGACGGCGTAAGCGGTCGCGAGGCGTTGGAAGGCGCCGCGGTTCGATGTGTTGGGCGCGTTCAACACCATCACGATGTGAATGATACCGGCCGCACACAGCGCCAGCAGCACAGTGCGCCACAGCATCAGACCGCTTCCCTTGCGCGACGCCATCTAACGGCACCCCTGCTGCGTGATCGAGGGGAGCTGTGCCGCTTCGACTGCGCGGTCGTTCTCGCGCGCTTCGCTGGCGCCACGATAGCGCGGCTGCAAGGCGGTGAGGACCAGGACACGCTGACCGCTGCGGCCTGAAGGCAGCCAGTTGCCCGCTCGCGTTCCGCGCGCCAGCGTAACCTGGAAGGTGCCGTCAGGCCCGCGCAGGATGTCCTCCGACGTGAAGCCGAAACGCGCAGCGCGGTTGTCGATCAGGCGGCCGGTGGTGTCGTAGACGGCAAGCAACCACCACACGGCGTCCGGTCCGCTGCCCTTGATCGCATAGTCGCAAGACGCGATGAGCGGACGGCCCTCGTCGTCAACGTCCGCACGGTAGATGCGGGCGACGCTGGTGGAGAGCGGCATGGTGCCCGACTGGATCACATGCGCGCGGGTGTAGGGGTCCGCGTCGCTGCGGCCGATGGCGTTCCAGGTGACCCAGGGGCCAAAGCGTTCCGTTGTCAGCGTTGATCCGGCCGATGCCATGTACCAGGTGAGCGCCATGGAGGCCGCGGCGGTCACGAGCGCAAAGACGATCAAGTTGGTGACGAGGCGAATGATCATAGAGCGGTGCAGGGTGGGCGCGCGGCGAGCCCGGCGAGGGCCGTTTTCGCCGGTGTGTCGAAGGGGGTCTCTTGGTCGAGCGCTTGAGGCTTAGCGAGGGGAGCTTGCTGTCGCAAGTCGCGGACCCTCCTGAACCGTGGTGGGACCGGGGCGCCGGGCATCGCGTTGCGGGGTACCGGGCGGTGCAGCATCATCGCTCGTTTCATCTTCTGGCTTCTTGGGCTGTGCAGCGCCAGCTTTGACGAAGGCGGCCGTGATGGCCTTCAGCGCGTTGCGGGTCTGGTCCGACATGATGCGGTCGCGCTTCTTGTTGGCTTGCGCCTGACGGGCGGAGGCCAGCGCGGGGTTGCTGCGCTTCAGCGCGGCAAGGCGGGCGCGCTCCTCGACCTGACGTGGATGATCGCCAAGGCCCGGGATCCGCGGGATGTTCAGGTCCTTATGGGCAACCGACATGAAGGCCTGCCAGGTCATCGCTGGAAGGTTGCCGCCGGTGACCCGTTTGGTCGGTCGGAAGTTGTCGTTGCCAATCCACACGCCGGTCACATAGCGACCGGTGAAGCCCATGAACCAGGCATCCCGGTAACTGGATGACGTGCCGGTTTTTCCAACCGCATGCGTAAATTCGAGCCGCGCGCGCTTGCCCGTTCCGGCCTCCACCACCTGCTGCAGCATGGTGTTGAGGTTGGCGACGTGGCGGCGCGGGAAGACGCGTCGCGCTGGGCCCTCATCGCGTTCGCGATCGTAAAGGAGGTCCCCCTTCGAGTTGCGGATCTCAAGGACCCCGTACGGCTTCACCGCCAGGCCGCCATTGGCGAAGGTGGCGTAACCGCCGGTGTGTTCAAGCACCGTGATGCCTGTGTCGCCAAGCGCCATCGAGCATGAGCGGCGCACGCCTTTGATGCCAAGTTTTTTGACATCCGCGAGAACCTTCTTGCGGCCCACTTTGAGCGAAAGTCCGACCGCTACGGTGTTCAGCGATTTGGCCAACGCGCGTGAAAGCGTGACCCGGCCGCCGCCGCCGTAACTGCCATTGTAGTTCTTGGGCGCCCATCGCCCACAGCGCGGCGACACGTCACGTACCAGAGTTTTGGGGCGGTACCCGTTGTTGAGCGCGGTGAGGTAGACGTAGGGCTTGAACGAAGAGCCAGGCTGGCGGCGGGCGGACGTCGCGCGGTTGAACTGGCTTTCGCCGTAGTCGATGCCGCCCACCAGCGCGCGCACCGCGCCATCCGGCTCCATGGTGACAATGGCGCCCGAACGCGCGCGTTTTGATGTGCCATGCTGGCGGATCACCGCGTTGAGCGCTTCTTCGGCGGCGCGCTGCAAACTCAGATCCACCGTAAGCCGCGCGGTCAAAACGTACTGGTCCTTGCCGCGCATTTTGCGCTGAACTTCTTCAAAGGCCCAGTCAAGGAACCAGTCGGGTGTGTAGGGTTGGCTCGTTTCAACGGGTTTCGCCGGATTGAGCCGCGCCTCGTGTACCTGTCCGGCTGTCATGAAGCCGGCTTCAACCAGGTTTGACAGGACATCGTTGGCACGAGCACGCGAAGCCGGCAGGTTGATATGAGGTGCGTATTTCGTCGGCGCTTTATAGAGACCCGACATCATCGCGGCTTCAGCAAGCGTGATGTCGCGCACTGATTTCCCGAAGTAGAGCCGTGACGCTGCTTCCACGCCAAAGGCCCCGCCGCCCATGTAGGCGCGGTCTAGGTACAGCTTGAGGATCTGCCGTTTGGTGAGCCGCGCTTCCAGCCAGAACGCGAGGAACAGCTCCTTGATCTTGCGCTGCAAAGAGCGCTCAGACGTGAGGAACAGATTCTTGGCGAGCTGCTGGGTGAGCGTGGAACCGCCTTGCACCACATCGTTGGCGCGGACGTTTTCAAACAACGCGCGCAAGGTGCCGAAGACGTCGATGCCGTAGTGCTCGAAGAAGCGACGATCTTCTGTGGCGAGCGTGGCGTTGATCAGGAACGGCGGGATCTCATCGAGCGGTACCTCGTCGGAGTGGAGGATGCCGCGCTTGCCGATCTCGTTGCCGTTGCGGTCGAGGAATTTGACGCTGTACTGACCGGTCGCGAGCCAGCGTCCCTCGTCGATTTCCATGAAGGCCGGTAACGCGAGCACGTAGACGAAGGCGAGGCCCGCGGCGCCTAACGTCAGCGCTTCGGAACCCAGTTCGTTGGCCCACCGCTTCCAGCCCGCAAGCCGAAAGCGGGCGAACCAATTGGTGGCCGCGTTCCAGCGGTCTTTGAAGTGCTGAACGGTCTCGTGGATGGTGGAATCGATCCACGAGTCAACGCCGATCCAACTGATGAGCCGGGCGCGGCGCCCTTGCTTGAATAACCAATCGCTCAACGGTCTGCCTCGGAGTTAGAGTCTTGCGCGGTCCAAGAAGGGTGGCCTGAGGTCCCGTCGCGGTCGGAACCTGGCAGCGCACGGAAGTTTTGACGTCGATCACGCCATGCGTTCTTAAAGGGGCCGGTGCGGCCCGGCCAGTCGTTGGCTGGCTTACCGCTGAGCCGTTTTACCGCGTTGTGGCGCGGCACACTGTGTAGCCGCTTGAGCGATGAGTCGCAAAAACCGTGTCTCACGGCGTTAGGGGTTGAATGTGTTGACTTTTGTGCGGCGGAAGCGAGGACCCCATGAAGGGTGAGCGTAACCCTGACGACGTTGCCGGCATGCAACACTTAACTGAGGCGCCGTCCAGCGCGGCGCCGTCGATGCACTTGCCGTTCTGGCGCACCAAGACGCTCGAACAGATGAACGCGCAGGAGTGGGAAGCGCTGTGCGATGGCTGCGGGCGTTGTTGTTTGCTCAAGCTGGAGGATGAGGACACCGGCACCTGCCACCTGACGCGCCTGTCATGCTCGCTGCTCGATCTGAACACCTGCCGGTGCCGCGACTATGCCAACCGCCACGCGGTCATGCCCGATTGCATCTCGATCGATAGCGCCAAGGTCCGCACGCTGTCCTGGCTGCCGGACACCTGCGCTTACCGGATGGTCGCGGAAGGGCGGGATCTGGCGTGGTGGCACCCGTTACGCTCCGGGCGCGCGGAAACCGTCGTGGAAGCGGGCATCGCGGTCGGCGCCTGGGCGATCAGCGAAAGCGGGATTCACGAAGATGATGTGGAGCGCTTCATCATCGACGCCTTTCCCGCGCGTTAAGGTCCTGCGAGGGGCGATGCGCGAGGGGCAAGCTGCGGAAAAACGCGGCGGGGATAAAATAATCGATTATTGAAACCGATAAGCTCAATTTCGCGAGTTAACAGCACACCCACGAATCTAATTCCATCCGCATGCGTTTTTCATTTGACAGCGCACCGCTGAAATACTAACATTCCCTTACCTTGACGAGTGTGCGAATTCGGGGTGGTGGCGCGAGCTGAGGATCGGTGTTGAGATTTGGGCTGGTGGCTTCAATGTTAATGAGTTTGGGTGACGTGTTTGTTTCTGATCGTGGCTGTTGAGGCTGCTTGATGGGTAGTTTGAAGGGCGGCGGGGCCGGATGATGAGTTTTGAGTTGATGCGGGGGCGGCTTGAATTGACTTGAGGTTGATTGAACGAAACCTGATTGAGCGAAATAAGAAGAACGGATGATGAAGCGTTGCACCGCGGTGTCGCGCTTTTTTTGCGTCTGCAGCGCGCTGCTCCAGCGGGCTACGGGCAGGTTCGCGGATGAACGCGGATGCAGAAGAACGCGGATGCAGATCGGAGCAGATGCGGAAGGCGGTCCGCGTTTTGTGAAACACGGTCGGCTTCAGGTGGACGGGGAACGCGTCACCGCTGCTCTCGATGATCGGGCGATCGATCGGGATCACCGTAGGTAAGCCCGAAGTCGACCAAAGATCGTCTGAATTTCAAAGTGCAGAGCAACTTTGGGCGCAAAGGCAAGGCGTGCGTGTTCGAGCCGGTGGTTCGCACTTTGCGCTCGTTGCTCTCGGTGATCCTGCCGGCGGTGAGTGAACGTGCTGTTTGGCGTTCGGTCCTCGCCTCGCATGGCTTCATCGGGATGGAGAGATTTACAGGCGTGGCTTGCGGGGGTGAGGGGTGCGCGGACAACGAGGTGGACGGCGAACGTGCGTCGCGGCGGGCGCAGCGCAGGACGATCGTGATGGCTTGGGCGGCCGGACATCCGATGACGGTGCCAGCGAACAGGAGCGGTGTGAGGCGGTTCGTCGCGTGGCGACGTCGCGCGGCAATACGAGCGATCCTCCCAGCGGCCAGACCAGCGGCGAGCGTGGAGTCGTGGCCGATCCTGGCAAGATGCCCGGCGGCGACGCGATCGATTGGGCGGCGGTTGAAGCGGCCTATGCGTCGAGCGCGCCGCTTAATGCGGTGTGCGCGCGTTTTGGACTGAGCCGCTACCGGCTCGGGGTGGAGCGGCGCAAGCGCGGCTGGACGCCACGCCGTGGTGCTTGCGCGCCGGCGCGACAGGGCGGCCGGAGCAAGCCCGGGGCTCGTCCTGAAATACAGGATAAGGCCGACGCCGAAAGGCATGGTCTTGGTGAGAGCGGCGGAGCGCCAGTAGGGCATCGCGATGCGCCGCGTGATGCCGCGAAAGATGAGAATAATCCACGTCGCAAGAAGACGGCGGCTTTATCTGAGCCGTCGGCTTTGAGGGGCGCAGTAAAAAAGCGCGTTAAGCCGCGTTCTTCGCAACGGCAAAAGCGGCGTGGTGAAACCGGTAGCCTGGCTGATCGGTTAACGCGGGCGGTTGAATATAATCTCAACTTGATCGAGGTGCGGATGCAAACCGGTGATGATCAATCGGCAGCGGACGGTGAGCGCGATGCGCGCGCGCTGGGCACATTAATACGTGCGCTTGAAAAACTGGGCGAGCTGAACCGCGCCGTAGCGCGTGAAGGTGATGCGTCAAAACCCGTGAGCGAGTGTGTGAAAGCCGATGGAAACCAGGCCGCCGATGCCGAGCGATGGCGTCACGATCTTGCAGCGCGCCTTGAAGCGCTGTGCGAGGGACAGGGCGTTGAAGGAGGTGCTGGCGGCGCTCGATGATGGCGACATCGCCCGGCTGATTTACGATTGGCCGCTTTGGGCGCGCGCGGCGCAAATGCCGCCTACGCTAGAGGGGTGGCGGACCTGGGTCATTCTGGGTGGTCGCGGAGCGGGCAAGACGCGGGCCGGCGCTGAATGGGTGCGGGCGCAGGCGTTAGGGCTTTCGCCGTTGGCAGCGGCTCCGGCACGGCGCATCGCGCTTGTCGGTGAGACGATCGCGCAAGTGCGGGCGGTGATGATCGAGGGGGTTTCGGGCCTGCTCGATGTGCATCCCGCCCATGAGCGCCCGGTCTTCGAAGCCTCAAAACAGCAGTTGGTGTGGCCGAATGGCTCGATCGCGCAGATGTTTTCAGCCGAGCAGCCTGAGGCGCTGCGTGGGCCGCAGTTTGCCGCCGCCTGGTGCGATGAACTGGCCAAATGGCGCCAGGCGCAAGCGACCTGGGACATGCTGCAGTTCGGGATGCGGCTCGGTCAGGCCCCGCGCGTGGTGGTGACCACAACGCCGCGGGCAACTGCGCTTTTGAAGGACCTGATGGGCGATGCCCGAACAGCCGTGACGCGGGCGCGTACGGCGGAGAATGCGGCCAACCTCGCGCCCTGGTTCATGGACGAGATCATGCGCCGCTACGGCGGTACGGCGTTGGGGCGCCAGGAGCTTGACGGCGAAATCGTGGAAGAGCGCGGGACGGGGTTGTGGCAGCGCCGCTGGATCGATGATGCGCGGTTGGAAGAGGCGCCCGCGTTACGGCGGATCGTTGTGGCGGTTGACCCACCGGTGAGCGCGCATGCGGGCTCGGACGCATGCGGGATCGTGGTCGCTGGCAAGGGTGCGGATGCGCGCTTTTACGTGCTGGCTGACCGCACGCTGCAGGGCCGTGAACCGCTGGCTTGGGCGCGTGCTGTGGTGGCGGCGTACCGGGACTTTGCCGCCGATAAGGTGGTGGCGGAGGTCAACCAGGGCGGTGATCTCGTCGTGGCGGTTTTGCGGCAGGTGGATGAGGCGTTGCCGGTTGCGACGGTGCGCGCGACGCGGGGGAAGGCGGTGCGTGCTGAACCCGTTGCGGCGCTCTATGCGGAAGGCCGGGTGGTGCACGCGGGCCGCTTTGAAGCGCTTGAAGATCAGATGTGTACGTTCGGCATGGACGGGCGCAGCGGCGATGGGGCGCGCAGTCCCGACCGGGTCGATGCGTTGGTGTGGGCGCTCACGGAATTGTCACAGACGAACGTGAGCCGGCCGCATGTGCGGATGTTGTGAGTTCAGGGCGAGGTAAGGCGTGATGGCGGTCAAGGGACAGTTGGGGCGAATGCGCCGTTGGATGGGGCGTGTCGCGCCCGGCGACGATGCTGGCGAGACGAAAGCGGCCGGCGCAGGCGAGGCGAAAAGCGGAGCTGGAGGCGGCGCGATGGTGATGGTGCAAGGCCTCGGCGAGGCGGTCTGGTCGCCGCGCAATTACGGCGGCATGGCGCGCGAAGGCTTCATGCGCAACGCCATCGTGTACCGGGCCGTGCGCATGATCGCGGAAGCCGCCGCTGCGGTGCCCCTGGTGGTGCATGAGGGCCGGGAGGCGAGACCTGACGACCCGCTCCAGCGGTTGATCGACCAGCCGGCGGCCGGCCAGTGCGCGGCCGACCTGTTTGAGTGCTGGTACGGCTATCTGCTCGTCTCGGGCAACGCCTACCTTGAAGCGGTGACGCTGGCCGATGAAGTCCGAGCGCTGCACGTGTTACGGCCTGATCGTATGCAAATCGTGCCCGGCCGTGACGGATGGCCGGCGGCGTACGACTATACGGTCGATCATCGCACGCATCGCTATGCTGGTGAGGCGCTGCCCGGGGTGGCACCGGTGCTGCATCTCAAGCTGTTTCATCCGCACGATGACCACTACGGCATGAGCCCGATCGAGGCGGCCGCCGGCGCGATCGATATCCATAACGCGGCGACCCGTTGGAACAAGGCGTTGCTCGATAATTCGGCGCGACCTTCAGGTGCGCTGGTTTACGCGGCCCGCGAAGGAACGCTGAGCGATGAGCAGTTTGAGCGCTTGCGTCAGGAATTGGATGCGGGCTTCCAGGGTGCGGCGCGGGCCGGCCGGCCAATGCTGCTCGATGGCGGGCTTGACTGGAAATCTATGAGCATGACGCCCAAGGACATGGATTTCATCGAGGCCAAGCACGTGGCGGCGCGCGAGATCGCGCTGGCGCTTGGGGTGCCGCCGATGCTGCTCGGTATCCCCGGCGACAACACGTATTCGAACTACCAGGAAGCGACGCGTACGTTCTGGCGCCAGACGGTCTTGCCGCTGGTTGGCCGGACGGCGGCGGCGCTGTCGGGATGGCTCGCGCCTGCTTATGGCGTGAACGTGACGTTGAAGCCGGACCTCGATCAGGTGCAGGCGTTGGCACTGGAACGCGAGGCGTTGTGGAGCCGGATCGAACGTGCGTCGTTCCTGAGTGAGGATGAGAAGCGGGCGGCGGTGGGCTACGGACCAGCCGCTTGAAGGACGGCGCTGATCCGTCGATCCGCTGATCCTTGCGCATGCCGTGACGACGCGCTGAACGAAACAACCAGACAGGCACAAAGATGATGCAACGCAACGCTACGGCGTCCGCGAACGTGGGCGCGTGCGAGATGAAGTTCACCGCGCTCGACTTAAAGCGGGTGGCGCTCGACGGCGCCTTTACAGGCTACGCCTGCCTATTCGGGCGCGAAGACCTGGGCCGCGATTGTGTGATGCCCGGCGCCTTCAAGGCATCGCTTGAGAAGCGGCCGGCCAAGCACGTCAAGATGCTGCTGCAGCATGATCCGGCAACGCCGATCGGCGTGTGGGACATCGTGCGGGAAGATCAGCGCGGGCTTTATGTCGAGGGGCGGCTTTCGCTCGCCTCGGCCAAGGCGCGCGAGATTCTGGGGTTGATGCGCGACGGCGCGATCGATGGGCTGTCGATCGGCTTTCAGACGGTGCTGGCGCGCCGTGACCGGGCGAGCGGCGTGCGACGACTGCTGGCGGTCGATCTTTGGGAAATTTCGGTGGTCACGTTTCCGATGCAGCCTGGCGCGCGCATCGATGGCGTGAAGCGGCATCCGTTCGCGCGGCTGCCGCCGACACCACGCGAGTTCGAGCGCTGGCTCACGCGGGATGCTGGGCTAACGCGGACGATGGCCCGGGCGGTGATGCGCGACGGGCTGAAGGGCCTTCACGACCGGCGGGACGCGGACGGGGGCACACAAGCGCAGACGAGGCTGGCAGGGCGCATGCGCGCGCTGGCGGCGTTGCTGCGCTGACGACCTTGGCGGGCGATGGCGGGCATCACTTTTGGGGCTGCGCGATGAGCCGGCAAGGCGCTGACGATGTGTGAAACTTGATGAGGAAGAAGCGACATGACCACGACGGGTGAAGGAACGCCGGCTTCGATCGCGCCGGAAGTGAAGGGGGCGTCCGATTTGGGCTTCGCTTTCGATGAGCTGATGCATGCGTTTGAGGAGTTCAAGCAGACCAATGATGCGCGGCTGCGCGATCTGGAGCGCGAGCGCAGCGTGGATGGCATCACGACCGACAAGTTGAAGCGGCTCGATGAGGCGATGGATGAGCAAAAGCGCGTGATCGACGTGCTGGCGGCGAAGCAGGCGCGTGCGCCGCTCAGCGGTTCGGACGAAGGACTGAATGCGGCGACCGGCGAGCACAAGTCGGCGTTCGAACGCTACGTGCGAGACGGTGAGACGCAGCGGCTGCGCGGGCTGGAAAGCAAAGCGCTGTCAGTCGGCTCCGATCCCGATGGCGGCTATCTGGTGCCCGATGAAACCGAAGCGACGGTGAACCGTGCGTTGAGGGCGATTTCGCCGATCCGCGCGGTTGCCGATGTGCGGCAGGTCTCGGGGTCGGTCTACAAGAAGCCGTTCTCGATCCAGGGGCCCGGGACCGGCTGGGTTGGGGAAACGGCTGCACGGCCCGAAACGAACACGCCGACGCTGGCGGAACTCAGTTTCCCGACGATGGAGCTCTATGCGATGCCGGCGGCGACGCAGGCGTTGCTCGATGATTCGGCCGTCGATATCGATCGCTGGATTGCCGATGAGGTCCGTGTTGCCTTTGCCGAGCAGGAGGGCCGCGCGTTCGTGATCGGCGATGGTGTCAACAAGCCGCGCGGTTTCATGGACTATCCAACGATTGCGGAAGCGTCGTGGACGTGGGGCAACCTTGGGACGCTGTCGACGGGGGCCGCGGGCGCGTTCGCGGCGAGCGATCCAGCCGATGTGCTGGTGGACCTGATTTACGCGCTCAAAGCGGGATACCGTGCGGGCGCGCACTGGGTCATGAACCGTTCGACGCAGGCGCAGGTTCGCAAGATCAAGGATGCCGACGGCAACTACATCTGGCAGCCCGCGCACATGCCCGGCGTCACGCCGACGCTGATGGGCTTCCCCGTGGTGGAGGCCGAAGACATGCCTGATATCGCAACGGGCGCGACGGCGATCGCGTTTGGTGATTTCAAGCGTGGCTACCTGATCGTGGACCGGGTTGGCATCCGCGTGCTGCGGGATCCCTATTCGCAAAAGCCCTACGTGCTCTTTTATACGACGAAGCGCGTGGGCGGCGGCGTGCAGGACTTCGATGCGATCAAGCTGCTGACGTTCGCGGCTTAACATGCAACCCGCTGCGGCGAAGCGACGTTGCAAGCGGAAACATGACGACGCGTGAAGCGTCTTTTCCTGAGGGCCTGGTGGTTGCACGAACCGCCGGGCCCTCAGTCTTTCGACGTCCTTCGGCTGACGTTGGGTGCTGCACCCGCGTCAGCGGAGGGACGCTTCCCCCACCCCCAACTTAGTGAGCAACCGCATGGCTCTCGTTCCCCTGAACGGGCCGGCGCTGGAGCCGCTCGACCTGGCCCGCGTCAAAGCCCACCTGCGTGTCGACAGCAACGATGAAGACGCGCTGATTTCCAGTTTGATCATAACGTCGCGCTTGCACATCGAGGCGGCCCTTGGCTTGGCGATGCTGACGCAGCGTTGGGCGCATGTGCGCGACTGCTGGCCCAAGGACAACGCGATGACGTTGCCGCTGCGGCCGCTGCAACGCGTCGACGAAGTGGTCGTGTTCGACGGCGATGACCAGCCGACCACGATCGATCCGGCGCACTACGTGGTGGACACGGTCGGGCAGCCACCGCGCTTGATGTTGCGCAGGGGGGGTGCCGCGCCCGAGCCTGGACGGGTGCTGAACGGCATCGAGGTGCGCTTTACAGCTGGCTATGGCGACGACGCGGAGGCGGTGCCGTTGCCGGTGCGCCAAGCGCTGATGCTGCTGGTGGCGCATTGGTACGAGAACCGCGAGCCGGTGGAGATCGGCACGTCGTCCGTTTCGATCCCGCGCATGGTCAACGAGCTTTTGTTGCCCTACCGGAGCCGCCGGCTATGAGGCGCAACCCGCAACCGGCAATCGGTGATCTGCGGCATCGCGTGGCGATCGAGCATGTGGTGCGTACGGGTGATGGTGCGGGCGGCGCGCAGGAGCGTTGGGCTGTGCTGGGGTTGGTGTGGGCGAGCGTTGAGCCGACGCGTGGCGATGAGGAATTGCGCGCCGATGCCCTGAGCGGTGATGTCTCGCACGTGGTGACGATCCGCTATCGCGATGATGTGCTGCCGGCGATGCGCTTCACGTTCGATGGGCGTGAACTTGAAATTTTGAGCGCGTTTGATGCGGGGGAGCGTGGGCGTTGGCTGCGCTGCCTTTGCCGGGAGCAGGACCTTTGAGGGTCGCGGCGCGATGGCGGGGGCTCAGCGCGCAACGCGTGCTGGCGCGGGCGAAGCAGCGGGCGGTGCGGCGCATCGAAGAGCGGGTGCAGATGAAGGGCGCGCGCGACGCTGAGCGAGTTGAGGCGACGGGGGCGGCTTTTGATGCTGAGGGACGCCCGCGCGGCGCGTTCGACGATGATCCGTTCGAAGAGGGGAACCTGACGTGATGGTGAGTGCCGGCTTTGCGCTGCAGCGCGCGGTTTATGAAACGTTGATCGCTGACCACGGCGTGTTGGCTGCGCTGGGTGGGCCGCACGTGTTCGACGACGTGCCGCAGGGCACGGCGTTTCCCTATGTGACGTTCGGGCGCTCGACGTTGCGCGATTGGAGCACGGGCAGTGATCGGGGCGAAGAGCACCTGGTCACGCTGCACGTCTGGTCACGCGGCGCTGGGCGCAAGCTGGTGCATGACGTGATGGCGGCGCTGCGCGATGCGCTTCATGAGCGTGCGTTAAATGTGAGCGACCATCGGCTGATCAATTTGCGGCACGTCTCTTCCGATGCTCGCCGTGAGTCCGATGGGCAAACCTATCACGGCGTGGTGCGTTACCGGGCGGTGACGGAGCCGACGGTGTGAGCGTACGGCCGCGAGATAGGCGATGAGCGATGAGCGATGAGTGGTGCGCCGCGCCGGCGTGCTGTGAAGATCGCACGGTAATGGGGTGACGGGGTGCCGGGGGCGCCCCTTTTTTTGTGGCCGCACGCATGGCGGCGAAGGAGAGCGACGATGGCGGCACAGAAGGGCCGGGACCTGCTGTTGAAGATCGACGGCGATGGCAGTGGTGGGTTCGTGACGGTGGCGGGGCTACGGGCGAACACGTTGGCGTTCAACGCCGAGACGGTGGATGTGACGCATCAGGAATCGGTGGGGCTGTGGCGCGAACTGCTGGCTGGCGCCGGGGTGCGGCAGGCGCGTTTGACCGGCTCGGGGATCTTCAAGGACGAGGCTTCCGATGCGCTGGTGCGGGCTGCGTTTTTCGCTGGGACGATTGCGGCATGGCAGGTGGTGATCCCGGATTTTGGGACGGTGACGGGGCCGTTTCAGATCACCACACTGGAGTTCAGTGGGCGGCATGATGGGGAATTGACGTTCGAGTTGGGGTTGGAGTCGGCGGGCGTCGTGGCCTTCGCCGCGCTCTAAAACGAGTGGCCTTCGCCGCGCTCTAAAACGAGTGGCGTTTGCCGCGCGCTTAGGCCTGCGCCGCCGTCCGGCAAGGCGCGTTGGCGCAACGGAACAGACGGGAGGGGACGATGGCCAATCGGCACCGCGGTGAAATCGCTGCGCAACTCGACGGCAAAGCGATGACGCTGTGCTTGACGTTGGGCGCGCTGGCCGAGCTCGAAGACGCGTTCGGGGAAGCGGATATGTTGGCGCTGGCGGAGCGTTTCGAGGCGGGCCGGCTGAGCGCGTCGGACGCGGTCAAGGTGATCGGCGCCGGCCTGCGTGGGGCTGGTCACGACATCGATGATGGCGCGGTCGCGATGATGCGATGCGGGCAGGGGGCGGCAGGCTATGTGGACATCGTGGCGCGGCTGCTGACGGCGACGTTTGGGACGCAGGCCGAGGAGGCGTCCGGTGCGGCGGCAGCGGACGTGACGGCGTCTGCGCACAAAGCGCAAGGGGCGGGGGCGAGCGGGGCAAGGCGCCCTTTCCCTGGGGCCGCGTGATGGCGGCCGGCTTTGGCGTGCTTGGCCTCGCGCCGTCCACGTTCTGGGCGATGACGCCGCGGGAGTTTGCCGCCGCGGTGCGGGGGCTGACGGGTGATGCCGGGGCGGAAGGTGCCGGTCGGCTGGAGCGTGGCGTCTTGGACGACCTGATGGCGCGGTTCCCGGACGCCATGGGGCATGTGGCTTTAGGTGGTGCAGCGGACGAACGAGGGGAGCGGGCGGATGGAAGGCTTTGATCGCGAGACGATGGTGTTGGAGGTGCAGGCCGATACGAGCGCGCTGCGCCGTGAGTTCGATCTTGCTGGCAAGCTCGGGCAGCAGTTTTCGCGCTCGCTTGTGAGCGCGTTCGAGGGTGTGGCTTTGAAGGGCCGCAGCCTGGGTGATGTCTTGCGCTCGGTCACGCTGAGCTTGTCTCGGGTGGCGTTGCGAAGCGCGTTCAAACCGCTGGAGCAAGGCATCAGCAGCGCGTTCACGTCGCTGTTCAGCAGTGTGGCTGGCGGCGGGGGAACCGCGTTTGCAAAGGGGGCAGCGTTCGCAGGCGGTATGCCGGTGCCTTTCGCCAAGGGCGGTGTGGTGGCGTCTCCGGTGACGTTTCCGTTGGGACGCGGTCTTGGGCTTGCGGGCGAAGCGGGGCCGGAAGCGATCCTGCCTTTGGCGCGCGGTGCAGATGGACGCCTGGGCGTGCGCGCGGGCGCGGGCGGCGGGATGGCACCACAGGTGACGTTCAATGTGACGACGCCCGATGCGGCCAGTTTTCAGCGTTCGCAGACGCAGATTGCCGCGATGTTGGCGCGCACGGTCGGGCGCGGCGAGCGCAATCTTTAGAGCACGGTCGGTGCGGATCGCCCGATGATCTAGAGTCGGTTCGCTTCAG
>JBCBJZ010000035.1:0-25635 GCA_038522635.1 Pseudomonadota bacterium | reverse complement strand
CGAGAGAATGTAAAGCGCGCCCGCCCACAAATCGACGAGGTTCCAATACTATTCAGGCATCGATTGATGTCGTTGCGAGCGTTTGGCAAAAATCACTTCATGATTAATGCCGATGCAGTTGAAGGCGATCAATTGGAGATAGCAATCGAAAAACTGTTCGCAGAACCCGACGTGGAGTACATCCATATGCACTATGCAAAACCAGGTTGCTACGCCGCCAAAGTTACAAGAGCATGATTCCGCGCCGGGTCTGCCTATTTCATCTCACCACTGAGCACATGACGGCAGCAGTTGGCTCAACTTCGGACGCTATAGCATCAGGATGAGATCTGGAGAGCCGGGCCGATTGTGTTGCAGAACTCCCGTTGAGGTCGCGAGCGAACAGTGATTGCGTTGGTGTGCGGCAGGCACCGCGGGGGCAAAGCAATGATGGGGCGGCTCAACCGGGATCAGAAGGAGCTCTTCTACGCGTTTGATCGGGATGAGGCGGTGCCGGGCAATCACCCGGTTCGCCAGATCGTGCGCGTGCTCGATCTGAACTGGGTGCGCGTATGTTCAACTTCCATGTAGCGTCGGCGAAAACCGCACCAACCGAGGCGAAGCGTGTGGCGGAGGCTATGGAAGCCATTTGAAAGGGTTGCACCCTTCGAGAACTGAAGCGCTGAGCGGATGGCATAACTGCGCCCGCATAGCTGAACTCGAGAGGGCCGATGATACTTCGGCTCCGGGTCCAAATTCCTATTGACCGTCGTCTGACAGCTTCGGCTGAACTACCCGCAGAAGCGGCCCTCATGTGCCCAAACACCCATAAGTCTCTTGGGCCAGCAAGCTTACGTGTGGGTTACATAACATTATCTAATCTGACCGCAGCCTCTGGGCTTCCGCCAATCACTCATGGATGATTTTCGAACGTGAAAATCGTCACCGACGATGGATTACCGCCAATGGAACGATAAAAATCAAGTGCGTGGTCGTCCTCATCTTCAGCGGGCACCCATGTCGTCGCGATCCCCTCCGCAGCGGCTAGGGAGCGCACCTCCTGCATCAACCTGCGACCAATACCGTGCCGCTGATAGGCCGCAAGCACTGCGACATCGTAAACGAACATCTCTGCGGTTTCTGATCGTGTCAGGGGAAGCTTAAATGCTGTGAGCCCAGAAATGGGTTTGCCGTCGACCAATCCCGCAACAACAAACAGATCTGGCCTGCTCAATAGATCAGCCACGTACTTGCGGCTCACCGATCGTAGGGGTTCTTCGAACACGGAGGCCATCACAGCGAACACGGATTGGGCGAGTTCGATGTCAGTCGCTCCAAGCTTTCTGATTACAGTTTCCATCGCTCAGTCGAATCATTCAATTGGGCAACTTTTAGAGATGGCGGTTCTTGGGTAGAGGTGTTGGTCGTCGTTCGGCGCCTGCAACTGAGAGGCAAAGGCCGCTCTGGGTCACAAGCCGCAATCTGCGTTCGGAGCATAGGGTGTCTGCCGGCGTTTGTGACTCGGAATGTCCCGTTTTGGGCGTCGCTCGATCGCCTACGGACCCTCACCCTTCACCCATCATCGCTAACCCAAGTCGTCCAGCGGGGCGTGTGGGCGCGATCAGGAAGACGAGCAAGCCTGAGAGCCATAGCAATTATAGCGCCTGCAACGGTGTTCCGCTGTCAACGACGCCCGACACGCTCACATGGTCTCAGACGTTGCGTGAGAATGCAAAACGCGCCGCTCCGCAAAACCCGTCGATCGTAAGCGTCGTCTCAGAGCCGAGGAGTGAACCGCGCCTCATCTTCATGGCCGACGATCTGGAGAACAATCGCGGTGGTCTCAAGGACGACGTGGCCCATCCGTTGAAGCAAAGGCAACGCGATCTCGTTCATCACAGCCCCTGCCGCCGGGCCTTAGGGGATGCGTGAGCGCCTCGGCACAGGGCCATCGGCGGTCGTCCAAGTATCTCGCGAGCCATGCCTTCCCACCCCCGCTAGGAATGGCCCGGACTGGTTTCGTGCATCTTTTCTCGGTCGCGGACGTCTACCATAAGAGGCTACTCTTGAAAGGACGAACCCATGGTCAGCACTCTGAACAACGTCATCTCCGTCGAGTTTCTTTATCTTGATCTGAGCCATTGCGGACGTTGCTCGGGAACGAGCGATGTGCTCGCTTCCGCAATACGAACCGCCACGCCAGTCCTCGAAGCCCTCGGCTACAGTGTTGAACTGAAGAACATTCACGTTCGCTCCGCCGAACAGGCGAAAGAGCTGGGCTTTATCGCTTCGCCGACAATCCGTATCAATGGTGATGATATACAGCCGGAAGCGTATCAGAGCCGCTGCAAAGAATGCGGTGAGCTATGTAATTGCGCCGAGGGCGTCGACTGCCGGGTCTGGCAGTGGAACGGCGAGCAGACGCTAACGCCGCAGGTCGGTATGATCGTCGGACTGCTCGTCGATGTGGCGCGCCAATCAGGACGCCCCCACACAACTCAAACTTCGCACGGCCATACCGTGACGAGCGCGCAGAATATTGAAAAATTCTTCGGTGGCTCGGAGGCGAGACAATGCTGCCCAACGGGCTGCTGTGGATGAGCAAGACTGCAGACGCTGAATGGTCACGGCTGTTATTGAAGCTCAAGAGAATTGTTTGGCGGCGTGGTGTCTCCGACGTTCATGTGAATGACGTTGTGCAGACTGCAGTTGAACGTGCTTTGAGAAATATTGATAGCTTACAGAAGCATGATCGGTTCGAGGCGTGGATCAGCGGCATCGCCGCAAACGCAGCAATCGATCACTTGCGCTCCAGTTCACGCGCGCCTATTCATTTGGATCTTGATGATGCATTCGATGTACCAATCGTCCAGACAAATAATAGTCCGCTTAACAGTTATGCTGATTGCATCGAACCATTCCTCGACGGACTCCCGCCAGCAGACAGAGACGCGATCTATCTGAAGGATCTTCGTGGCTTGAACTACGCCGAGTTGGCCTGTGAAATGCAACTAACGGTGCCAGGAGCGAAATCTCGGGTGCAACGAGCTCGGCACAAGCTGGCGAAGGCCATTCTGCGCTGTTGCAACAATCCTTCCGTCGAGCCCTGTCATGGTGAGACCGGGGATATGTGTTGTGAGTTGGATCCGCGAAAATGATTGGCATCTGCCTCTGACAGGATGTCTGCCGCTGAATGTAAATAGGAATGTCTCGTTTGGGCCTCGCGGGATCCCCTGCGGACCATCACCCATCGCCACTAGCCCAAGTCGTCCAGCGTGGCGTTGGGCGAGATCAGGTGGACGTCGGTCTTGACGTCGACCACCACCGGGCCGTCTTGGGCGAGCGCTGCGGCGACCACGCTTTCCGCCTCATCGATTGTGGCAAGCGTGAAGCCGCGTGCGCCATGCGCTTCGGCGAGCGCTGCGTAATCCGGGTTCTTCAAGGCGGTGCCGACCACGCGCCCCTTGAAGGCGTTCTCCTGGTGCATGCGGATGGTGCCGTAGCTGGCGTTGTTCGAGATGAACACTTTCACCGGCACATCATACTGCACCGCGGTTGCCAGCTCCGCCCCGCTCATGCCCATGCCGCCATCGCCGATGAACGTGATCACCTGCGTGCCAGGACAGCGCAAGCCCGCCGCGACAGCTGCCGGCATACCAAGGCCCATCGCCCCGCCGACGGTGCCGAGCAGGCGATGGCGCCCGTTGAAAGGGAAGTAGCGGTGGAGCCAGCCTGAGAAATTGCCTGCATCCGTAATGAAGATCGCATCGTCACGCGCTGTGCTCGTCAGCGCGGCAACCACGGGCCCCATATCGAGGCGTCCATCGGGGCGGGCAGACCAGGCGCGCGAAGCCTTCATCGGCGCGTGCAGGCGTTCGATCCAGGCGGCGCGATCACCGGGATGTTGCCCGGCGGTGCGCTGGGCGAGCGCTGCCATCACAGCGGTCGGGTCAGCGACGAGGCTCAGCCGCGTGCGGTACTCGCGGTTGAGCGGTGCTGCATCATCATAGATGTGGATCAGCGGTTGATCGGGCTCAGGTGCACGCGGGAACGTGTAGCCCTGGGTGCTCACCTCGCCGAGCCGCGTGCCGACCGCGAGGATCAGGTCCGCCTCGTTCAGCCGGTCGACCAAGGGGCGCGGCACCTTGAAGCCCAGATGCCCGGCGTAGAGCGCGGACGTGTTGTCGAACAGATCCTGGCGCTTGAACGTCAGCGCGCAAGGGACCTGATGCGTGTTGCACGCAGCCTGCAATGCGGCGCGCCCCTCAGGCGCGTTGAGCGCACCGCCTGCGATGATCAACGGGCGCTTGGCGTCGTCCAGCATCTTCGCGATGACGCTCAGTTGGGCATCATCGCCAACGCCGACCTGGGGGGACTGCGCGGGGCCCATCACCGCGCTTGCCGTCATGTCTTCGAGCATGTCTTCGGGCAGCACCACCACGCAGGCGCCCGGCGTGGCGGCGGCCGCGACCTGGAACGCTTTGGCGACGATATCGGGCAAGCGGTCCGCATCGTTGATCGTCCAGACCGCCTTCGCCATGTCTGAAAAGGTCTTCGCGTAGTCGACCTCCTGGAACGCTTTGCGCCCCGCCTCATGGCGCGCGACCTGACCGATGAAGAGCACCAACGGCGTCGCGTCCTGCTCAGCCACGTGGACAGCAATCGAGGCGTTCGTCGCCCCGGGGCCACGGCTCACGAAGGCGACGCCGGGGCGACGGGTCAGCTTGGCATCGGCGAGGGCGGCAAAGCCCGCGCCTCCCTCGTGCCGACAGATGACCGTTTGGATGGTGTTGCGCTCAAACAGGGCATCAAGCGCGGCAAGGTAACTTTCGCCGGGCACGCAAAAGATGCGGTCAACGTCGTGGGCGCTCAGGCAGTCGATGAGAAGATCGGCGGCGCGGCGGGTCATGAATGGCGCTCCATGGTTGGGGCGTTGGGTGTGATGGCGGCGAGGCGCGCGTTGCTAGCGCGGTTGAGCGCAACAGCGTGTGTTGAGGGATGACTGCTGGCCCAGTGCTGGCCCAGTGCAGGCCGAGTGCATGCTAAGTGCAGGCCCGTGCTTGTTAATGCTGGTCAGCGGTCGCGAGCGTCCCCGAGAGGCCCCTTGCCCGATGAAGTTGAAAGCGGTCATACTGACCCTAGGTTCGGTTCGCTTCAGCTTGAAGCGGAACCGGCATCTGGTCTTTTGTTTTGCCGTTCATCTTTTGCCTCAGGTGATTCCACCTGGCGCGGATGAACTCTAGGGCAGGGCTGCGCGCAGGCGCAACCGCTCGCGCTAGGGCAACGATGGCTGCGAACCAAACTGCGGTCCCGCCTTTGATCGCAACGTTGTGGTGAGCCGCCAAGCTTTCGTGGGAGCCCTCGACGATCCGCTCAACCCCCGCCGTTTCGCCCGCCACGCTCGACCCCAACGGCCGCCCGACCAACAAGACCAACGACGATTGAGACCGACGACAAACGACGAGCGACAAACAAAACCAACGACAAAGAGCGCTCATGCGCTCGCCAATCTGGAGGAAACGATGCCTTTGAAGACCCCTCATAAAGCGGCCGCGCTGGCCGCCGGCTTCGGAGTTCTGTTCGCCGCGCCCGCGCTTGCACAAGACATCAAGCTGCCAGGTCAGTTGTCCTGGACCGCCTACGGCACGGGCTCAGCGGGCTACAACCAATCGGTAGCGATCGGCTCTGCACTCAAGAACGTGTTGAATGTGAGCTTGCGTGTCCTGCCGGGCAAAAACGACGTCTCACGGACGGAGCCTTTGCGTCGCGGCAAGGTGCAGTTCTCCGCGACCGGCGTGGGCGGCAGCTTCATGGCGCAAGAGGGCGCGTTTCAGTTCGGCGGCAAAAAATGGGGCCCGCAGCGCATCCAGATGCTGCTGTTGAACAACGGCGCGATCAACCTTGCCGTCGGCGTCGCCGGCGATGTGGGCGTCAAGGAATACAAGGATCTCAAAGGCAAGCGCGTCGCCTGGGTGAAGGGCGCGCCTGCGCTGAACGTCAACGTCGAAGCCTATCTGGCATTCGGCGGTCTCACCTGGAAAGACGTGAAGAAGGTCGAATTCGGCGGCTTCGGGGCAAGTTGGAAGGGCATGGTCAACGGCCAGGTGGATGCCGCGTTCGCCTCCACCAACTCAGGCCGCGCCTACGCGCTTGAAGCTTCACCGCGCAAATTGGTCTGGCCGAAAGTGCCGCACGCCGACAAAGAAGGTTGGGCGCGCCTGCAGAAGATCGCACCCTTCTTCCAGCCCAACATGGCGACGGTGGGCGCCACGATCTCGAAAGACAAACCGCTTGAGGGTGCTGGCTACCCCTACCCGGTGCTCGTCGCCATGGGCGATCAGAAGCCTGATCTCGTCTACAACATGACCAAGGCGATGGTGGAGTTGTTCGACAAGTACGACGGCAAAGCGCCCGGCATTGGCGGCTGGAACATTAAAAAGCAGAACTTCAAATGGGTGATCCCGGTGCATCCAGGTGCGGTCAAGTACTACAAGGAAAAGGGCATCTGGACCGATGACATGGAAGCCCACAACGCCAAGTTGATGAAGCGTCAAGACGTGCTGGCGGCGGCTTGGAAGGCGTTTACGGCGAAGAAAGTCGCGGACGACAAGTGGGACGCCGCATGGCGCACGGCCCGTCACGCAGCGCTTAAGGCGGCGGGCTTCCAGCCGGTCTTCTAAGCCGGTTCGTCTCGTTCGTAGGGCCTTTCGGGCCAGATAAGAGGGAAGGGCGCCAAGCGGCGTCCCCCCAAGCGCATTGACGGCACCGGCGCGTTCGCCAGCCTTGACGCCGATGCCGCCGCCGTTGCTTGCCCTCGTCTTCCAGATCGCCTCATTCAGCATCGCCAAAGAAGGCGCGCACCCCGTGACATCGCAGGAGCCGAACGCGATCCGCGATCAGACCCCACCGGTCGACGCGGCCGCCAAGGCCAAACTCGAAAAGCTGCAAGAGGGGCCGCGCCATCGCGTTCTCACCGGCGCGCTGCGCTACGTGTTCGCCGCGGTGACGGTGGTGGCCATCATCTTGTCGGTCTATCAGCTCTTCAATTTTGGCACCTCCACGGGCATCGTGCTGCTCGAAGGGCGCTACCTCTTCACGCTGGCGGGCCTGTTCCTGGCACTCGCCTTTATTGCTATTCCCCCGTGGCGCGGCGCTTCCAGCGAGGTCCCCTGGTACGACTACCTGCTGGCGCTCGTGTCACTTGGCGTGTGCGGCTACTTCGCTTATTTCGCCGACATCTCGCTTGATGAGAGTTGGGAGTACAGTGCACCGCCCACCGCGGTCTGGCTTTCGATCGTGCTGTGGGTCGTGATCCTCGAAGCGACGCGCCGCTCCAGCGGCTGGCTGATCTTCGCGATCGTCTTCGTCTTTTCGCTGTACCCGACGTTCGCTGGCATGATGCCGGGACCGATTTCCGGGCACCAGCAGCCGTTCCTCGACACGATCCCCTATCACATCAACTCCTCGGAAAGCGCGTTCGGCATTCCGATGCGCGCGTTCGGGAACCTGGTCATCGGGTTCATTGTGTTCGGCGCAGCGCTGCAGTTCACCGGTGGCGGGCGCTTCTTCAACAACCTGGCGCTGTCGATGGTAGGGCATTACCGCGGTGGCGCGGCCAAGGTCGCGATTTTCGCATCCGGCATCATGGGCTCCATGTCGGGCAGCGTGATCTCAAACGTGCTGACCACCGGTGCGGTCTCCATTCCGGCGATGAAGAACACGGGCTTCAAGCCGAGCTATGCGGCCGGCACCGAAGCTTGCGCCTCGACGGGCGGCGTCCTCATGCCGCCGGTGATGGGCACGACCGCGTTCGTGATGGCCTCGTTCCTGGGCCGCCCTTACGTGGAGATCGCGCTCGCCGCCGCGATCCCCTCGCTGCTTTATTACTTCGGCCTCTTCGTGCAGCTTGATAGCTACGCCGCGCGCAACGGCCTGAAGGGGTTGGCACGCGACGACATGCCCTCCTTCTCCCGCACCATGCGCGAGGGCTGGTTCTATCTGTTCGTCTTCCTGCTGCTGATCGTGCTGATGATGGTGCTGCGGCGCGAGACCTGGGCGCCGTTCTACGCGACCGCGCTGCTGCTGATCATCAACCAGATTTTGCCGCATCATCGGTTCTCGCTGCAGGGGTTGATCGACCTCGCGGTCGCGATCGGCAAGGGGCTCGCCGAATTGGTGGCGGTGCTGCTCGGCATCGGGCTGATCGTCGGCGCGTTCTCGGCGACCGGGCTTGCGGGGACGCTCGTCAATGACCTTGTGTTCCTCGCCGGCGGATCGACCATCCTGCTGCTGATCATGGGCGCCATCACGAGCTTCATCTTCGGCATGGGGATGACGGTCACAGCTTGTTACATCTTCCTCGCCGTGGTGCTGGCGCCCGCGCTGACCAACGCTGGCCTCAACCCCCTCGCGGTGCACCTCTTCATCCTCTACTGGGGCATGATCAGCTACATCACGCCGCCGGTTGCCCTGGGCGCGTTCGCTGCCGCCACCATGGCTGGCACCGGTGCGATCGCAGCTGGCTTTCAAGCGATGCGGCTTGGCTCGATCATCTATCTGGTGCCGTTCTTCTTCGTTCTGAACCCCGCCCTGGTGGGTGAAGGCAGCACAAGCGAAGTTCTGACCGTGCTCGCCACCGCGCTTGTCGGTGTGTGGCTGCTCGCCTCGGCGATGCAGGGGTTCGTCGCGTTCTTCGGCCGCTTTGAAAACGCGTTGATCGACCATCTGATGCGCATGCTGTTGCTGGCGGGTGGGCTGCTCTTCATCGCGCCGGGCAACATCGGTCTTGGGCTCAACCACCTGCAGACGTCCGGGCTCGGTCTGATGCTGGCGCTGCCAGCGCTGTTCTTCGCCCGCATGCGTGGGCATGAGCCACGCGCTAGATCATCGGGCGATCGCTCGGGATCACCATAGGTGAGCCCGAAATCGCCCAAAGATGATCTAGTCTTAAGGTGCAGAGCAACTTTGGGCGCAAAGGCAGGGCCTGAGTGCTTGAGCCGGCGGTTCGCACTTTGCGCCCGTTGCTCTAGCGCTGGCGCCTAACATAGAAAGACTTAAGGACGCGGACCATGAAAGAACTGGGGCACGGCTTCTACTGGCAGGACCTCAACGAGGGCGATGCCTACAAGACCTTTGGGCGGACCATCACCGAGACTGACGTTGTCAACTTCGTCGGCTGCGTGGGCTACACCGAGCCGCTCTTTACGGACGCCGAATACCGGCGCACGCGTTCGGCCATGAAGGGGTTCGCAGCCCCCGCCGCCCTGATCTACGCGGTCGCTGAAGGGCTCGCACTCGCAGGCACCGGGCATGGCACCGGCCTGGCGTTCCTGAACGCCGAGATGGACGTCAAAGGCCCGGTGTTGGTGGGCGACACCGTGCACGTTGAAATCAAGGTCCTGGAAGCCCGCGAGACGTCCAAGGGGCGCGGGCTTGTGCGCACGTTCAACGAGGTCAAGAACCAGCGCGATGAGGTCGTGTTGACCTACAACCCGCTACGGCTCATGCGCGGGCGCAATGACGCGTCTTAACGCGCGAGAGTGCTGATGCCTTGAAGCAAACCGCTCGATGATCTAGTGCGGCAGCGGCAGCGCGCGAGCCTCAACGCTCCACGAACGCCTTTTCAAAGATGAACGTGCCGGGCGTGCCGCTGCTGCCTTCCAGCATCGCCCACCGGGTGAACAGGGCACGCATATCGACGAGCAGGTCCGGATTACCGCACAGCATCGCGCGATCGAGCGCAGGGTCGAACGCTTCAAGGCCCATATCGCGCGCCAGTTGCCCGCTTTCCAGCAGATCGGTGATCCGGCCCTGGTTGCGGAACGGCTCACGCGTCACCGTCGGGTGATAGATGAACTGCGCGCGGATCATCTCGCCGATCAGCTCATCGCGCGGCAGTTCCTGGGTGAGCAAGTCACCGTAGGCAAGCTCTGCCACCTGGCGGCAGCCGTGTACCAGCGCGACACGCTCAAAGCGATCGTAGGTCGCCGGATCACGGATGATGCTCATGAACGGCGCAAGACCGGTGCCGGTGCCCAGCAGATAGAGCGTGCGCCCGGGCTCCAGGTTCTCGATGACGAGCGTTCCCACCGGCTTTTTGCTGACCAGCACGCGATCGCCCGGCGCGATGTGCTGCAGCCGCGACGTCAGTGGGCCGTCCGGTACCTTGATCGACAACCACTCCAGCGTGTCCTGGTAGTTCGGGCTGACCATCGAATAGGCGCGCATCAGCGGCTTGCCGTCGACTTCGATGCCGATCATCGTGAATTGGCCGTTGTCGTAACGGAACGCGGGATCGCGGGTCGTGGTGAAGCTGAACAGCGTCGGCGTCCAGTGGTGGACGTCAACGACGTTTTGCGCGGTGATCGCACTCATGGGAACGGGGGCCTCGGAAACGGGAATTTAGCGAGCGGAAGCGAGTCGGACTGCGAGCGTTGTACGCGCGAGCGTACATCCAGCACTGCAAAGCCTCAATGACAGTCGGCCTGCCTTCGCGGGGGTATAGAACCCCGCGTCTACCGCATGAAGCCCTGACGACGAAAAGTCGCGCCGTCGCCCGTTCATTGGCTTCACCGATGCCGTCGCCGCGGGCCGGATCAGGGCAAGGTCCCAAGTCCACGCCCAAAGTCATAGCCTCAAGTTAAGGCCTGGCCCAGGATCCTTCCTCCCAAGACAAGCGTCCCAAGAGCATACCCGCGAAAGGCGCCTCGCCGTTCACTTCGTCTCGTCGGCGGCCCGGTGATAGACGTCGTCGGTACGCACGATGTCGTCTTCGCCCAAATAGGTCCCGATCTGCACCTCGATCAGCTCGAGCGGCACCTTCCCGGGGTTCTCAAGGCGGTGCCATTGCGTGGCGAAAATGTAGACGCTCTCGTTTTCGCGCACCAACTTCTCGATGTCGCCGATCACGACTTTCGCTGTTCCTTGCACAACGATCCAGTGCTCCGAACGGTGATGATGCATTTGCATCGACAGCTTGCCGCCGGGCTTGACGTGCAGCTTCTTCACCTGGAACCGGCCTGCGATGTTGAGCGTCTCGAAGTAGCCCCAGGGCCGCAAATTGCGCAGGTGCTGCTCCTGCTCTTTGCGGTTCGACTGGCGCAAGCGTTTGACAACCGTCGATACGTCCTGTGTGCGCGCTTTGTCGGCGACCAGGATGGCGTCGGGCGTCTCGACCACCACCAGGTCCTTGACGCCGATGGTCGACACCAGCGCCTTCTCGGCGTGGATGTAGCAGTCGGTGGTGTCCTCCAGGATCGCATCGCCGTGGACGTAGTTGTTGTCCGCGTCTTTTTTGGCGATCTCCCACAGCGAGGACCAGGAGCCCACGTCGTTCCAGCCGACATCGATGGGCAGCATGGCAGCCGCTGACGTGCGCTCCATCACGGCGTAGTCGACCGAGATGCTCGGTGACTGCGCGAACGCATGGGCGTCCAGGCGCGTGAAGCCGAGGTCATCGCCAGCGTTGGCAAGCGCACTTTGGGCAGCTTCCAGGATCTTCGGCTCAAGGCGGCCGATCTCTTCCAGGAAGGTGCGCGCGTGCAGCACGAAGATACCGCTGTTCCAGAAGAAGTTGCCGTCGGCCAGATAGCTTTCCGCGGTGGCCTTATCGGGCTTCTCGTAGAAGGCCGCCACTTTGAACGCGCCGCTGAAGCCTTCCACCGTATCGCCCTGGCGGATGTAGCCGTAGCCGGTGTGGGGCGACGACGGTTTGATGCCGAACAGCACAAGCCGGCCGGTGGCGGCGACTTTAGCCGCGTTGGCGACGGCGATCGCAAAGCGTTCGGGGTGCTCGATCACGTGGTCGGATGGCATCACCACGATGATGGCGTTGGCATCTTCGGCGCTGGCAGCGAGCGCGGCGACGGCAATCGCGGGCGCGGTGTTGCGCGCGATTGGCTCCAGGATGATGGAGCGGGCGTCAAGGCCGGACTCATCGAGCTCCTCCTTCACCAGGAACCGGTGGTCATTGTTGGCGAGCAGGATCGGTTCGCGAAAGCCGTTGCCCCGGTCGAGTCGGGCCAGCGTGTCGCCCAAGAATGAGCGGCCATCGCCGTTGAAGAAGTTGATGAACTGCTTGGGGTACATGGCCCGCGAGAGCGGCCACAAACGGGTGCCAGACCCGCCGGACAGGATCACGGGGAAAATAGCGCTCATGACGGCTCCGTCTGTAGGGCGCGCGTAGGGGGCTGGCGCGCAAGGGCGATGAGAGTTCATCCGCTTCATGTGCCATCACGTGTGGCGAAAGATGAACGGCCGAACGTAGACTGAGATGTCGGTTCCGCTTCGCCTGGAAGCGAACTGACACGCGGGCTTTTCGCAGCGATCCTGGAAGCGACCTGACGAGCGCCACGCGCTCTGGGAAGCCCCCTTTCATCCCGCTCACTCACGACGCGTTGGACGACAACTTCAAGTGGATACGCTGTTCAATCGATGGACGACAACGTCCTCGTGTAACGCAAGGATTTGACACAAGTACTAACGAAAGGTTTGCGACGACCGGATAAGTCTTAAGTGCCCAAAATGCCCGCCCGCATCGGCTTTTGCAAACGTCCGCTGGGCCCGATGATCTAGGCGTGTGCGATCAAGCCGGCGCCGATGCAACACCGACGCCGGTGTAGCGAAAACCGCGCTTCTCCATGTCGGCCGCCCGGTAGATGTTGCGCATGTCGACGATCACCGGTTGCGCCATCGTCGCTGCGATCCGGTCCAGGTCAAGCGCGCGGAACGCGTCCCATTCGGTGACGATCGCCAACGCATCGGCGCCCTGCGCGCAGGCGTAGGCATCCTCGCAGAACGTGACGCCCGGCATCAGCGGTCGTGCGTTTTCCATGCCGACGGGGTCGAAGGCGCGGATCTTGGCGCCGGCGTCTTGCAGTGTCGTCACGATGGCCAATGCAGGCGCATCGCGCATGTCATCGGTGTTGGGTTTGAAGGTCAGGCCGAGGACCGCGATCGTCTTGCCGTCAACACTGCCCCCGCATGCCTGGATGATCTTGCGGCCCATCGCCCGTTTGCGCTGATCATTGACGTCGGCGACGGTTTCGATCAGCCGCAAGGGCGCGTCAAAGTCCTGGCCAGTCTTGATCAGGGCGAGCGTATCCTTCGGGAAACAGGAGCCACCGTAGCCCGGTCCGGCGTGCAGGAACTTTGAACCGATGCGGTTATCGAGCCCGATCCCGCGCGCCACTTCCTGCACGTTGCCGCCGGTTTGTTCGCACAGATTGGCGATCTCGTTGATGAAGGTGATCTTGGTGGCGAGGAAGGCGTTGGCTGCGTATTTGATCAGCTCGGAGGTGCGCCGGTCGGTGAAGACGATCGGCGGTTCGTTCAGGAACAGCGGGCGGTAGATTTCGCGCATGTGCTCGCGCGCGCGCTCATCCGTGGTGCCGATGACGATGCGGTCAGGCCGCTTGAAGTCGGAGATCGCCGCGCCTTCGCGCAGGAACTCAGGGTTCGAGACGACCTCGAAGTCCGCGTCCGGGCGCGCCTCGCGTATGATCTTTTCAACGCGGTCGCCGGTGCCCACAGGCACGGTCGATTTGGTGACCACCACGGTGAAGCCCGTCAGGGCGGCCGCGATCTCTTCGGCCGCCTGGTAGACGAAGCTCAGATCCGCATGACCATCGCCGCGGCGCGATGGCGTGCCCACCGCGATAAAGACCGCATCGGCGTCGGCCACGGCCGCCTTCAGGTCGCCGGTGAAGGCCAGTCGCTGCGCCTGCGCGTTCGTCTCGACGATCTGATCGAGGCCCGGCTCGTAGATGACCACATCGCCTTGGCGCAGGGCACTCACCTTACGCTCGTCCTTGTCGACGCAGGTCACATGGTGTCCGAAGTCTGCGAAGCACGCGCCGGAGACCAGGCCGACGTAGCCGGCACCGACCATCACGATTTTCATGGCTGTCACCTCAGCTGGTTGCGTGGGAAGAGCTGCTGGTGAGCGCGACGGGGCCGACGGGTTGAGCGTCGCCTTCGTGGCTCGCAACAGCGTTGCCGTTGCACGTCATAGTTCTGAGCCGACGCCCAGGGTCAAGGCCGTGCGCTCATAAAGCCGAGCTATTCAAGACACACGCACAAAAAATGCCGCCCCGAAGGACGGCATTTGACCGTGTTGAGCCGATAAAGGGCTCAGTTCTCAAGGGCTGGCGGCCGGGACATCGTCGTCGTCGTCGTCATTCGCCTCAACAACGACGTAGGCCACGCCCGCGATGACAACGACGGTGCCCACAACAACGGCGGTGGTAACACCTAAACCAGCAGCTCCGGCGGCCGTAATACCTGGAAGACCTGTTGTTGCCGCGGGAACCGGAGGCGGATGAGCGTGCGTTTGACCGACATAGCCCTGCAGGCCACCGACGCAAGGAGAAAACTTCGCGACTGTCACGACAGCACCGGGGCGCACATTGATGTTGCAGCTCGGGCCGTAAGCCAGTCGGGCTTGGGAGCCCGCACGTGCCATGATCATATCGCCAGGTTTCAGCGTGATGGTACCGCTGACGGGCGCGAAGCCCTGCCCGCGATTGACCTGCACGTCGCCCTGCACCCCCTGCAGCGTCGCCGCGTTGGCCGCGCCGGTGAGCATCAAGAGCCCCAGCGAAGCCATCATCAGTTTCTTAAACATCCAATCGTCCCTCTTTTGGATGGCGCAGCGCACAAAGCTGCCCTGCCGCTCTCGCTACGGTGCAACGGAGGCGCTTTGCAACTGAGCTAGCGCTGGTTGTCACCAATAAACGGTTAACACGAACTTTGGGTGCCATGATTCGGGCAGGGTGTTGCAAGGCGGAAACGAAGAATGCCGCCCCCTGGACGGGAGCGGCATCACTTTAGGTTCGGGCGGATGCGCTATTGCAACGCATCGCCGTGGCATAACGCATCGCCGTGTTATGTGTGATCAACGCTATGTCGGCTTGCGCTAACAATGCGCGAGGTCGGCAACCCGGATGGGCGGCACGCTCACGCGTTGCTACCCCTTAAGGGCTCGCAGGGTTGTCGTCGTCGTCATCGTTCGCGAGAATGATGCCAACGGCAATACCGCCCACGATAACAAGACCACCAACCACGATCGCGCCACGCGGCACCTCGTTCAGGAACGGTAGCCGCTCCTTCGTCGAGTGATTGCCAACGTAACCCCGCAGGCCAGCAACGCAGGGTGAGTATTTCCGCACCGCAACAACCGCACCGGCTGCCACCGTGATTTTGCATCCACCGCTGTAAGACAGTTTCGCGGATGCGCCAGGCGCGGCCATAACCATGTCGCCGGCCTTCAGCGTTGCCCCTGATACGACCGGTTGAAAACCAGCACCACGGTTGACTTTGACGTTGCCGTTCACACTCTCAAGTGTGGCCGCATGGGCGGTCACCGCCGATACCAATACCGCTACCGCGGCCAACAAAACGCGTTTCATCTCATCCACCTCAACTTCACGCACGTCCCCGACAAGGGTTAACGCTCCCCAAGGTCGATAGAACCCAAAGCGGGCATCGTTGCAACCGCAATTCCCGCATAAATTGTGTTCACGACCTGTGTGTTGCGGTGCGGGCACAGTCGTCGAATTGCTGGAAATTTCAGGCGTCAAGGAATGGCAGGCTAGGGCGCGTGCGGCACACCGCTAGGGTTTGCAATAAACAGCGTTACAACCACTGATTTGCCACATTGGGGTTGTGCATATCAACAAGCGCTGGGTACAGGCTCAGCGGAAGGGGCCACGACGTGATTGATCTCCACAGCCACATCCTGCCCGCCATCGATGATGGCGCAGCCGACCTCGACATGGCGTTGGTGATGGCCCGCATGGCGGTGGCGGACGGCGTGCGCGTGCAAGCCTGCACACCTCACATTTTGCCGGGGCTCTACCACAACAGCGGGCCAGACATCCGTGCGCACGTCGCTGCGCTGCAGCAAGCGCTTAACGAAAACGATATTCCGCTGCATCTCGTCACCGGCGCTGACGTGCACATCTGCCCTGATTTCGTGGCCGGCCTGCGCGACGGCCGCTATCTCACGCTCGCCGATACCCGTTACGTCCTGGTGGAGCCGCCGCACAACACCGCGCCCGCGCGGCTGGAGGATCTGTTCGCGTCGATCCAGGCTGCGGGCTATGTTCCGATTCTGACACACCCGGAACGGTTGAAATGGATACGGTCACACTATCCGTTGATGGAGAGGTTGACCGCAACTGGCGTGTGGATGCAGATCACGACGGGGTCGTTAACGGGTGCGTTCGGACGTGAGCCACTCTACTGGGCGGAACGCATGCTCGATGAGGGCGCCGTCCATATTCTCGCGTCAGATGCCCATAACACCGACCGTCGTCCGCCTAACATGCGGGCTGGCTACGAGTGTGCTTCGGTGAGGGTTGGGGAAAGTGAAGCGCGTCATCTGGTTGAGACGCGCCCAATGGGAATTCTTCAAAATGTTGCACCGCAGGATTTGCCGCTCCCCGTCCGCCACGTCAAACCTTCGCGCGGGCGCGCTGCGAGCGCACGCACATCGTCTGGTGGGGATGGCGCTGGTCTGTTCAGCAGTGTCACTCGGGGCGTGCGCCGACTCATTAAGCACTAACCCGGCAACCAAGCCGCTGGTGACCAACACATCGTCCGTCGGTGGGCCCCAGTCTGGTGGTCCCCAGTCCGGTGCTCCGCAGTCTGGTGAGACCGCGACGAAGCCGTCGGCCAAACCCCAAACACAAGCTCGAACCGCTCTCAAGAAGCGCGAAGCCCGTCGGAAACTTTCGGCCGTGGCGCGCAAGCTGGCGGCGCCCAACACCCCGGGGAGCACAGCGTATCAGGTGGGCCCGCAGGACGTGCTGCAGGTGTCCGTCTATAAGGTGGCGGAGTTGGACCGCGTTGTTCAGGTCTCTGACGCCGGCACCATCAATATGCCGCTGGTTGGCGAGATCCAGGCGGGCGGGCTTACCGCGCGCGGCATCGAGCGTATCCTCACCCGCAAGCTGGGCGCGAAATATCTGCAGAACCCGCAGGTCACCGTGTTCGTGAAAGAGCATAACTCGCAACGGGTGACCGTGGAGGGCGCGGTCAAAAAGCCGGGCATGTACCCCCTGAAAGGACCAACCAGCCTGCTCGAGTTCGTGGCGGTTGCGGGCGGCTTCGAAAAGACGGCGAGCGAAACGGATGTGGTGATCATCCGCAACAAGGGTGGAAAGCGGACAGCCGCCAAGTTCGATCTCAGCGCCATCCGCGCCGGCAAGACCAAAGATCCTTCGCTACGCTCCGGCGATGTCATCGTCGTCAGTCAATCGGGCGCCAAAGTTGCGATGGAAAACATGTTGAAAGTCCTGCCGGTGGCCCGCGCTTTCGTTCCTTTGCTGTAAGCGTTACCGCCGAACGGACGAGCGATAGCCTGGCCTCAGGTCAGCGGTTTTGGCCTGAGGGCTTCAACACGCCTGAGTCCTTCAACGCGCAAGTGAGCGATATCGGCAAATGAACGATCTGTCTCAGGGTAGAAGTTTAGCGCCGCACGATCCGGCGATGCTGGCGCCTGCTGACCCACGTCTACAGCCGGCGCCTCCAGGTGCCTACTACGGTCCGGGGCATTACGCTGGAGAGCCCGCTGGTGAGTCGCCCAGCGAGGTGCTGCGCGAATACATTCGCATCTTCCTCAAGCGTAAGTTTCTTATCCTCGGCATCATCGCGGCCTGTCTCGCCATCGCGACGGTCTACACGTGGCTGCAGACGCCTCTGTACGACGCCAAATTGCGCCTTCAGATCGACCAAAGTGCTGCTGACCCGTTCGAGAAGGGCAAGGTGCAGCAGGCAGGCGGCCGGTTTGTTGAGTTCATGCGCACGCAAATTGAGCTGCTGCGCAGCCGTGCCCTTGCCGAGCGCACCGTTGAGCGGTTGAAGCTTTACGAGAACACGGCCTTCCTTAAGCCGCGCAACGTCTCCGTGGTCGCGAGCGTCATGAGCCTTGTGCGCCCACCGCCGCCCAAGCGCGACGATGACGTGGTGCGCGCGAGCCGGCGCGAACAGGCGACCGACCTTGTGCAGCGGGGGTTCAGTGTCACGGCGGTGCCGGGCTCGCGCCTCGTGGATGTGCGCTTCCGCGATCCCAACCCAAAGCTCGCGCAGGCCATTGCGACAGCGATGGCCAACGCCTACATCGCTGCCAATCTTGACAAGCGGTTCCAGGCGAACGCCTATTCAAAGACGTTTCTCGACGACAAAGCTAAAGAGCTGAAGATCAGGCTCGCCACGTCCGAAGAGCAGTTGCTGGCGTTCGCGCAGAAGGCCAAGATCCTCGCCGTCAATGAAAAGGCCTCGATCGCTGAAAACAACCTATCGAGCGCCAACGCCGCGCTGGGCGTGCTGATCAGCAAGCGCATCGAAAGCGAGCAGCTCTACAAGCAGTTCGAGAAGGCCGATGGGAACGCGATCAACCTGCCGCAGCTTTTGACGAACTCGACGATCGATGGTCTGCGCGCCCAACGCAACAAGCTCAAGGCGCAGTACGAAGAAAACCTGATCACCTTTAAGCCCGGCTATCCGCTGATGGTGAAGTTGCGCAACAGCATGCGCGAGATCGATCGGCAGTTGGCGCGCGAGGTTCGGACGATCCGGCAGTCCTATCGCGCGGCCTACGAAGCGGCGCGGAATCAAGAAACAGAAATGCGCAAGCGGATCGCGACGCTGCGCGACGACGTCCAAAGCCTGCAAAGGCGGTCGATCCGCTACAACATTTTGAAGCGCGAGGTCGACACCAACCGGCGCCTTTACAACGGCTTGCTGCAGCGTTTGCGCGAAGTGGATATCGCCGGTGGTGTTGGCGCCAACAACATTTTCGTTGTCGACAAGGCACAGGTGCCGCGGTTCCCATCCTCACCACGGCTGTCCGTTGCACTCGCGCTCGCTTTGTTGCTTGGCGTTGGTGCCGGGTGCGGTCTCGCTTACCTGATGGAATTGATCGACGATACCGTGCTGACACCGGATGAGTTGGAGCAAGCCTTCAACGCCTATCCCATGCTCGGTGTGGTGCCGCGGCAGGACAGCGAGCTTGAACGTCAACAGCAGTTGTCGGACCCACGCTCGGCGCTCTCCGAGTCCTACCGTTCTCTCGCGACGACGCTGCAGTTCTCAACAGCAGGCGGCCTGCCCAAGACTCTCTCCGTCACCAGTTCGCTACCAAGTGAGGGTAAGTCCAGCGTCAGCATCGCCATTGCCAAGCACTTCGCCACACTCGGCATGAAAGTGCTGATCATAGACTCGGACATGCGCAAGCCTTCGTTGCATACGAAGCTTGGCCTCATGAACGGACCGGGGCTCTCCAGCTACCTGACCGGCACCTGTTCACCACCCGAGACGTTTTTGCAGACCGATACGCCAAACCTGATCTTCATGCCGTCCGGGCCGATACCGCCCAACCCGGCTGACATCCTGTCGGGGCCGCGCTTCACATCGCTGTTGACGGTTGGGTTACAGGTGTTCGACCTGATCATGGTCGACGGACCGCCCGTGATGGGCTTGGCCGATGCAACCATCCTGTCTAGCTTCACCGAGGCCACCGTCTACGTGGTGGCCGCCGGTGAAACGCGCAAATCGAATGTGCGTACGGCCATGCGGCGGCTGGAGTTGGCACGCGCCAACGTGATCGGGATGGTGCTGAATAAGTACGATAGCTCCGCGGCCGGCTACGGCTATGGCTACGGCGGCTACCAGTACTACGGTTACGGCGTTGAGGTCGAAAAGGCGTTGCCCGCCGCCGCACCGGAAGGCGCGGCTGCGCATGGCGGTGATGGGCCCGATGCGGCAAGCCCGCAGGTTGCTGCGAACGGCGAGCGGTGACGCATGGCCGATCTCGATGCCTTACAGGTCGCGATCGACATCTTTCATATCCCCGCGCGCATTCAACAGGCGCGCCGTCAGCCCCTGCCGGCTGGTGTGCCGTGGGTTCTGCAGATCTGCACGCAAGATGAAGACGCGCTCGCGCAAGCCGCAGCCGGGCTCAATCGCCAGCCGGACCTGGTGCAGCAGGCCAGCGCCTTCTTCGTTGAGCAAATCCTGTTCGATCCGTCCGCCGACAGCTATCGCACGCTCGGCGTTCATGCCGATGCCGACGTCCGTACCATCCGCCAGAACATGGCGCTGCTGATGCGGTGGCTGCATCCCGATGTTGACGAGGGCGCGGCGTCCAACGAAGCGCTTGCAGCGCGCGTGACCAACGCTTGGGAAACGCTCAAGACGCCGGAGAAGCGCGCGCAATACGATGCGAGCTTGGCTTCGCGCGCTGTGCCGCTGCCGACGCGTGAAGCGGGCGATGCCCGGCCGCGCAAGCGTCGTCGCGCGCAAGGCGACGCCGCTGCCGGCAAGCAGATGAGCCCCGCGCGGCCCGGTGTGCGCCGAAGCGCCTGGGGCCGGCCGGTCGAAGCGGATGCGCCGGCAAGCACGCCGGTCGAAGCCAGTTCTGCGCCGATGGCCTTTGCGACAATTGAGCCAAAGGCCGCACCAGATGCGTGGCCGGATGGGGCCGCCCAGGGGCATAGCGATGCTGGCGCTGATCCGGCCGTCAAGGCCACCGTCGATCCTGCCGCCGATCTGCAGGCCATGGCGGCCGCACTGACGCCGCTGGACGAGGGCACCGCACGCGATCAGAACGCGCAGCCCGTCCGCCGTGGCCGGTTCCGCGCGTTCATCGCGCGATGGCTCGGAGCAGGGCGATAGACCATGCGCAAGGTTCTGAGCGTTCTCTTCTTCAGCGCGATCGCTGTGCTTGTCACCTACCTGATCGGCACCCACACGCTCGGTCTGTATTCCGCGCGCGAAGGGTCAGCCTGGGCGAGCTACCTCAAGCCACATGAGCCGCGCAGCGCTCTGCGTGTGGCCGACCGCAAGCTGCGGGCGTATCTGAGCGAGGCGAGCAACGCGAAACTGAAAGCCTTCAAGGCCCAGCAAGCCGCGCAAGCTCGAACGGCGCAGTCCCGAACGCCTCAGTCCCAAACGCCTCAGTCCCGAACGGCACAGGAACCTGCCGCGCGACCTGATCGGCGGCTCGATGGGACGCCCTTGAACGCGGCGCCGGCAACCACCGCTTCACCACCTCCGCCACCTGCGCCGCAAGCGGGCATCAAGACCTTCAAACCACCCCCGTTGAGCCCGGCGGCACGGGCCAAACGCGACGCGCTCTTCGCGTCTCTGCGCCAAGCGATCTATCGTGCGCAGCGGGCCGATCCCCACAACGCCCGCGCCTTTCGCATGCTCGGCCAAATGGCGGCGGAGGAGGGTGACGTGGCAGCTGCAACGCGCTTCATGCGGGCGGCGGTCAAGCGCTCCAAACTGCAATCGGTCGCGGTCTACCATCTGCTGCTGCGCGATTTGGAGCAGCGCCGCTACGACGATGTGCTCGAACACGCCGACGTGCTCATGCGGTCGAGCCCGCGCTACCGCAAGGTGATCGTACCGATCCTGGCTTCCCTGTTGCCCCTGCCCGCGGTGCGCAAGGGGCTTGCCGCACGCCTGGGGCTGAACCCGCCCTGGCGCTGGTTCGTGATGCTGGAACTGAGCCGCAACCCGCGGCAGCCGCAAGCGCTCGTGTCCTTGTTGCTGGAGATGAAAGAGACACCGGCACCGCCGACGCGTCGCGAACTCGCTTACACGCTCAACCTGCTGATGGGCCGTAAAGTCTACGAGCCGGCCTACTACGCTTGGCTGCAGTTCCTGCCGTCGACGAAGCTGCAAACGTTGGGCGGCATGTTCAACGGCGGCTTTGAAGATGAGCCCGATGGGGGACCGTTCGACTGGCAACTCCCGCGCCGCCCGCGCGGCGTCACCGTTGATCTCGCGACGGCGCCTCAGCGTCCGGGGCAGGCGCTACGTTTGCGTTTCGACAACCGCCGCGTGACGATGACGGGCGTCAGGCAACGCACGCTGTTGCCGCCGGGACGTTACATGTTGAGCGCTGACTATTTTGGCAAAGTGGTGGGCCCGCGCGGTCTGACATGGTCGATGCTGTGCGAAGGCCAGCACAAGCCGCGCGCGACGAGCCGCATGGTGATCGGCGTCACGCGCACGTGGAGCACGCTTGAGTTCGCGTTTGAGGTGCCGGAGGGGACCGCCCAGGCGCCCAACCCCTGCCGGGTGCAGCGCTTCACGCTGCAGCATGCCTCGCGCACCCGGGCGGAGCGTTTGGTGTCGGGCGAGATCTGGTTCGACAATGTCAAAATCGAACGTCAGCCTCCGGCACGTAAAGCGCCAGCCGCTGACCCAGGACGGTGAGCGATACGATGCGGCTTCAAGGCAAGGTCGGGATCATCACGGCGGCAGCCTCCGGCATGGGGCGCGCCGGCGCTTTGCTGTTCGCAAACGAGGGCGCCCGACTGGCGCTTGCCGACCATGACGCGCCTGCGCTCACCACGCTGACAGACGCGATCGCGGCTGCGGGTGGCGAGGCCCTTCCGCTCGCGGGTGATCTTCGTGATGTCGACCACGCAGCCCACATCGTGGAAGCCTGCGTTGAGCGCTTCGGTCGGCTGGATTTCGTCTGGAACCATCTGGGCCACCCCGGGCCAGGGCGCGTTGAGGGCATGACACAGGCCGACCTCGATCTCGGCTTCGATCTCAATCTGCGCAGCGTCATGGCGACCACGGAAGCGGCGATCCCGCACGTGCGGGACGCAGGCGCCGGCGCGCTGTTGTTCACGGCCTCTACTGCGGGGCTGGTGGGGTCGCGCTACAGCCCCGTTTACGCGGCCATGAAGCATGGCGTTGTGGGCTTCATGCGGGCGTTGGCCTTGCGGCTTGCCGCCTCCAACGTCCGGGTTAATGCGGTTGCGCCCGGGCCCATCGAGACGCCGATGTTCCACACGTTCGGGAGCCGGCCCGACCAACCGCAAAAGTCGCTCGACGAAGTCACGCAGAACGCGCTTGGCGTTGTGCCGATGAAGCGGCTTGGTCAGCCCGAAGAGGTCGCGCGCGCTGCGCTCTTCCTGGTCAGCGACGAGGCCTCCTTCATCACCGGCGTCGCGCTACCCGTGGATGGCGGCATCACGGCGGGCTAGAGTTCAGCCGCTTCAGGTCGAACCAGCTGACCAGAATGCCAACCAACGCTAACACTCGCGCGGGCTGCAGGCCCGTCACCGTCCATGACGGCCCATCACATGCGCAAGACCACCTTGGCGCGGTCCACTTCACCGGCGGCCAGCGCGGCGAACGCGTCTCCCCCTTCGCTCAACGGTCGCTCCTCGCTCCACGTGATCGGGCCAAGCGAGCCATCCGCGAGCCCGGCCAACGCCTGGCGGAACTCCGTCATCGTGTAGGTATAGGTGCCGATAAAAGCGATCTCCTGCAGCGTGCATTTGCGGATGTCGAGGCCGCCATCCCCGTTCGCCAGACCGATGTGGATGATCGCCCCGCCGGGCCGGGCCAGCGCTGACGCGGCCGCCCGCGAGCCCGGGCCACCGTAGGCATCGATCACAAGATCAACGCTGCTTTCGCCAGGGCCGCCACGTTGCGGATCGTAGGCGGCAAAGCCCGCATCGCGCTCGATCATCGCCCGGCGCGCCGCACTCGTCTCGGCAATCTCGATCGCCTGGCCGCCGCGCGAGGCGACAACATGCGCGGCGCACAGTCCGATCGCGCCACCGCCGATGACCACCGTGCGCGCGTGGCTCAACGGCAGGGCGAGGGCGCGTTCTGCCAGGTTGACCGCGTGGTAGCTGACCGCCATGGGTTCCGTCATCGCCGCCAGCGCGAAGCTCATATCGTCAGGGATCTCGACCAGGTTGCGGCTGGGAATGGCGACGTGCTCGGCGAAAGCACCCGGCCGCGGCATCATCGACAGGATCTCACGTTTCGCACACAGGTTGGAGCGCCCGCTCAGACAATGGTCGCAGACCATGCAGGTGATGAGCGGGTTCAACGTCACGCGCTTTCCCGCAAGCGGCCCTTCGACCACCACGCCGGCGGCTTCGTGACCCAAAATCTGCGGCGGCGGGCGGCGCTCGTCGTGGCCGACGTAAGCGTGCATGTCGGAGCCGCAAATGCCGCAGGCTTCCACTTTGACGATGCTGTCTGAGGCTTCGCGTTGGATCGGCGCGGGCTCGTCGCGATAAACGAGCGTGTTGGCGCCGGTGTAGACAAGGGCCTTCATCGCACTCAGAGCTCGCGCGCATCAAGGTTGAAATTCTCACCGGGGAAGTATTTGCCAAGCCGCACATCGGATGTGCGTGCGTGTGCTTCCATGCCTTCAAGCCGTGAGATGCGGGCCGACACCGCGGCAACCTCGCGTGTTGCCTCGCGCGTCATGCGTTGCGTGGTGACGACCTTGATGAACTTGTGCACCGATAACCCGCCGGTGTAATGCCCCGCGCCCTTGGTCGGCAGGATGTGGTTGGTGCCCGAGCACTTGTCACCGAACGCGACGGTGGTCTCTTCGCCCACGAACAGCGAGCCGTAGGAGCGCAGCCGCTGCACGTACCAGTCGTCCTTGCCCGTCTGCAGTTCCAGGTGCTCAGGCGCGTAGCGGTCCGACACGGTGGCCGCCTCTTCATCGCTGTCGCACAACGTCACTTCCCCGTAGTCGCGCCATGAGGCGATCGCCGCTTCGCGCTGCGTATCGGGCAACGCCTCGATCAGCCCGTCCATCATACCCATCACGTCTTCCGCCAGTTTCGCGTCCGTGGTGATCAGCCAGGCGGGGCTGTCAAAGCCGTGTTCGCATTGGCCGACGAGATCGTTCGCGACGATGGCTGGGTCGGCGGTTCCATCGGCGATGATGGCGATCTCTGTTGGGCCCGCGAACAGATCGATGCCAACACGGCCGAACAACATGCGTTTGGCTTCCGCGACGAAGCGATTGCCGGGGCCGACAAGGATGTTGGCGGGCGTGCCGCCGAAGAGGCCGAACGCCATCGCCGCAATGCCCTGGACCCCGCCCAGCGAAAGGATGCGATCGGCGCCGCAGTAGTTCATCGCGTAGAGAATGGCCGGGTGGACCCCGGCCGAGCCGTGAGGGGCTGAACAGGCGATGACATTGGGGACGCCGGCCACTTTCGCGGTGGTGATCGACATGACGGCGCTTGCCACATGGGCGTAGCGTCCGCCGGGCACGTAGCAGCCTGCCGCATCCACCGGGATCAGTTTTTGGCCTGCCCAAAGGCCAGGCGACAATTCGGTCTCGAACGCGCTGATCGATGCTTTCTGACGTTCGGCGAAGTCGCGTACCCGGGCATGGGCGAACGCGATGTCGTCTTTTAGCTGTTGAGGCACGCGTTCTGCGGCCGCTGCGATCGTCTCGGCGCTGACGACGATCTCACCATCGTAGCCGTCGAGGTCGCGCCCGAAGCGGCGGGCAACATCATCGCCGCCTTCTTCGATGGCCGCCAGCATGGTTGACACGATGCGGCGGGTTTCATCTTCGCCGGTTTGTGCGGTCTTCTCAGCCTTCTTGAGGACTTTCATGGTTATTCCCTCCGCGTGCTCACTGAAAGGGGCCGGGCCTGTGATCGCATGCCTCGCGTTACCCCTTCACCCGCGTTCATGGCACACAGGCGCGGGCTTCGCCATGGCGGAGCGGTACGGTCAGAGCAACGCACGCAAAGTGCGAACCATCAGCTTAAACGGGCTCACCTAGAGCAACGGGCGCAAAGTGCGAGTCACCGGCTTAAACACTCACGCCTTGCCTTTGCGCCCAAAGTTGCTCTGCAC
>JBCBJZ010000034.1:0-25814 GCA_038522635.1 Pseudomonadota bacterium | reverse complement strand
CGGAACCGACATCTAAGCTTTTGTTTTGCCGTTCATCTTTCGCCTCAGGTGATTCCACCTGAAGCGGATGAACTCTAGCGCGTTCGCTCTCATCTCCTGACGCTGCGATGCGGGCGTAGCAGCGCGTCTCAATTGAAGTGTGGTCGATCGGATCGTCGTTGGCGCGCAGCCCGCGGCCGATGAACTGTGGGAGGAACCAAGCGGTGATCGCAGGCTTTCACGATGTGCGCTTTCCAAGCGCGATTGCGCGGGGGAGTGCGGGGGGACCGGAACGGCGCACCGATGTGGTGGTGTTGGGGTCGGGCCACGAAGAACGAAACGCACGCTGGGCGGATTCGCGACGTGTCTACAACGCTGGCTATGGCGTGAAGTCGCTCGATGACTTGCACGCTGTGATCGCGTTTTTCGAAGAGCGGCGGGGGCGTCTTTACGCGTTTCGCTGGAAGGATTTCTCCGACTGCCATTCGGGTGCGCCGCTGGTGCCGCCTTCGCCATTGGATCAGGTGATCGGAACCGGGGATGGTGTGACGCGCGCGTTCTCACTGACGAAGACCTACGGCGGTGCGCACGCGCCTTGGGTGCGCGCGATCACCAAGCCGGTTGCGGGCGGTGTGCGGGTGGCGGTGGATGGCGTTGAGGTGAGTGCGCCTGGTGGCTTCGCGCTCGATGCTTTGCACGGGACGGTCACCTTTGAGGAAGCGGCGACCCCTGCAGCGGGTGCGGTCGTTACGGCGGGATTCACTTTCGACGTGCCGGTGCGGTTCGATACCGACCGGCTTGAGGTCGATGTGCAGGGCGTCACGCATGGCGCTATCCCCAACATTCCTATCGTGGAGGTGCGCCTATGAAGACGTTGAGCGCGCCGTTGGCGGCGCACCTGCAAAGCGGTGTGACTACGCTCAGTTGGTGTTGGCGTCTGACGCGCCGCGATGGCGTGACGATGGGCTTCACCGACCATGATCGCGCGCTGCATTTCGAGGGCACGACGTTTGAAGCGGTTAGCGGATTTTCGGCGTCTGCGATCGATGAGACGGTCGGCCTGAGCGTCGACAACCTGGAAGTGACGGGGGCGCTTTCTTCGCAGGCGCTGCGGGAGGACGCTTTGAGCGCAGGCCTATTCGATGACGCCAAGCTCGAGCTCTTTCGCGTCAATTGGGCTGACGTGAGCCAGCGCGCGTTGATGCGGTCCGGCTCGTTGGGAGAGGTGACGCGCGCGGGCGGTGCCTTCACGGCAGAAGTGCGTGGGCTTGCGCATTACCTGCAGCAACCGCGGGGTCGCGTGTTTCAATACAGCTGCGATGCGGATCTGGGCGATGCGCGCTGCGGGGTGGATGTGGCGCAAGCGGCCTTTCGTGGCGTCGGCGTCGTGACCGAAGTGGCGTCACAACGACGGGTGTCAGCGAGCGGGCTGGCCGCGTTTGCGGAAGGGTGGTTCCAGCGTGGTCTGTTGACGTGGACGCAAGGGGCCAACGCAGGGCTCAGCATCGAAGTGAAGAGCCATATGTTAGCGAACGGCACCGCGACGTTAGCCCTTTGGCAGACGATGACCTACGAGATCGCTGTCGGTGACGGCTTCGCGGTGTCGGCTGGTTGCGACAAGGCCTTCACGACCTGTCGCGATCGCTTTTCGAACGCGATCAACTTCCGCGGCTTCCCGCACATCCCAGGCAACGACTATCTCGCGCGCCGGGCCGCGTCCGGTGATGACGCGAACGATGGCGAGGTGATCCAATGAGCGGGCAGGCTGGGTTCGGGTTGCATGCGCTCGTGAGGCATGACCGCGCGCAAGTCGTGGCGTGCGCCAACGCCTGGCTCGGCACGCCTTATCATCATCAGGCGAGCCGGCGGGGGGCGGGCACGGACTGCTTGGGGTTGGTGCGTGGCGTCTACCGCGATCTTTACGGACGCGAAGCTGCGAAGCCGCCGCCCTACACGCGTGATTGGGCGGAAGCTTTGGGTAAAGAGACGCTGCTGAAGGCGGCGGCGGTGCACTTGCAGAGCGTGTCGCGAAGCATGCCTTTGCCGGGCGATGTGGTGGCCTTCCGCTGGCGGCCTGATGCGCCGGCAAAGCATCTTGGCATCATGACGGAGCCGCATCGTTTCGTTCACGCCCTGGAGGGCGTTGGTGTTTGCACCGTGACGTTGATGCCGTGGTGGCGGCGACGGCTGGCCGGTGTGTTTCAGTTTCCAGGGACCCTTGATTGATGGCAACGCTCGCTTTGACGGCGGCGGGTGCAGCACTGGGCAGTGCAGCACTCCCCGCGGGTGTTTCGGTGTTGGGCGCGACGATCAGCGGCGCCACGATCGGTTCGCAAATTGGGGCGTTAGCTGGGTCCTATGTGGATCAGGCGCTGTTTGGCGGATCGGGTCAGACGCGAACCTTTGAGGGGCCGAGGCTTGCGGACCTGGCGGTCACGGCATCGACAGAAGGCGCGGCGATGGCGCGGCTCTACGGGCGCGCGCGGTTGGGCGGGCAAATCATCTGGGCGACGAACTTTGAAGAAGAGGTGATCAAGACCCGCCAGGATGGTGGTGGCGGCGGCAAGGGTGGTGGGGGATCGCGCGCGGGCGGGGCGACGCAGATCACGTACCGGTACTACGCGAACTTCGCGGTGGCGCTTTGTGAAGGCGAGATTTCGTCGATCGGGCGGGTGTGGGCCGACGGGCAAGAGCTTGATCTGAGCACGCTCACCTATCGTGTGCACCGGGGCACGCAGGATCAGGCGGTGGACCCGCTGATCGAAGCCAAAATGGGTGGAGCGTTTGGCGCGCCCGCCTACCGCGGGACCGCCTATGTGGTGTTTGAGCGGTTTGCGCTTGAAGCGTTCGGCAACCGGGTGCCGCAGCTCGCTTTTGAAGTGCACCGCGGGGTGGATCGCTTCCACGAGCTGGTTCGCGCGGTGGTGATCATTCCCGGGTCCGGTGAGTTCGTCTACGGGCCAGATGAAGTGGCGCACGCGGTGGGCGGTGGCGCCTACGAAGCGCAGAACGTGCACACGCTGGGGGCGGGCACGGATTGGACGGTGGCGCTCGATCAGTTGGAGGAGGCGCTGCCACGCGCGAAGACCGCGTCGCTGACGGTGAGTTGGTTCGGTGATGATTTGCGGGCAGGGCAGTGCCGGTTGCGGCCTGGCGTGGAGCTTGATGCAAAGGCGACGCAGCCGCTGACATGGGGCGTTGCAGGGTTGGCGCGGGGGCAGGCGCGGTTGGTGAGCCGGACGGCCGATGGGCGGGCAGCCTATGGCGGGACGCCGTCCGATCAGACCGTTGTGGCTGCGATCAAGGACATGGCCGCGCGTGGTATCGCGGTCACGTTCATGCCGTTTATCCTGATGGATGTGCCGGCGGATAACGTGCTGCCCGATCCCTATGGGGCGGCGAGCCAGGCGGCCTATCCGTGGCGTGGGCGGATCACGTTGTCGACAGCACCGGGGTTGGCAGGAAGCGTCGATCAGACGGCGGCAGCGGCGAATGAGGTTGCGGCCTTCGTTGGCGTTGCGCAGGTTTCTGACTTTTCAATCGTCGGTGAGACGGTGCTCTATGCCGGGCCGCAGGAGTGGTCGTTGCGGCGGATGGTGCTGCACTATGCGCACCTATGCAAGGCGGCAGGCGGCGTGGATGCGTTCGCGCTTGGTTCAGAATTGCGCGGGCTGTCGCAGGTGCGTGCAGGGCCAGGCGCGTACCCGTTCGTGACCGCTTTGATGCAGCTTGCCGATGACGTGCGGGCGGTGTTGGGCGCGCAGACGAAGATCACGTATGCCGCCGATTGGTCGGAGTATTTCGGGCATCAGCCGGCCGATGGCAGCGGGGATGTTTACTTTCATCTCGACCCATTATGGGCATCGCCGTCGATCGATGCTGTGGGGATCGATGTCTACTGGCCGCTGGCCGATTGGCGGGACGGACGCGCGCATGCCGACTGGCTTGAGGGATGGCGCTCGCCTTATGACCTTGACTATCTGTCGTCCCGCCTGCGTGCGGGCGAGGGCCATGATTGGTATTACGCATCGCCGGAAGATCGCGTCGCGCAGACGCGTACGCCGATCACAGATGGTGCGGGGGCAGCGCCGTGGATGTTCCGGTTCAAAGACATCAAGGGGTGGTGGGAGAACGCGCACCGCAACAGGCCAGGTGGGGTGGAAGCGGCGACGACGACCGCGTGGGTGCCGCAGAGCAAGCCGATCTGGTTCATGGAAGTTGGTTGTCCAGCGGTCGATAAGGGCGCGAACCAGCCGAATGTTTTCGTGGACCCCAAGAGTGCGGAATCGCGCACGCCCTACTTTTCCGATGGCACGCGCGATGACCTGATGCAGCGGCGCTACCTGCAGGCGATCCATCAGGGTTTCGATCCGGCACACAGCGCGATCGGCGATGCGGCCAATCCGCTGTCGTCGGTTTATGGCGGGCGCATGGTCGATCTCGATCGCATGTATGTCTACGCGTGGGATGCGCGGCCCTACCCGGCCTTTCCCACCAACGCGGTCTGGGGTGATGGGGACAATTGGCGGCTGGGTCATTGGCTGAACGGTCGGGTGGCGGCGGTGCCGTTGAGCGACTGCGTCGGGCAGGTGTTGGACGACTACGGCTTTGAGGCGCACCAGGCGGGCGCGCTTAACGGCACTGTGCCGGGCTTTGTGATCGACCGCGTGATGAGCGCGCGTGAGGCGATACAGCCGTTGGAGCTGGCGCACTTTTTCGATGCGATCGAAAGTGGCGCGCAGATCCGCTTTCAGCACCGCTCGCTGAGCGATCCGTTCGCAACGCTGCGGCCCGACGAATTGGTGGAAGAGCAGCCTGAGGCCGCTTTGGTTTCACAGGTGCGCGCGCAAGAGACGGCCCTGCCAGCATCGGCGAAGGTGAACTACGTCAGGGCGGGGTCGGACTACGAACCCGCAGTCGCTGAAGCGCGACGCCTGGTGGGCGCAAGCGGGCGGGTGGCCCTTGCCGATCTGCCGTTGGTGATGGAGCCCGAGCAGGCGCAAAGCTTGGCGGAAAGTTGGCTGTTTGAAAGTTGGAGCGCGCGTGAGCGGGCAACGTTTACCCTGTCGCCACGGTGGCTGGCGGTCGAGCCCGGTGATGCGTTTTGGCTGGAGGTGCAGGAGCAGCGCCGGCTGATGCGCGTGCTTGAGGTGAGCGACGAGGGACCGCGGCGTATCGAAGCCGTCAGCCTCGACCAGGATGTGTATGGCGCGACGCTAGCGCCGCAGCGTCAGGGGCGTGTGCCGGGTGCGCGGGTGTCGGCGCCGGTCGAAGGCGTGTTCTTGGATCTGCCCCTGTTGGGGGTGAGTGGTGAGAGCCCGCACGCGGGTTGGGTGGCGGCTTACCGAACGCCGTGGCCGGGGACGGCAGCGTTTTTGCGGTCACCTGAAGAGACCGGGTTCGCGTTGCAAGGGCTCGTCGAAGCGCCGGCGGTGATGGGCATGACGGCGACGGCGCTTGCGGCGGGGCCGACCAGCCGTTGGGATCGCGCCAACACGTTTGAAGTGGATGTGTTTGGCGGAACGCTTGAGAGCCTGAGCGCCCTGCAGGTGCTGGACGGCGCCAACGCGCTGGCGCTGGAGAGCGCGCCGGGCGTGTGGGAGGTGTTGCAGTTCTCAACGGCTGCGTTGATCGCGCCGCGCCGTTACCGGTTGGGCGGGTTGCTGCGCGGCCAGCACGGCAGCGAAGGCGAGATGGCACCTGAAGTGGCGCCAGGTGCGCGGGTGGTGCTGCTCGATGAAGCGGTTGCGCAAGTGCAGATGGCGGTCGATGAGATCGGCTTGGCGTTCACGTGGCGTTACGGGCCGGGCGATCGCGCGATCGGTGATGCGAGTTACCGACAGGCCCAGCATGCGTTCACAGGTCTTGGGCTGCGGCCGTTGTCGCCGGTGCATGTGCGGGTAAGCCAGAGCGGTGGAGGCGATCTTGATGTGCGCTGGGTGAGGCGCACGCGTGTGGGCGGCGATCGTTGGGACCAGGTGGATGTTCCCTTGGGGGAGAGCGAGGAGCGCTATGCGGTTGAGTTGCGCGATGCGACCGGTGCGTTGCTGCGGACGCTCGACGTCGCTGAACCGCAGGCCGTCTATCCCCGCGATGCGCAGATCGCCGATCATGGGGCTGTGCTGCTGAGCGGCACAGTGCGCGTCTTTCAAGTGGCGCCAAGTTACGGGCGGGGCGCGCCGGGCGAAGCGGCGTTCGCGCTTTAGGCGGCGCGGCGCGCGGCAGGCGAAGGTTTCAGACAGGTGAGGCGTCGATGCCGGCCTGGGCGGACAGCCCGGGCGCACACGATGGCGCGCGCCTTAGAGCCGGTTCGCTTCAACTTGAAGCAGAACCGACATCTAAGCTTTTGTTTTGCCGTTCATCTTTCGCGTCAGGCGATTCCACCTGAAGCGGATGAACTCTAGGGGGAAAGCGTTAGATCTATGACCCATCAACCAAAGTGGCTGGACATTGCGTGGGGCGAAAAGGGCGTGCGCGAGATCCGTGGGCCCCGCGATAACCCGAAGGTGGTCGGGTACTTCCGCGATGCGGGCCACGCCTACGTTGATAACGATGAGTGGGCGTGGTGCGCAGCCTTCGTTGGCGCTTGTCTGAAACGCGCGGGGCTGAAGCCGTCGGGCTCGCTGATGGCGCGCTCCTATTTGAAGTGGGGACGCGCGCTGAGGAGCCCGCGGGTGGGCGCGATCTGTGTGCTGTCGCGGGGCAGCAATCCCGCGCACGGTCATGTGGGGTTCTACCTCTATGCGAGCGACGACAAGGTCTACCTGCTGGGTGGGAACCAGTCGAACGCGGTCAAGGTGAGCGGGTACGCCCGCTCGCGCGTGCTGGGATACCGCTGGCCATCGGCGGAGGCGAAGCCGCGTGCTTCAGGGCAGGTTGCGACACGGGTGGGACGTGCGCGACCGGATGGCGCGAAGCGGCGCGATGCCAAGGCCGATCGCGCGTTTTTCGATGTCGCGATGGTCCACCTGCTGCGCATGGAAGGTGGCTTTACGGAAGACCCCTACGACAAGGGCGGGCCGACGAATTACGGGATCACGATCCACGATCTGGCGCGGCACCGGAAGATGAAGCTCAACGATGAGACCTTCGAAGCGCTGCGCGAGGGCGTGCGCACGATCTCCATGGCGACGGTGCGGGCGATCTACTGGCGCGAATATTGGCTGAAGGCGTCGTGCCCGAAACTGCCTGAGGGGGTGGCGCTGATGCATTTCGACGCCGCCGTGCTGCAGGGCGTTAAGCCGGCTGCGCGGTTCCTGCAACGCGCGCTCGGCAACGTTGACGTTGATGGCGAAATCGGTCCGCGCACGCTGCGGGCGGTTGCGGCGGCAGACCAACGCGGCGTGATCGAACGCTACGGCGATGTGCGCCGCGCGAAGTTGCGCACGCTCAAGCACTTCTGGCGGTTCGGCAAAGGCTGGATGTGGCGCATGGACGAGACGGTGAAGCGCGCGCTGAAGGCAGTGGACGCGCATCCGGTGGTGCGAGCGTCGAAGGGCGAAGCCGGCAACGCTCAAGCCTCCAAAACTGAAGCCGCCAAAGGCCAGAACGGAACCGGCAACGATAAGCGCGCGGCAGGGCGTTCGGCCACCGCGCCTCATCACTCTTCCTCTCGCAAACAGGAGACGCAGACGATGTCCAAGAGTAAACCGCAGACCAAATGGTGGGGCGAATCGATGACGATTTGGGGCGCGACGTTGACCGCGGTCACAACCGTGCTGCCCTTGATCGGACCGCTGTTCGGTTTGAACATCACCGAGGCGCTCATCCAGCAGTTGGGTCAGCAGATTGTACAACTTGTGCAGATTGCAGGTGGCGTGATCGGGACGTTGGTGACGATCTACGGGCGCACGCGGGCGACCGCGCAGTTGTACCGTCGGCCGATCAAGCTGATGGTGTGAAGCGGTGGTGGCGCGGGCGTGCGAAGGTTCGTGCGTGCCGCGCCTTTTGTCAGGCGAGGGCTGCCATCACCACTCATGGGCTAATCAGCCCGGGCACCATTCATGGGCTATTCAGCCCGGGTTGCTTAACGTCGCACGCATGATGATGAGAATGACAAAGATGATGCGCGCAGCGCTGATGCTCGGGATCGGGTTGGCCTTAGGCGTGCTCCTGTTCGTGGCGAACCCTGTCGCTCAGGCGAAAGCGGAGCGCTGCTATGCGGATTGGACCGATGCCGCGCCGATCGTGAAACGGGAAGCGCTGACGTCGGCGAAAGAGGTGCGTCGGCAGGCGGCCGCGCGGGATCTGGGCGCTTTGGTCAAGATTACGTTGTGCGATACCGGGGGCGGGTTTATTTACCGCCTTGTGTTTTTTGAGACTTCCGGTGGTGTCCGCAACCTGACGGTGGATGCGCGGCGGCCATTCCGTTGAGCGTCCCGCTTACGTGGCGGCCCAAGACGCGGACGAAGGACGATGACGAAGAAGGGGATGCCCCATGCGCGCACTTGTGGTCGAAGATGATCCCGATCTGAACCGGCAGTTGGTGAGCGCGCTGACCGAAGCGGGGTATGCGGTCGATACGGCCATGGACGGCGAAGAGGGCTTCTTCCTTGGCGAAACCGAGCCCTACGATGTGGTGGTCCTCGATATCGGCTTGCCGAAGATGGATGGCATCAGCGTGCTGGAACAATGGCGGCGCGCGGAACGCAATATGCCGGTGGTGATCCTGACCGCGCGCGATCGTTGGTCGGACAAGGTGCAGGGCATGGATGCCGGCGCCGACGATTACCTCGCCAAGCCCTTTCATATGGAAGAGTTGCTGGCGCGTTTACGGGCGCAGGTGCGGCGCTCTGCAGGGCACGCGAAAAGCGAGATCGAGGTTGGGCCGCTGCGGCTTGATACCAAGACCGCGCGGGTCAGTGTGGATGGGCAGACGGTCAAACTGACCTCGCATGAGTACCGTTTGCTCGCCTATATGATGCATCACAACGAGCGGGTGGTGTCGCGCAGTGAACTGGTCGAGCACCTTTACGAGCAGGATTTCGATCGGGATTCAAACACCATCGAGGTGTTCATCGGTCGCCTGCGCAAGAAGATCCCCGGCGACATGATCATCACCATCCGCGGTCTTGGTTATCGGCTTTCCGCGGACGGGCATGAAGGTTAATTCGCTCGCCTTTCGGCTGTTTATGACGGCGGCCGGTTGGGCCTTGCTGGTGCTGCCGATCGCGGCGCTGGTGGTGAGCGCGCTTTACCGGGCCGACGCGCAAGCGAGCTTTGATAAGCGGCTTGGCTTCATCCTGACGGTGATCGTCGCCAACAGCCTTGAAGAGGGCGGGCAGGTGCCCGGGCGGCCTGAGCCAACGGGCGAGCCCTTTTTCGAGATCAGCCACTCAGGGTGGTATTGGCAGATCCAGCCGCTCGATGGGCGCGCTGGCAAGCGCATGATTTCCAACTCGCTGGCGAGCGAACAGCTCGCGTTGCCAAGCGCTGTTGAAGCGGTGCCTGACCGTAACAACCGCCTCTGGGCAACGCTCAACGCGCCGGTGGGTGAAAAGCAGTTGCGGGTTACCGAGGCGATCCATCAGTTCAAAGGGCCTCAAGGGACGCGGGCGTATTCGTTCGCGGTCGCTGGACCGATGTGGGAGGTGAACGAACGGGTCGCGCAGTTTCGCAACCGGCTGTTGATCGCGTTGGCGCTCGCGGGCGCAGGGCTGCTTGCTGTGACGTTGTTCCAGGTGCGGTTTGGTCTGCTGCCGCTGCGCAACATCGAGAACGGCCTGGCCGCGATCCGGTCAGGCGAAGCGGAGAAACTGGAGGGGGAACTCCCATCCGAGATTAAGCCGTTGCAGGTTGAGATGAACGCGCTGATCACCGCGAACCAGGAGATCATCGATCGGGCGCGCACGCAGGTCGGGAACCTGGCGCATGCGCTGAAGACGCCGCTGGCGGTGATCACGAACGAAGCGAACGACAACCCCGCTGACACGTTCGCGCAGCGCGTCGCAGGGCAGGCCCGCGTTATGGGCGATCAGATCTCACTTTATCTTGATCGGGCAAGGATGGCGGCGCGGGTCGGCGTGATCGGGCGCGTGACGCCGGTTGAGCCGGTGGTGGATGGCCTGATGCGCGCGCTCGGACGGATCAACGAAGCGCGCGGCGTGACGTACACCAGCGAGGTTGAAGCGGGCGCAAAATTCCAGGGCGAGAAGCAGGACATCGAGGAGATGCTCGGTAACCTGATGGAAAACGGCGGGAAGTGGGCCAAGAGCCAGGTGAGCGTGAGCCTGAGTGTGCGCTCTGATCCGCAGGACCGAACCAAACGGCGGCTGGCGATTTGTGTTGAAGATGATGGTCCGGGGCTGACTGCCGAACAATGCGAGCAGGCGATCGCGCGGGGCAAACGCCTCGATGAGACGGTGCCCGGTACGGGGCTTGGCTTGTCGATCGTGAACGATTTGGTGCAGTCCTATCGAGGATCGCTGACGCTCGATCGTTCAAAGCTGGGTGGGTTGCGCGTGCAGCTGGATTTGCCTGCGGTTTGAGCCGCTGCCGTGGGCCTAAGATGGTTCGGTGCGCTGGCTGAAACGGGCAGCTGTGGCACGCGAACCACGGTTTGTGCGCCGTCACGGTTTGAGCGGATTTTTACCCCAATCGGCAATCATCACAGCAAGGTCGGGAGAACGATAAGGACGTCAAAGATGCATCGATCACTGTTTGTGGGCCTGGGCCTTGCGCTCGCCTTGGGGCTGGCAGGTTGCTCTCAATCAGGACCGAACAAGTCTGACGCTGGCCTTGCGATCGGCGCCATAACCGGGGGCTTGATCGGCAACTCGGTGGGCCGCGGCCGCGGGCGCGTCGCAGCGACGGCCATCGGTGCGGTGGTTGGCGGCATCGTGGGCAGCGAGATCGGGCGGTCGCTGGACGAGCGTGATCGGCAGTTGGCGCAGCGTGCGGAGTTTGATGCCCTCGAGCGCGGCGGATCGGGCGTGGCGATCCCGTGGCGTAACCGCGATAGTGGGCGTTACGGGGAGGTGATCCCGGACCGGCCTTACCGCAGCCGTGGTTCTTATTGCCGCGTCTACACGCATCGCATTTTCATCGATGGTCGACCGCAGACGATGCGCGGCACGGCTTGCCGCAACCCCGATGGGACGTGGCGGAAAGTCACCTGACGCTTTTCAATTTGCGTGGGTCTGACCGCGTGGGTGCTTGTGTGACCGCTAAGTGCGTGGCTGGTGCCGACGACAGGTGACGGTGCGGCGGTAGCGCGCGACGGTGGTGCGCTTGCCGGGTTTGTGCTGCGCGCTTATGTCAGGGAACGGCAGAAGGCGTGCGCATGGTGGCGCGTCGGGCCCGCGAGCGTGAGACGAAACTGCGCCCATGATGCTCTGGATCGGCTTTGCGGTGATGACGGCGCTGGCGCTGGTGGCGCTGGTGCGTCCGTTGGTGCGGGCCCGTGCGACGCGAGACGCGTCGGCCGCCGATGTTGCCGTTTACAAGGACCAACTTGCGGAAGTCGAACGCGATGTGGCGTCGGGCCTGTTGAGCGCGCAGGAAGCGGAAGCGGCGCGGGTGGAAATCGCGCGGCGGCTTCTAAGTGTAGCGGAAGGCGCGGGCGCAACGTCTGGCAACGGGTCTGGACCGGCCGTCAGCGATGGCTTGCGGGAGGGCGCAGCCGCAGATCAGGCCGGGCAGGCGTTAAGCCGAACGACAGCGATGGCGCTCTTGGTCGGCGTGCCTCTGGCCTCAATCGGATTGTACGCGGGTTTCGGATCGCCCTTTCAAGCCGACGCGCCGCTGGCCGCGCGTGACACGCGTCAGCCGATCCGCCAAGCGGGGCCTGGACAACCTTCCATCCAATCGATGATCGCGCGCGTGGAAGCGCGGCTGCGGGCGAACCCGGATGACGCGCGGGGGTGGGCGGTGATCGCGCCGATTTACATGCGCCTGCGTCGCTTTGCGGATGCGGCGAGCGCGTACAAGCGTTTGATGGCGCTGAAGGGCGAGACGCCGCCGCGTTTGTCAGCTTGGGCTGAGGCGCGCGTCTTGGGGGCTGGCGGGCGCGTCTCCGATGAGGTGATGGCCGCGTTTGAGCGGATCGCCAAGGCTGAGCCGAAACATATGCGGGCGCGCTTCTGGCTGGCCGTTGCAGCAGAACAGCGGGGGCAGCGGGCGAAAGCGATCGCCGGTTATGAAGCGCTTGTCGCAGGTGCGCCTGAAAACGCAGCTTGGCTCGCGCCGGTGAAGCGTCAGTTGGCTCGGTTGCGGGCAGCAAGTGCAGCGCCCTCATCAACGCAGGCGCGCGCGCCGACCCCGGGTTCTGCGCCGGCGGGTGGTCCGCAACGGGGCCCGACCGCTGAAGATGTCGATGCGGCCCGCACCATGACGCCGAAAGCACGTGCCGCGATGATCAACGCGATGGTTGCCGGGCTTGCCGACCGGCTGCGCCGCGAGGGTGGCGATCTGGCGGATTGGCAGAAGCTGATCCGAGCGTATGTTGTGTTGAAGAAGTCGGGCGAAGCGCAGGCCGCGTTGGCGCGTGCTCGCAAGCGGTTCGCCGACGATGAGACCAAACTGGCTCGCCTGACCGCGTTCGCACGCGATTTGGGCTTGGGCAAACCGGCCAAAGCGCCGGCCGGAGGATAGACGCGCATGACGCGGAAACAGCGACGCGGTGTGCTGATCGGGACGGCCGTTGGCGTGTTGGCGCTGGCGATCGTGTTGGTGGCGGTCGCCCTGCGCAGCGAGATCGTGTTCTTTCATACGCCGAGCGATGTAGCAGAAAAGAACATCAAACCTGGCGTGCGGTTTCGGTTGGGTGGCTTGGTGGCCCAAGGCAGCGTCAAGCGCGATGAGGGTTTGAAGGTCTTCTTCGCGGTGACCGACAGCATCAAGACGATCAAGGTCGCTTACCAGGGCGAGTTGCCTGACCTGTTTCGTGAGGGACAGGGCGTGGTGACGGACGGGAAATTGCTGCCCGATGGACGCTTCCTGGCCGACAACGTGCTGGCGAAACACGATGAAAATTACATGCCGCCTGAAGTTGCTGACGCTCTGAAGAAAAAGGGCGTTTGGAAGGGTGGGCCGCCGGGGCAGGGATCTCAATGACGGTTGAGCTTGGCCATTTTGCGCTGATGCTGGCGTTCGTGGTGGCGCTGGCGCAGGTTGGTTTGCCGGCGTTGGGGTTGGCGCGCAACGATGTGGGATTGGTCGCGGCGACGCGGTCGGCGGCACTGGTTCAGTGCGGGCTGCTCGCGGTGTCGTTCGCCGCGTTGACCTACGCGTATGTGACGTCGGATTTTTCGGTCAAGAACGTCTGGCTGAATTCGCATTCCGCAAAGCCGATGCTCTACAAAGTGTCGGGCGTATGGGGAAACCACGAGGGCTCGATGCTCTTGTGGGTGTTGACGGTCGCGTTGTTCGGCGCGGCGGTGGCTGCGTTCGGCAACAATTTGCCCGATCGCCTGCGGGCGGCCGTGCTCGGCGTGCAAGGGCTGATTGGCGTCGCGTTCTTGGCGTTCATCATTTTCACATCGAACCCGTTCGAACGCCTTCCCGAAGTCCCGCTCGACGGGAAGGGCCTGAACCCGATCCTGCAGGATCCCGCCTTGGCGTTTCACCCGCCGTTTTTGTACGCGGGCTACGTCGGGTTCTCGATGGCCTTCTCGTTTGCGGTTGCGGCCCTGATCGAGGGCAGGGTCGATGCGGCGTGGGCGCGCTGGGTGCGTCCGTGGACTTTGCTGGCATGGATGTGCCTGACGATCGGCATCGCCATGGGATCGTGGTGGGCCTATTACGAATTGGGTTGGGGCGGCTGGTGGTTCTGGGACCCGGTCGAGAACGCCTCGTTCATGCCGTGGTTGGCGGGAACGGCCCTGCTGCATTCCGCGATCGTGATGGAAAAGCGCGAAGCGCTGAGCGTTTGGACCATCCTGCTCGCGATCGTGACGTTCTCCTTGAGCTTGATGGGGACGTTTCTGGTGCGCTCTGGCGTGCTGTCATCGGTGCATGCGTTTGCGGTTGATCCCGAACGCGGCGTCTTCATTTTGGCGATCATGGTGTTCTTCACCGGTGGTGGGTTGGCGCTCTACGCGTGGCGGGCACAGGAGTTGCGTCAGGGCGGCCTGTTCGCCCCGATCAGCCGCGAAGGCGGGCTGGTGCTGAACAACATCCTGCTGACGACGTCATGCGCGACCGTGCTGATCGGTACGCTCTACCCGCTGGCGCTGGAAGCGGTTTCGGGCGCGAAGATCTCGGTGGGGCCGCCGTACTTCAATCTGACGTTCGGCCCGCTGATGGTACCGTTGCTGTTGGCGCTGCCGTTCGGACCTGCACTCGCGTGGAAACGCGGTGATCTGGCAGCTGCGGCGGAGCGGCTTTGGTGGGTGGCTGCACTTTGCCTGTTGGTGACGTTGGGCGCGTACGCGATGCTTTATCGCGGGCCGTGGCTCGCGCCGCTCGGGCTTGGGCTCGGCGTCTGGGTGATCGCCGGGGCGATGGCGGACTGGGGGTTTCGGGTGAAGCTCTTCAAGGCGCCGTTCGCCGAGAGCTTGCGGCGTGCGCGCAATCTGCCGCGTTCGGCCTATGGGACGGTGGTCGCGCACGCGGGCGTCGGCGTGATGGTGGTCGGGATCGTCGCGATGACGGCCTACCAGACCGAGATCGTGCAGCGCATGAACCCGGGTGATAAAGCGCAGATCGCTGGCTATACAGTGGAGTTTAAGGGCGCTGAGGTTCGGCCTGGGCCGAACTATTCCGAAGAGTTCGCGCGCGCGATCGTCTTTCGGGGCGGCGTGCAGGTGGCCGAGATCGTGCCGTCGAAGCGGCTTTATACAGCGCCGCGCCAGCGCACCACCGAGGCCGGCATCCATGCGTCCTGGCGGGGAGATCTCTACGGGATTTTGGGCAACAGGCTGAAAGACGGCTCGTATGCGGTGCGGCTGTATTTCAATCCGCTGGTGCGGCTGATCTGGCTCGGGACGCTGTTGATGTTCTTGGGCGGTCTGTTGTCGCTCAGCGATCGGCGGTTGCGTGTGGGTGCGCCGCGCCGTGTGACCCGCGATGTCGCGACCGCGCCGGTGGCGCCGTCCGCGGCGTCTTGAGGGGCGCTGGTATGGGCTCTTGCCGGGCATCATTGTGGCCATCGTCGCGGACGCTTTGCACCGGCATCTGGACGGTCGTGGTCGCCGGGCTTTTGTTGGTTGCTGGCGCCTTGAGCCTGGCGACATCGGGCATGGCCGTTGGGCCCGATGAGGTGCTCAAGGACGCGGCGTTGGAAAAGCGCGCACGGGACATTTCAACCGGTCTGCGCTGCGTCGTGTGCCAGAACCAATCCATCGATGAGAGCGATGCGCCGCTGGCTAAGGATTTGCGCTTTCACGTTCGCGATCGCCTGAAGAAGGGCGATAGCGATGAAGAGGTGGTGGCGTGGATCGTTGAACGTTATGGCGAATTCGTGCTGCTGCGCCCGCCATTTGCTCTGCACACGATAGCGTTATGGCTTGCCCCTCTTTTGGTTTTGGTGGGCGCCCTCTATCTGGGTTGGATGCAGGTGATGCGGCAACCCGCGACGGCGGCGGCCGGGCCACGCAAACCGCTCAGTGAGGCTGAGCGGGCAAAGCTTGAGCAGCTCATGGATGAGGGCGGCGCTGCCGGTGGGGCCGATCGCGAACGTGTGCGCCACGACCGCGACCCGTAATCGTTCGGCGCTTGGCAGCCGGTTGCTTGATCCCTGCGTTTGACGTTGTCGATGCTTGACAAGGAGCCCGGTTATGGCGCGATCCCAGAAAGTTGAATTCAAGGGTGCTGATGGCCAAACGCTGGCGGCGCGGTTGGACCTGCCTGAAGGCAAACCACGCGCGTTCAGTCTGTTCGCCCACTGCTTCACGTGTTCGAAGGATATTTTCGCGGCCTCGCGCATTGCCAGCACCTTGGCGGAGCGGGGGATCGCGGTGCTGCGGTTTGACTTCACCGGACTTGGTGCCAGTGAGGGCGAGTTCGCCAACACGAACTTCTCGTCCAACGTGCAAGACCTGCTGCATGCGGTTGCCTACCTGCGCAAGACTTGGGAAGCGCCGCGGCTGCTGGTGGGCCACAGCCTTGGCGGCGCAGCGGTGCTGGCGGCGGCGGGCGATGTCCCGGAGGTCGGAGCGGTCGCGACGATCGGCGCACCGGGGCAGGTCGATCATGTGCTGCACAACTTCGGGACTTCGATTGAGGCGATTCGCAACGAGGGCGTCGCAGAGGTGAAGCTCGCGGGGCGGCCGTTCACGATCAAGCGGCAGTTTGTCGAAGACGTGGAGAAGCAGCGTCTTGCGGAACGGATCGCGACGATGCGGAAAGCGCTTTTGGTGATGCATGCACCGCAGGATCAGACCGTTGGCATCGACAATGCGACGGCGATTTTCCGCGCGGCCAAACATCCCAAGAGTTTCGTGTCTCTGGATGGTGCCGATCACCTGCTCTCAAAGCGGGTTGATGCGATCTATGCCGCCGATGTGATCGCGGCCTGGATTGGACGTCAGGACGGCGAAGAGGCGCAAAGCGCTGGTGCTGGAGCAACGGCGGGTGATCATCCTGAGGCCGGGGCCGGGGCCGGGTTGCCGGACGGGGTCGTGCGGGTTGAAGAAACCGGCGCGGGGCAATTCCAGCAGCGCATGCGGGTTGGCGCGCATACGGTGTTGGCGGATGAGCCGCGCAGCTATGGTGGTGATGACACGGGGCCCACGCCGTACGACCTGCTGAGCATGGGACTTGGCGCGTGCACCAGCATGACGTTGCGGATGTATGCGGCGCGCAAAGGGTTGGACCTGGAGCCGGTGGTGGTCGATGTCAAGCATGCGAAGGTGCATGCCCAGGACTGTGCCGATTGTGGGGAAGGGCACGAGGGGCGAATCGATCGGTTTGAGCGGACGATCCGCTTGGGCGGCCATGTGAGCGATGAGATGCGCAGCAAACTGCTGGAGATTGCGGATAAGTGTCCGGTCCATCGCACGCTTGAGCAGAGCGCGGCCGTGGTCACCACGTTGGAAGATGGAAAAGGTTGAGCGTCGGGCGTTGCCGAGGCCTTAAGCCGCACCGCGCTGGCAACGCGGTGCCAATCAGTCGAACCCGGTCCGTTGGGAGGAGCGCGAGCCGTAGGCGCGCGGGCTCTGGACGCCGAGCTGTCGAAGGAGCTTGATGGTGGCCAGACCTGTTTGAGGTTGGCCCAACCGACGCTCGTAAGCACGGATGGCCGCGTTCGTGGCGGGGCCATAAAGACCATCGATCGCTTCGAGGTAGAGCCCACGACGTTGTAAGGCGATCTGCAACAGGCGCATGTTGCGGTCGGTTTCGATAATGCGCGCACTGCGGAAGGCGTAGAGCTGATCGGCGAACGCCCTGGCGTTCACGCCCGTGTTGGCGACCGAGTCCGCCTTGTAGCGCTTCGTGACGCGGCCGTTTTGCATGAGAACCTTTGACTGCACGTAGGTCCCGACGTTGATGCCGATCACAACAGGGCCGTTCGGTGTGTCCATGAGGATGGGCGAACCTGATGAGGCCGCGCCGGTATCGCACATGTGGAGAATGAGGTCGCGGGCGTTCGAAAAGTCCCGGGCGATGGTGCTCCATGACGCGCCGCGGAAGTTCCGGGAGACGCGGCAGGGTTTGGAGTAGGCCAAACGCCAATTCGCGAAATCGCGGTGGTAGGCGAGTTGGAAAATGCGTTTGGCGCGGGCCGCTTTGATCAGCGTACGCGGCTTGAGCGAGCGAACCCGGAAAGCGCGGCCGCGGCAGACAGGACGTTCCAGCCGAACGAACGCCCAGTCGCGGGTGGCGTCGATGGGGGGGCGGATGTTGAGTCGCATGGAGCCCGCCATAACGAATTGCGACGCGCTTCCCGTGCGCCAACCGGCGATGCGGGTGACCTCACGGTTGCGCTCGTAACGGCGGGCGAACCAGAAGCCTTTGAGGGGCGGGGCGCGCCGACCATCAACCGGGAACAGGCAGTGGGCCGCTGTCGCGATGGTGTCGCTGCCGACGCAAAAAGCGCTGCAGGCGGTGCGTGAGCCGTTGTTGAAGAGCAGGCCAAGGCTGCCGGCGAGGTGGCGGTAACGGCCCGGCGTCAGCGCGCGCTGGTCGCGGCCGAATACGGCAACCGGTGTGACGGGGCTAGGTAACTGTTGGGCGGTCGCGGGCGCAGCGGGACCGGCGCCATAGGCTGGGGCCGCGACGATGAAACCGACGGCCAGGGTGGCTACGCCGAGACCGCGCTGCACCATGGAATTCGACGAGCCTCGCTGCATTTCTGGAGACGCGCCGCGCCTTGCGCTGACGCTTACTGAGCCTGAAAGCGGTGAGATAGCCGGCATCGCGCGCGCCCAAGTGATGAAAATTATTGCTTGCAACCTCGCACAGGTCGCCTGACCCGCGAAGCCCTCGCCCCGAGATATTACCAAGTTTTAAGCGGCTAGAAAGGCCGCCGTAAGGCAGCGTTCGCTAGATGCTTGACAGCGTCCACGGACGATAGATGCAAGAACAAGGATACCGCTATGTCTCTGACACTGAAAGGGGTGCATGCTAGCGCACCCCAGCCGACGCACGCTGCCGCTCGCTCGCGTTCGGCGCTGAACGGCCTTTCCCGTGGCGCAGTCGTTTTGGGAGCCGGGGCCATGGTTGCCGCCGGCATGATGCTGGCGCCTGTTACAGCCAGCGCCCAAGAGGTCCAGCGCGGCACGGTGCAAACGCCTTACGGCCCGGCGCCGATCTCGTTTGCCGACCTGGTCGATCAGGTGAAGCCGGCGGTGGTTTCGATCCATGTGAGCGGGCGTAAGCGCCGTACCACGAGCAACCGCCAGGGTGCGCCGAACCTGCCCGATTTTTTCCGCAACCTGCCGCGCAACTTCGGCAATCGCCGCCCGTCACGACCGCGTCCCTCGATGGCGCAGGGTTCAGGCTTCTTCGTGTCGGCCGACGGCTACGTTGTGACGAACAATCATGTGATCGCGCGCGCTGGCAAGATCATGGTCAGCCAAGATGGCCGCGAAAAACTGGAAGCGGTGCTGATCGGGGCTGACCCGCGCACCGACATCGCGCTTTTGAAGGTGAAGGAAAACCGCTCCTTCCCCTTTGTGAAGTTCTCTGAAGATCGCGTGCGCGCCGGTGATTGGGCACTGGCCGTGGGGAACCCGTTCGGCCTGGGTGGAACCGTGACGGTCGGTATCGTGTCGGCGCTGGCACGAGATATCGGCTCTGGTCCTTACAACTTCATCCAGATCGATGCGGCGGTGAACCGCGGCAACTCGGGCGGGCCGACCTTCAACCTTAAAGGTGAGGTGATCGGCGTGAACACCGCCATTTACTCGCCCTCAGGTGGCAACGTGGGGATCGCGTTCGCGGTGCCCGCAGCGACGGCCGCCTCTGTGATCCGTCAACTGCGCCAGAGCGGTTCGGTCAAGCGTGGTTGGCTTGGTGTGCGCATCCAGAATGTGGATGATGCGCTGGCCGCTTCGCTGGGTCTCCAAAAGGCTGCAGGTGCGGTCGTAAGCGATCTGACCCCGGGCGGTCCTGCCGCAGCGAGCGGTCTTCGCGCCGGTGATGCGATCGTTGCTGTCAACGATAGCCCGATCAAGGACAGCCGTGATCTGGCTCGGAAGATCGCTGACCTGCCGCCACGCTCAACCGTGCAGGTGCGGGTCTGGCGCAACGGCGGGTTCCGGACGATCGATGTGCGGCTTGGCACGTTCCCGACCAACGCACGTCAGTTGGCGGCCATCCAGCGCAACGAGCCCGTCACCACGCAGATCGACCAACTGGGTCTGACGCTTGCGCCGGTTGGCTCTAACGGTGCTGCTGGCACCGGCGTTGAGGTCACCGCCGTCGACCCCAACTCCAACGCGGCTGCGAAGGGGTTGAAGAAGGGCGACGTGATCTTGCGTGTTGGTGATGTTGACGTGCGCACGGCAAGCGATGTGCGCAAAGGCATCAAGAGCGTTAAAGATGCCGGCCGCGGTGCGGTGCTGCTGCGCGTGCGCTCGGGCAACCAGACCCGGTTCGTGGCGCTCACGTTCGACAAGGGCTGATCGGACGGGGTCCGACGCTCGAAAGCGCATGTGATGTTTGCGCTTTGAAACTTGAGGGGTGGCGGCGCGGTCCTTAGGATCGCGCCGTTGCCGTTTACGGTTCAGCATTTTCCGATTTGAGGCAGACTGCGATCGATGCGTGTTTTGGTTATCGAAGATGAGCGCGAGGTCGCGCAGTACATTCAAAAGTCGTTGCGCGAGAGCGGTCATACCGCGGACCTGGCGCATGACGGCGACCAGGGTTTGGAACTGGCGCTCAGCGGCGATTACGACGTGATCGTGATCGACCGGATGTTGCCCAAGCTGCAGGGGCTGCCGATCGTGCAGGCGATGCGCGCGGCTGGCGACCATACGCCGGTGCTGATTTTGTCGGCGTTGGGCGCGGTGGATGACCGAGTGGAAGGTTTGCGCGCAGGTGGTGATGACTACCTCACGAAGCCCTACGCGTTCACTGAACTGCTCGCCCGCATCGAGGCGCTGGCGCGGCGCCAGACGCCGGAAGAGCAGGAGACGCGCTACACCGTCGGTGATCTGGTGCTCGATCGGCTTTCCCATAAGGTGACGCGGGCCGGCCAGTCGATCGTGCTGCAGCCGCGCGAATTTCGCCTGCTTGAATATCTCATGCGTAACGCGGGACAGGTGGTGACGCGCACGATGCTGCTCGAACACGTGTGGGACTATCATTTCGATCCGCAGACGAACGTGATCGATGTGCACATCTCGCGGTTACGCGGGAAGATCGACAAGGGCTTCGATACGACGTTGCTGCACACCGTGCGCGGGGCCGGTTACGTGATCAGGGATAGCGTTGAGTAAGCTGCTGCAATCATCGGCGTTTCGCTTGGCGTTCGGCGTCGTGGCGTTGTTCGTCGTCGCGGCGATGCTGATCGGCGGCTACATCATGTGGCGGTCGAACGACCTTTTGACACGCCAAGTGCTGGCGATGATCGAAGGCGAGGCGGCGAGTTTGCGCGATGTCTACAGCGCCGGCGGGATCATCGCGTTGCGGCAGGCGATCGCTGAGCGCACGGCACGGCCGGGGCCGACGTTGTACTATCTGTCGACCGGTGCTCGCGGGCGTGATGTCGGCAATCTGTCGCGTTTGCCGCCCGAATTAGCAACGAGGCCGCGCGGTTCGACGTTTGTGTACGACAGCGTGGTAGGCCCGCAGCGCGAGCAGCGTCTCGCGGTCGGCATTCCGTTTGCGCTTGGCCCGGACTTGAAGCTGCTGGTTGGCCGCGACATCGAGGATCAACGCCACTACGCGCGGGCCGTGCGTGTTCATGTGATGGCGGGACTGATCGCGCTGACGTTCGTCGGTCTGTTGGCCGGCCTGTGGATCGCGCGGACGATCTTGCGGCGCATCGATCGGATCACGGTTGCGAGCCGCGCGATCATGGCGGGCGAATGGGAGCGGAGGCTGCCGTGTAACGGATCGCAGGATGAACTAGACCGTTTGTCCGCGAACCTGAACGTGATGCTCGATCGGATCGGGGAGTTGATGGCGGGGATGCGCGAGGTGTCTGACAACATCGCGCACGATCTCAAGACGCCGCTCAATCGGTTGCGAAACCGTGCTGAAGATGCGCTGCGGGGCGAGCAGGCCGAAGGGCACCACCGGGCAGCGCTTGAGCGCGTTATTGATGAAGCGGATGATCTAATTCGAACGTTCAACGCGCTTTTGGCCATTGCTCGTTTTGAGTCTGGCGCGGTGGGCGAGCAGATGCAGCCCGTTGATCTGAGTACGCTCGTTGAAGATGTGGCTGAGCTGTTCGAGCCGGCGCTTGATGAGGCCGGGCTGACGTTGGCACTTGAGGTGGAGCGGCCATCGATCGCAAAGGTGAGCCGCGAACTGGTGGCGCAGGCGCTCGTAAATTTGTTCGAGAATGCGATCAAATACGCGCCGCGTGACCCGGGAGAATCGCCGCCGCAAACCGCAGCGCGCCCGGGGGATACGGTGCGCGCGGAGGCCGGGCCTGACATCGTTTTGTCGCTGAAGCGGCGGGGGCGGGTCGGTTCTGATCGCGCTTGGCGATCGGGGACCGGGGATCCCAGCGGCAGATCGTGAGCGTGTGCTAAAGCGGTTCGTGCGACTCGATGCCAGCCGGTCGCAGGCGGGGAGCGGGCTGGGGCTGAGCCTGGTCGCAGCGATTGCGCGATTGCATGCCGGTTCGGTGACGTTGAGTGATCATGAGCCTGGCTTGAAAGTGACGTTGGCGCTTCCGGTCGCTGGGCCCGGCGGTGGCGCTGAGGCTGGATTGCCTACATCAGGATCGGCATCGGGCCGGGCATCGTCGCGGGACGGGCGCGCGCCGGTGGAGGCTGCGCGCGCATCTTTGACGTCCGGCGGCGCTGCGACCGCATGGCGTGCTGTCCCGAAAGGTCAAGCCGCGGTTGAGGGCGGCGACCGGCCGACGCGGGACGCCACGGCATCGCGCGCCCCGATGGAACGTGCTTCACTCGAAGCTGAACCCGGCCAACGGCATAAGCGCGATGTCCTCACCCCCGCTTCTTGAACAACTTGATCCGTCTTTGCCGGCGGGCGATGCGGACGCCATGGTGCGATTCCGCGAGGCTTTTGGCGCGAATCTCGGGCCGGATGATCCTCTTGCGGCGGCGCCGACGTTGCGGTTTCTTGCGGCGGTCGCGAGCCATTCGCCTTATCTCGCGGGCCTGTTCGTGCGCGAGCGCGCTTGTTTGCGAACCTGCATGACATCGCCGCCCGAGGTGACGGCAGATCGCCTCACCGCTCAGCTGCACGATGAGATGGCGCAGGCGCAGACGCTTGATGAAGCGATGGGCCGTTTACGCCGGTTCAAGGCCAACATGGTGGCGCTGATTGCGCTTTGCGATCTGGGGCGGGTGTGGCCGGTGATGGAGGTCACGCGGGTGCTGAGCGCGTGCGCGGATGCAGCGGTCAGCGCGGCGGTCGCGTTCCTACTGCGGCGTGCGCGCGAGAAAGGGGACCTGGTCGAAGAAGCGCAACCAGGCGCCGGCTTCATCGTGCTGGCCATGGGCAAACATGGCGCGCGCGAACTGAATTTCTCAAGCGACATCGACCTGATCGTTTTTTACGACGCCGACCTGCAAACGCTTAAACCGGGACTCGAAAAGCAGCGCTTCTTTGTGCGGATCACCCGTGATCTGGTGCGGCTGATGCAGGAGCGCACAGGCGATGGCTACGTGTTCCGCACCGATTTGCGGTTGCGGCCCGATCCGGGGGCGACGCAAATGGCGCTCTCGACGGCCGCGGCCCTCATCTACTACGAGAGTTTTGGGCAGAACTGGGAGCGCGCGGCGCTGATCAAAGCGCGGGTGATCGCAGGCGATGTCGCGCGTGGCGAGCAGTTGTTGGAAGAGCTGGCACCGTTCATCTGGCGTCGGCATCTAGATTTCGCCGCGATCTCTGACATCCACGCCATGAAGCGGCAGATCCACGCGGTGCGTGGCTTCGGGGCCGTTGCGGTCGCAGGCCACAACATCAAGCTTGGTCGTGGTGGCATTCGCGAAGTTGAGTTCTTCGTGCAGACCCAGCAGTTGATCGCGGGTGGACGTCAGCCTTCGCTGCGCGCGCCGACCACGCTTGGTGCGCTGGAGGCGCTGGTCGCGAAGGGATGGATCGCACCGCATGTGCGCGATGAGCTTTGTGCGAGTTACCAATTTTTGCGGCATGTAGAGCACCGCCTGCAAATGGTCGGCGATGAACAAACGCAAACGTTGCCGCGCGATGAGCCGAAGCTGACGAGCCTTGCAAGGTTCTCCGGCTTTGAAACTCTGGCAGAGTTTTCGGCGATCCTGCGCGGGCATTTGGAACGTGTCCAAGCGCATTACGTGGCGCTGTTTGAGAACGATCCTGTGCTGAGCGGGCCCGATGCGAGCCTGGTTTTCGCGGGCGAGACCGATGATCCCGATACGGTTGAGGCGCTGCGGCGCATGGGGTTTACAGCGCCCGAACGCGTGATCGAGACAGTACGTGGTTGGCATCATGGACGCCATGCGGCCGTGCGTTCGGCGCTTGCGCGTGAGCGATTGACCGTGATGCAGCCGGCGCTGATCGAAGCGTTTTCGCAGACGGCCGATCCGACCCAAGCGGTGTACGGCTTTGACCGGTTTCTCGGGCTGCTGCCGACGGGGGTGCAGCTCTTCGCGTTGCTTCAGGCCAACCCGCACTTGTTGCGTCTGGTCGCAGACATCGTGGGGACGGCCCCGCGGCTTGCGCGCATTCTGGGGCGCCGCCGTCGACTGCTGGACGCGGTGTTGGATCCGGGTTTCTTCGGCGATCTGCCCAGTGACGAAGAATGCGCCGGCTTCATCGAGCGCGAGGTGGCGCAGGCGCAGGATCCGCAAGACCTGCTCGATCGGGTGCGGGTGATCGGCAACGAGCAGGCGTTTTTGATCGGCGTGCGTCTGTTGTCGGGTGCGATCGATGCGCGCCGTGCGGGCTTTGCGTATGCACGTCTTGCCGAGCGCCTGATCGGCGCCTTGGCGGATGCGATGGACGTTGAGCTGCGTGAGCGTCACGGCCAGGTGCCGCAAGGTGAGGCCGCCGTGATCGCCATGGGCAAACTGGGTGGCATGGAGATGACGGCGTCGTCCGATCTCGATCTGATCCTGGTCTACAGGTTTGCGCCCGGCGCGGTCGAAACCGATGGCGCCAAGCCGCTCTCTCCCACGCAGTACTTCACGCGTTTGACGCAACGGCTGTTGAACAGCCTGCAGGCGCCGACCGCCGAAGGCATGCTGTACGAGGTTGACATGCGGCTGCGTCCCTCCGGGCAGAAGGGGCCGCTTGCCACGCAGTTTTCAGGCTTCTTGCGCTACCAGACGCAGGACGCCTGGACCTGGGAGCATCTGGCTTTGACGCGCGCGCGCGTGATCTCGGGGCCACCGGGTTTGCGTGAAGCGCTGAACGACGCGATCCGTGATGTGCTAACGATGCCACGTGATTGCGCGCGCTTGAGCGCGGATGTGCGTGAGATGCGCGAGCGCATAGCGCAGGCGAAGGCGGCGCAAGGCCTGTGGGATCTGAAGCAGGTGCGCGGCGGGCTGGTGGATCTTGAGTTCATCGCGCAGTTCTTGCAGTTGGCGCATGCGAACGAGGCGCCCGACATCTTGCATCCCTCCACTGCGGTCGTGTTCGAACGGCTCCGCGACCGGGACCTCTTGAGTGAAGATGATGCGACGTTGCTCATCGACGCGACGCGTTTGGTACAGGACCTGACGCAGATCCAACGTCTGTGCATGGATCGACCGTTTGAGCCTGAAACGGCGCCGGATGGCTTGAAGCGTCTGCTTTGCCGGGCTGGCGAGATGCCGGACTTCGCAAGGCTTGAGGGTCACTTACGCGCGACACTTGAACAGGTGCACAGCGCGTTCAATCGTTTGGTGCGTGCTTAAGGATGCGTGCGAGCGTGCGCCTTTCGTCGTAGGCGCTACGTCGTAAGCGCGATGCAGCAAAATATTCGACAAGGCGCGACGGATTTCGCGCGGCCAACCCGTTTACCCCTGCATAACGGCCAGCCGGCACGCCGGCGGCTCGGCTTCGTTGAAACATGCAAAACGGGAAGTTTGAATATGAAAACCATCACAAAGGTCGTGTTGGCCGCCGGAGGGCTTGCGGTCGTCGCGGGCGGGCTCACCACGGGGATCGCACTGGCCGAGCGCGGCGCGGGCGCGGGCAAGTACGGTGATCGCGGGTTCCGTCCGATCACAAAGGATGCGTTTGATGCGCGAGGGCGTTCGCGGTTCGCGCGGATCGATGCGAACTCGGATGGCATTTTGAGCGCGGATGAGATCGAACAACGGCTGCGTGCGCGGATGGAACGTCGC
>JBCBJZ010000033.1:0-26139 GCA_038522635.1 Pseudomonadota bacterium | reverse complement strand
CGCAAAGGCAAGGCCTCAGTGTTTGAGCAGGTGATTCGCACTTTGCGCCCGTTGCTCTAGTCGGCCGGACCCTTGGCGCGGGCGAGCAGGCGTTCGGCGAGCTTCAGGTGCGGGCGATCCAGCATGGCACCGTCAAGCGCGATGACACCGGCGCCCGGGTTTGCGGCGAACAGATCGACGATAGCCTGGGCCCGCGCGATCTGCGCCTCATCGGGCGTGAAGACGTCGTTGATGATGCCGACCTGGTCCGGGTGGATCGCCATCTTGGCGCTGAACCCGTCGCGCAAGGCATCTTCAGCCTCGCGGCGTAGCCCCGCCTGGTCGCGAAAATTGACGAATACCGTGTCGATCGCGCCGGCCCCGCTCGCGTGAGCGGCAAACAGGCAAAGGTTGCGCGCCAACTGGAAGGGCCCGGTGTAGGCACCTTGGTCGTCACGCGCGCGCGCCGCGCCGATTTCCGCCGATAGGTCTTCTGCCCCCCAGGTGATCCCCTCAAGCCGCTTGCTGGCATCGATATAGCTGTGCATGCGCAGCAGTGACGCTGGGACCTCGGTGGCGATCACGATGATCGAAATGGCGCCGGTCCCGATGTCGTGGGCGGTCTCGAAGGGCGCCAGTGTTGCGGCCAACGTTTGCACGTCTTCGCCCGAGCGCGCTTTGGGAAGAATGATCCCGCAGGGACCGCCGCCTGTGACCGCTTCAAGATCATCCTGCCAATGAGGGCTATCGAGCGGATTGATGCGGACGTAGAGCGCGGGCGACGCGGTATTGCCATCAGACGTGGCTTTACCATCACCGCCGTCGCGCGCTGCATCGAGGTAGGCGCGTGCAAGTGCCCGGGCGTGCGCCTTGCGGTCGACGGCGACGCTGTCCTCAAGGTCGAGGATGAGGGCGTCAGCGCCGCTCGCCGCAGCTTTCTCAAGCTTGCGTTCGCTGTCGGCTGGAACGAACAGGAGCGATCGCATCGAGATCCTCCGCTCGGTCGGGATCAGTTATCCAGGAAGCTGCGCAGCTTACGCGAGCGGCTTGGATGCTTGAGCTTGCGCAGCGCCTTCGCCTCGATCTGGCGGATGCGTTCGCGGGTCACCGAAAACTGCTGGCCGACCTCTTCAAGCGTGTGGTCGGTGTTCATGCCGATCCCGAAGCGCATGCGCAAAACGCGTTCTTCGCGCGGCGTCAACGACGCCAGCACACGCGTGGTGGTCTCGCGCAGGTTCGACTGGATGGCGGCATCGATCGGCAGCAGCGCGTTCTTGTCCTCGATGAAATCGCCGAGGTGGGAATCCTCCTCATCCCCGATCGGAGTCTCAAGCGAGATCGGCTCCTTCGCGATCTTGAGGACCTTGCGCACCTTCTCAAGCGGCATCGCAAGCTTGGAGGCCAACTCTTCGGGCGTCGGCTCGCGGCCAATCTCGTGCAACATTTGACGGCTGGTCCGCACGATCTTGTTGATCGTCTCGATCATATGGACCGGGATGCGGATGGTGCGTGCCTGGTCGGCGATCGAACGCGTGATCGCCTGGCGGATCCACCAAGTCGCGTAGGTCGAGAACTTGTAGCCACGCCGGTATTCGAACTTATCGACCGCCTTCATCAGGCCGATGTTGCCTTCCTGGATCAGATCCAAGAACTGCAGCCCGCGGTTGGTATATTTCTTGGCGATCGAGATCACGAGCCGCAGGTTGGCTTCGACCATCTCTTTCTTGGCCTGGCGGGCCTCGCGCTCGCCCTTTTGCACCGCGCGCACGATCCGACGGTACTCACCAATCTCAAGACCCGTCTCGGAGGCGAGCGTGTAGATCTCACCACGCAGTCTGTCGATCTGTGTGCGCTCGTGCTTGACGAAGTTGCCCCAGCCTTTGCGGCTCAGCGTTTTGAGGTGCTCAATCCAGTTTTGGTTGAGTTCGTTGCCGTAGTACTCGTTGATGAATTCGGTCCGCGGCACGTGATAGCTGTCCGCAAGACGCATCAGACGGCCTTCAAGACCGACCAGGCGCTTGTTGATCGCGTAGAGCTGTTCGACCAAGCTCTCGATCCGGTTGTTGTTGAGTGACAGGCTCTTGACCATGACGATGATCTCGTCACGCAGCTTCTCGTAGCTGCGCTGGGCCTGGGTCGACACCTGTTCGTCAGCCACCTGCATCTCGACGCGCTTGTCCTGCATCTTGCGCAGTTTTTTGTAGGCCGAGGCGATGTCATCGAAGGTCTTGAGGACGGCGGGCTTAAGCTCAGCCTCCATCGCTGCAAGCGACAGGGCGTTTTCGTAATCATCGTCGTCGTCGCCGTCGCTATCTGAATCGCTTTCACCCTCGCCTTCGGCTTTGGCCTGTTCGCCGTCTGCGCCTGGTGCGGGTGCTGATCCAGCCTCCCCTTCGGTCTGCGCGCCGTCTTCAGGCTTCGCCGCTTCCGGTGCTGCCTTCGCCTCGGGCCCTTCGTAGGTCGCCTCAAGGTCGATGATGTCACGCAGCAGGATGTTGCCTTCGTTGAGTTCGTCCCGCCAGATGATGATCGCCTGGAACGTCAGCGGGCTTTCGCACAGGCCCGCGATCATCGCTTCGCGGCCGGCTTCAATCCGTTTCGCGATCGCAATCTCGCCTTCGCGAGAGAGCAGCTCGACCGAGCCCATCTCGCGCAGATACATCCGGACCGGGTCATCGGTCCGTTCGGCCGGCTCCGACTTGCTGTCGGATTTCGCGATGGCGGTCGATTTGGTGGTCAGCTCGCGGCTGGTGGAGCTGTTGTCGAGGCTCTCTTCCTGCTCTTCGGCTTCATCGCTGTCGATGACATTGATGCCCATGTCAGAAAGCAGCGCCATGGTGTCTTCGATCTTCTCGGACGACACTTCCTCAGACGGAAGCACAGCGTTCAACTCATCGTAAGTCACATAGCCGCGGGCCTTGGCCTGCTTGATCAACCGCTTGACGGCGGCATCGGAGAGATCGAGCAAGGGGCTATCGCCGGACGCCTCCGTGGTGGCGGGGGCGGGAGCTGCGGCTTCTTTTTTGACTTTCGCGGTTGCTGTGCTCATCGATCAGGTCAACTCCTTGGGCCATGGGGGGCGGCCCGGCCAATGCTGTTTGCGCGCGGCGCGCAGGGTCATTCCAGTCGACGGCCCAGTCGCCGGCGAGACAAGCGTTCAGCGCACACGACCTGTACCTGGCCAAGTGTGTGTCGACCGAAGCGGCTGCTAGGTCTCTCGCTTCACGTTTCTGAACGCTGTCGGTGCGGCATCTACCGCGACGCGATGTTGCGTTCCCTCGCCGTCTTCGTCCCGTCGTTCGCGTCGTTTGTGTCTCGTTGATCGCGAGGCGCTTCAACCGCCTGCGATCGATCCCACCGTTAGCCGTCTCGCGCGCGAACCATCCCCTGGTACGCACGCTTGCCGTCGCTTCGCAGGTCTATCCCCGTCGCGACGCAAATCTTTGCGTTGAGCCTGATCCGTCGTCTCAAGCTACCGGTGCCCTGCCAAGCAGGAGCAGTTCCGGTGCCGATGCGGTGGATCAAGAAGGCCCACTCAATTCCAGCAACTGTCTTTTGATGAAGGCCAAGCGATTGAAAGACATGTCGTCCTGGCGCGCATCAAAAAGTCGGCGTGCGTCCTCCAACTCCTGTTGTAGTCCGCGTTGCTGCTGGTGAAGCTGGACAGCGTTCGACCATGACCGCTCAATCTGAGAGCGTTCACCATCGTCGATTGCTGTTGTGTCACGCAATGATGCGCTGTGGCGCTCGGCGAGCGCGATGGCTGGTTGCAGCCCTGCCGACGACACTTGGGTGCGCAGAGTTACAGTGTCAAGCGAAACATGTGACGCGTGAAGCGTTAAGATTTCATCGCGCAAGGCGATAAAGGGCGGCATGTCGAGCGCCAGGTCGGCGACGGCCTCTGCGTGATCCTCCAGCAGCCAGGGCGCCTGGACCAAGCCCCATAGGATTGTGGCTTCCAGGCATTGCCTGGGATTGTGGTTTGCGACGAGGCGGCTTGAGCGCAGCGCACGGCTCGCGTTGGAGCCCGCTTGCGGGAGCTTGCGCAGGGGCGCGCGACCGCGTTGCGAAGGCGGGGTCGCCGCTTCGCGAGCGACGTTTCGCCACTGTTCATCGGCGGCATCGGCGCCCGTGCCACGCGGCGCTCCGGGGCCCGACCAACGCCCTGAACCAGGGCCAGCGCCCCTTGCAGGGTCTGCTGTGTGGCCGGGCTTGGCGTGCGCAGGGGAACGGCGAAAACGATGGAAAAGCTGGTCCTTGATGGCGCGCTCGTAGTGCCCCCGTACGGCCGTATCCTCAATCCGGCCGGCGAAGCCATAAAGGTTGCGTTCAAGCTGCGCGCGGCGTTCAGGCGTGTCCCAGCGGCCCTCGCCCGCCGCCCATTCGCGCTCAAACAGCACATCGGAAAGCGCAACGGCACCCTGCAGCACACGGCGTAGACCTGCTGGCCCCTCAGCGCGCACCAGATCGTCTGGATCGACGCCGTCGGGCATGAAGGCGAAACGCAAGCTCTTGCCAGGCACCAACAGCGGCAGCGCGACATCGATCGCCCGGTAGGCGGCCTTGCGCCCGGCGCCGTCGCCATCGAAGCATAGGATGGGTTCAGGGCAGGCACGCCAAAGCAGCGCGATCTGCTCGGCGGTCAGCGCGGTGCCGAGGGGTGCCACCGCCTGGGCAAACCCGGCGCCGGCAAGGGCGATCACGTCCATGTAGCCTTCAACCACAAGCAGATCGCCAGCCTTGTAGGCCGCCTCGCGGGCCCTTGGGTAGTTGAACAGCACGCGGCCTTTGTGAAAGAGCGGCGTTTCAGGCGAGTTCATGTACTTCGCCTGCACGTCCTTGGAGAGCGCGCGCCCGCCAAACGCGATCACCCGTCCTCGGCTGTCGGTGATCGGAAACATGATGCGGTCGCGAAACCGGTCGTAGGGCCGTGAGATGTCGGGTCCAGCCACACGCATGCCGGCGCGCGCCATCTCGGCCGGACTAAAGCCGTGTTGGGCCAGATGATCATGCAAGACGGCATGGCCCGATGGCGCATAGCCGACGCTGAAAGCTTCCCGCTCGCGCGCGGTGAGGCCGCGCTGCTCAAGGTAAGCGCGCGCGTGCGCAGCGTCATCGCGCAACAGCGCGGCTTGAAAGAACGCGGCAGCCGCCTCCACCAGGCGATGGAGCCTCGTTCTTTCGTCCTCGCGTTGCTGCTCGACCCGGGTGCGCGGCTGCGGTTTGGGCAGGCTCACGCCCGCTTCGCCCGCCAACTGCTCCACCGCTTCGGGGAACGTCGTCCCTTGCGTCTTCATCAGGAAGGTGAAGATGTCGCCGTGCTCGCCGCTTGCAAAGCAGTGGTAGAAGCCCTTCTGGTCGTTGACGAAAAACGAAGGCGTCTTCTCGGTCTTGAAGGGCGAGAGCCCGGCGAACTCGCGTCCCTTGCGCTTCAGCGGGACGGTGCGCCCCACCACATCGCTGACCGAAAGGCGCGCGCGGATTTCATCCAGCAGATGGGGCGGGTACTTCATGGGCGAACCGGCGGTTGAATTGAGGTTGACGCGAAGTTAGCTGATTCGCGTGCGCCTGCCGGTTGTCCAGGCCGCTCGATCGGCGGCCGTCCCCGTTATTCCCCTAGATCATCGGGCGATTTATCGGGATCACCAAAGGTGAGCCCGAAATCGCCCAAAGATGATCTAATCTTAAAGTGCAGAGCAACTTTGGGCGCAAAGGGAAGGCGTGAGTGTTTAAGCCGGTGACTCACACTTTGCGCCCGTTGCTCTAGGCTCCGTCAGCTCTGTCCGCCCTGCAGCGCAGCCCCGACCTGCAGGGCAAAAAACGAACGCGCCGAGGCCAAATCGGTCGTCAAGTCAGGCCTTCAGTCTTTCAAGCGCTCTTTGACCTGCGGGCCGGCTTTCGAAAAGTCGATCTGGTTCGCGTAGCGCTCCTTCAACGCTGCCATGGTCCGCCCCATGTCCTTCAGACCTGCTGCACCGATATCCTCGATCACCGCGTCAATTGCGGCTTGCGTTTCACGCTCATCGAGTTGGCGCGGCAAAAACTCCTGGATGATCTCGATCTCTTCGTTTTCCTGCTGAGCCAGTTCGGCGCGCCCGCCTTCCTCGTAGTTCTGCACGGACTCACGGCGCTGCTTGATCATCTTGGCGAGGACATCAAGGATCTCATCATCGGAAATGCGCTCATGACCGGCGCCGCGGGCAGCCACATCGCGGTCCTTGATGGCCGCCATGATGAGCCGCAGCGTCGACACGCGGCGCTTGTCCTGGGCCTTCATGGCGGCCTTCATTCCGGCGGTGATGTCGTCACGCATGGGTGCGGGCCCTCTCTTGGCGGTGTCGCGCTTGAACGCTCATCGTGCAGCGCTCAGCACCTGAACGCTTGGCGTTTGAATTGAATTCCCCTGATTAGGGCGTCGCCTGGGGCCGTGCAAGCGCGGCAACGCCAGCGAAGGACGAGGCGGCGGGGCTGGCTCTTGCCCAGCTCTCGCCCAGCTCTCGCAAGGTCTGTTGGCTTTGCGCGCTTCATCTTTTGTGGGCGTTCGGCCGCGTATGACGGCAACGGATGGCCTGCACCAGATGACAAGGCGCAGCCGTCAGGTTATGCCGCTGCCGATCGCTTGCCCTGAGAGATGAGCGCGCACACCGCCTGCCTGCAACGCCGCGTGAACCCCATGCACCGACCGTGGCCGGCTGCCACCGTTGAGGAACCATGCCATGAGTGACGTTACCGCAGCGCCCGTTGGCGCGCCTGCCCCCTGGCCCACCGCGGATGCGGCCGATGAGGGCGCCCATGCCGCTCACGTCGCGACCGGCTGCCTGGTGCTGGCCGACGGGACGGTGATTTACGGGCAGGGCCTGGGCGCGCAGGGCGCAGCGGTCGGCGAAGTTTGCTTCAACACCGCGATGACGGGCTATCAGGAGGTCCTGACCGACCCCTCTTACGCTGGGCAGATCATCACCTTCACGTTCCCGCACGTCGGCAACGTCGGCACCAACGTCGAAGACAGCGAGACCTCGAATCCGGCAGCCTCGTCCGGCGTGCGCGGCGCGATCATGCGCGCAGCCATCACCACGCCATCCAACTACCGCGCCGGTGATCACCTCGACGCCTGGCTGCGCCAACGCAACATCGTCGGCCTTGCTGGTATCGACACCCGCGCGCTGACCGTCCACATCCGCGAAAACGGTATGCCCAACGCCGTCATCGCGCATGACCCTCAAGGCCGCTTCGACCTCGATGACCTCAAGGCCAAGGCGAAGGCCTGGCCAGGGCTGGAGGGCATGGACCTCGCCAAAGAGGTCACCACCGGCCAAAGCTACACCTGGAGCGAGGGGACGTGGCAATGGGGACAGGGGTATGGCGAACCGGACAAAGCGGCCGCCGGCGCCGAAGAGCCCTTCCATGTGGTCGCGATCGACTACGGGCTCAAAACCAACATCCTGCGCTGCCTCGTCGATGCGGGCTGCCGCGTTACCGTGGTGCCGGCGACCGAAAGCGCGCAGGACATTCTGGCGCGCGATCCCGACGGCATCTTTTTGTCGAACGGGCCTGGCGATCCGGCCGCGACGGGGCTTTACGCGCTGGACCATGTGCGGACCTTGCTCGAAGCCCAGCGGCCCATGTTCGGCATCTGCTTAGGCCATCAGATCCTGGGGCTCGCGCTTGGCGGGACCACGCGCAAGATGCACCAGGGCCACCATGGCGCCAACCATCCGGTCAAGGACCTGACCACCGGCAAGGTTGAGATCACGTCGATGAACCATGGGTTTGCGGTGGATGCCGACAGCCTGCCCGACGCGATCGATCAGACGCATGTTTCGCTGTTCGATGGGTCGAACTGCGGGTTGGCACTGGCAGATCGCCCGGTGTTCTCGGTACAGTATCACCCTGAAGCATCGCCCGGCCCGCAGGACAGCCGGTACCTGTTTGCGCGGTTTGCCGATGCGATGCGGGCCCATCGTAAGGCGCGTGCGGCCGCTCGCGCGTGAGCCCGCGCAAACGGGACACGAAGCTGGGAGCGGACGGCAAGGCTCGGCGCCGACGCTAACACGCCCGCTCTGTAGCGAAGCCCGCCATGGGCTGCTAAACGTCACGGCATGAGTGATCCGCTGAAGCCGCGTTTCCGATCAAGCCCACCGCCTGCCGTAGCTGTCCAACGTGCGTCCGCCCGCAACGCCATGCGTGCGCCTTCGCTGCGCGAGCCCGTCACCGCCTGGCGCAGCACGCAGCAGACCGGTCATCCACTCGTGGGCAAGGTGTGGCGCCTGGGGCAGACCAGGCTCACCGCCATCGATGATCCCGCTTGGCGTGACGATCTCGCGACCCGCCCGTTTCTGCTGCTCGGTGAAGTCCACGACAATCCAGATCACCATCGTTTGCAGGCGCACGCGTTGGTTGGACGGGGCGCGCGCGGCGGCCCGGTGGTCCTTGAAATGTTGAACGACGACCAGATGGGCGCGCTGGCTGTTCAGGGGCGCCCGCGCGATGGCGCAGAAGCCGCGCGCACCGCCGATGCCTTTTTCAAGCTCGTCAAATGGAACGCTTCAGGCTGGCCTCCGGCCGCGCTCTACCGTCCGATCATCGAGCAGGCGATCCTGGAGGGGCTGTCGCTGCGTGCAGGTAGCGCGGCGCGGCGCGACGTGCGCCGGATCGGGCGCCAAGGCCTTGACGTTTGGCTCGATGCGAAACGCCGGGCGGCCCTGGGTCTGACGCCGTTGGGGCCGGCTGAGCAGGCGGCGCTTGAGCGTGAACTCATGGTCGGGCACTGCAACTTGATGCCAGCGCGTATGATCCCCTCCATGGTCGATGTGCAACGCTTTCGCGACGCGCGGATGGCTGACGCGATGCTAGCGCCTGAGCCGAAGCGGTCAGGATCGCAGGTGTCAGCGCCCGTCTCAGGGGCAGCGGGAGGGCCTTCGCCAGGGGCAGGGCCTGGGCCAGGGCCAAGGGATGCGCAAAAACCGCCGTCGCCTGGCGCGGTCCTGATCGCAGGCAACGGACATGTGCGGGCCGACCGCGCGGTGCCGCTCTACCTGATGCGCCGCGGCATCGTGCGCAGCGCCATCGCGGTGATCGTCCATGCGGAGGTTGAGCCCGGTCGGACCGACGCTGCCGCGCAGGTGCCGCGCGATCCCGCCGGGCGGCCGGTCGCTGATGCGGTGGTGTTCACGCCGCGTATGAAGCGTCCCGACCCGTGCGATCAGCTCCGCGCTATGATGGAGCGCATCCGCCGCAACAAGAAGAAGCCGTGAGGCGGCTGTCCCTTAAGCGCCAGAGTTCATCCGCTTCAGGTGGAATCGCCTGAAGCGAAAGATAAACGGCAAAACAAAAGCTTAGACGTCGGTGCCGCTTCAAGCTGAAGCGAACTGACTCTAAGGCGGCCCAAGCCCTCTGGGGGGGGCTCCGGTCTACGCATCCGCTCCCAAACCGCAAAAAAACGTCCATTCGCGCAAACTGTGATCACGATCACTCTCGATCGCGTGATCACGCCTCATCTCCTGGTCATCGGCGCCGCACTGGAGCGGGGCCACAAACACAGGAGAAACACCGATGAAAGTGAAAGCAATCCTCGCTGCTGCAGTCCTCGCCGCCACGATGGCTGTCGCATCCGCCCCCGCTCAAGCTGGCATGGCTGGCATGGGCAACCTCGCCAACGCCGCTCCCGCTTCGGAAACGGCAGCACCCGAAGTCCAGAAAGCCGGCTTCCGCGGACGCCGCTTCCATGGCCGTCGCTTCGGTGGCTTCCGCCGCTACAAGCGCTTCCACCACTTCAAGCGTTGGCACCGTTTCAAGCGCTGGCACTGGAAGCGTAAGCGCTTTGGTCGCCTGGCTCGTTACATCCGCTGCAAGCGGCTCCAGGCTCGCGGTTTCCGCATCCGTTGCTTCCGCTAATCAGAGCTGACCTGAAACATCCGCCCTGCTGGAAACAGCGGGGCGGTTCTTGCTTTTGTTGCGCTTGCTTTTTTTCTACAAGTGGTGGGGCGAATAAAATAAAAGAAGCGCCATTCATTTTCCATTCATTTCGTGATCCAGATCACTCTTACTCAAGGGTTGGAGTTTCCACTTTCACGGTATCGGTATCGGATAGATCCCGTGTATCGCAACAATATAAATAATGGAGAGTTGAAATGAACTTCGTAAAACAAGTGTCTGGCGCAGCGATCTTCAGCGCTTTGGTGATTGGTGCCTTCTCAGCGCAAGCTAATGCAGCCCAACTTCCCGGCTTTGCTGATTTGGATCAACTGTCCGCGCAAGGCGCCGTGCAGAAGATCAACGAACATCGCCGGTAGGGTGGTCGCCGCCGCGGCGGTGGTCCCGGGCGTTTCGATAAGTTTCGTCAATGGCATAAATCTAAGCGGTTTCGGACCGGTTCGCGGCTTTCGCCGCCGTTGACCGCGACGCGCCGCGTGCGTAGCGATGCCATCCGTCGTCAACTTAACTGCATCCGAATGCGCCGCGCAGGCCGCTTCATTAAATGCTGACACGCACGTCTTGCATGCGGATGGGCCGCCTCACCGGAACCGGTGGGGCGGCCTTTTTGTTTGATCGCCGGTCGCTTCGTTCGCGAAAAGCGCATGGCAATTGAATAGCCATTCATACTGTGATCTCGATCACGTTATGCGTCGTGAAACAGCGTTATCTCTTAAGCATCGGCGACCGGCATGGCGCTCGTCGCATCAAACTCAGGAGAAACATGATGAAACGTTCTAGTTTTTTAATCGCTGTTACCTTCTTGGGTGCCGTGACGGCAGCGACCGCGCCAGCGCAAGCTGGTATGATGTCCATTGGTGATGTCGCACAAACGGCACCGGCCGATACAAGCATCCTCCAGCAGGTGCGCGGACGTAAGGGTTTTCGTTTTGACGGTCGCAAAGGGCGCGGCTATGGGCCAAAAGTGGCCTATCCCAAGTACGGCAAGCACAAAGGTTTGAAATGGAAACGTTCAAAGCGGATTTTCAAAAGGCCGCACATGAAGGTGAGGGTGTACTGCGCTCGCCTGCGTGATCCTTACTATTCACCGCGGTGTCGCCGTTGGATGCGTTAGAAGGTCCTGAACAGGCAACATCCGCAATCATCAAGTGCTGATCGCCCCGCTGGAAACGGCGGGGCATTTCTTTTTGGCTTCGCTTATCGTGCGCGACACGTTTTCTGAATGAACATTCAGATCTGTGATCACGATCACTCATGATGTCGTGAGCGATCGCCATCTCTTGGTTATCGGCGCACCGCACGGATGCAGCGCCTCATAAACCAAAGGAGATGAAGTCATGGAACGTAAAGCTCTTTTCATCGCGCTCTCGTTAACCGGTACGCTGATGGCAGCAGGGTCTGCTCAGGCGGGCATGGCTGGATGGCACGGCGTTGCTGCTGCTTCCCAAGGCGATGCGGCACCCATCGTGAACGTTGCTGGTCGCAAGCGTCGCTTCGGTGGCTTTGGCAAGCGTGGCTTCCGGAAGATGCGCCGGCCGCGTAATGGGATCACCGCCTGGGCTGCCGGGCAACGCCGCAAAGCGTGGAAGAAGCACATCAAGCCGCTGTCGACCCGTCCGCGTCGCCCTGCGAACGTCCACAAGTTCATCAAAAGCCCGACCATGAACCGTCAGCGCGGCTGTCGCCGGGTCGGTCACTTCGGCCAGTACCGGTGCAACTTCTAAAGCGCTGGGGCAGCGGTTTGTTTCCTTGCCCGCCGCCTAGCCTTTGGCCGCGATCGCCGCCTCGCCCGCGAACCAGTTTCAGGGCGGGGCGGTTTTGCACGCTGAGCGCGGTGAGGCTCGGTGAGGTTCGGCGAAGGCCCGATGATCGTCGTTGTTCGCGCAAGCCCCTGTCGCAGGCGTGCTTCTCAACTAGCCAACGCGCAACACATCCGTTAGACCTCCCGCGCCATGCCCAAACGCACCGACATCTCCACCATCATGATCATTGGCGCCGGCCCGATTGTTATCGGTCAGGCGTGCGAGTTCGACTATTCCGGCACCCAGGCCTGCAAGGCGCTGAAGGCCGAGGGTTATCGCATCGTCCTGGTCAATTCGAACCCGGCGACCATCATGACGGACCCCGATCTCGCCGACGCGACCTATGTGGAGCCGATCACGCCCGAGATCGTCGCGAAAATCATCGCCGAAGAGCGCCCCGACGCGTTGCTTCCTACCATGGGGGGACAGACGGCGCTCAACACCGCGCTCGCCCTCCAGAAGAATGGCACGCTGGAGGCGCTCGGCGTCGAGATGATCGGCGCTGATGCGGCGGCGATCGATATGGCTGAAGACCGTCGGCTCTTCCGTGAAGCGATGGCGCGCATTGGCCTTGAGACGCCGCGCTCGCGCCTGGTGCACGACTTGAGCGAAGCCGCTGAGGCGCTTGAGCATACGGGCCTGCCGGCGATCATCCGCCCCTCGTTCACGCTGGGCGGCACCGGTGGTGGGATCGCTTACAACCGTGCTGAGTACATGCAGATCATCGAGCGCGGGCTTGATGCCTCGCCCACAACGCAGGTGCTGGTCGAAGAAAGCGTGCTCGGCTGGAAGGAATTCGAGATGGAGGTGGTCCGCGACAAGGCGGACAACTGCATCATCGTGTGCTCGATCGAGAATGTGGACCCGATGGGCGTGCACACGGGCGATTCGATCACGGTCGCACCGGCGCTGACGCTGACCGACAAAGAATACCAGATCATGCGCAACGCCTCGATCGCGGTGCTGCGTGAAATCGGCGTGGAAACCGGCGGTTCGAACGTGCAGTTCGCCGTCAACCCGGCCGATGGGCGCCTGGTGGTCATCGAGATGAACCCGCGGGTGTCGCGCTCCTCGGCCTTGGCCTCGAAGGCGACCGGCTTTCCGATCGCCAAGGTCGCAGCGCGCCTTGCCGTCGGTTACACGCTGGACGAACTGGAAAACGACATCACCGCGGGTGCGACGCCGGCATCGTTTGAGCCCACGATCGATTACGTGGTCACAAAAATCCCGCGGTTCGCATTTGAGAAATTCGACGGCGCCGCGCCGACGCTCACCACCTCGATGAAGTCGGTGGGCGAAGCGATGGCGATCGGGCGCACGTTCGCGGAGAGCTTGCAAAAGGCGATGCGGTCGCTTGAGACGGGCCTCACCGGGCTCGATGATCTGGCATTTGAGGGGCTTGGCCAGGGCGACGACAAAAACGTGATCCGCGGTGCGCTCGCTGAGCCGACACCGGACCGTCTGCTCAAGGTGGCGCAGGCGTTACGGCTGGGCGTCACGCACGAGCAGGTGCACGAGAGTTGCCGCATCGATCCGTGGTTCCTGGAGCAGATCCAGCAGATCGTTGACGTGGAAGCGCGTGTGCGCGCCCACGGGCTCCCGCCGACCGCCGCAGCCTTGCGCGATGTCAAAGCCATGGGGTTCTCAGACGAGCGACTCGCCACCCTTTCCGGGCAAACGCTGGCGCAGGTCCGCGCGCATCGGTTAGGTCTCAACGTGCGGCCCGTCTTCAAGCGCATCGATACCTGTGCGGCCGAGTTCGCAAGCCCGACCGCCTACATGTACTCGACCTTCGAGACCGACTTTGCTGGCACTCCCGCCAACGAAGCTGAACCTTCTGACCGCAAAAAGGTGATCATCCTGGGCGGCGGTCCCAACCGTATCGGTCAGGGCATCGAGTTCGACTACTGCTGTTGTCACGCTTGCTACGCGCTCAGCGCCGATGGTTATGAAACCATCATGATCAATTGCAACCCGGAGACGGTGTCCACCGACTACGACACCTCCGACCGGCTGTATTTTGAGCCACTGACGGCGGAAGACGTGCTGGAAATCATCGCCGTCGAGCAAAGCCGGGGCGAACTCATCGGTGTGCTCGTGCAGTTTGGCGGGCAGACGCCACTGAAGCTGGCGGGGCCGCTGAGTGATGCGGGCGTGCCGATCCTTGGCACCTCATCGGACGCGATCGACCTGGCGGAAGACCGCGACCGCTTCAAGGCGCTGATCGATAGGTTGGGCCTTCGACAGCCCGACAGCGGCATCGCGCGCTCCCTCGAAGAGGCAACCACGGTCGCTGAAGGTCTTGGCTATCCGGTCATGATCCGCCCTTCTTACGTGCTTGGCGGGCGCGCGATGGAGGTGGTGCACGATGCGGCCGATCTGGAGCGTTACGTGGTCAAGCTGGCAGCCACGCTCGACCGGCCAAGCGAGCTGCTCGTCTCAGAGCGTAGGCCGCTTTTGATCGATCGCTATTTGCAGGGCGCGGTCGAAGTCGACGTCGATTGCCTGAGCGACGGCCGCGCGAGCTACGTGTGCGGGATCATGGAGCACATCGAGGAGGCGGGCATCCACTCAGGCGACTCCGCCTGCTCGCTGCCACCTCATTCGCTTGGGCCCGAAATCACCGCGCAGCTCAAAGAGCAAACCTGCGCGCTTGCCAAAGCGCTCAACGTCGTCGGCCTGATGAACGTCCAGTTCGCAATCCGCGATGGCGCGATTTACATCATCGAGGTCAACCCGCGCGCCTCTCGTACGGTGCCCTTCGTCGCCAAAGTGATCGGCGCACCGATCGCGGGCATCGCGTCGAAGGTGATGGCGGGCAAGGGCATCGACGCGTTCGACCTGCCGCAGGGCGATGTTGACCACATCGCGGTCAAGGAAGCCGTCTTCCCTTTCGTGCGCTTCCCGGGCGTCGATCGCGTCTTGGGTCCGGAAATGCGCTCCACCGGTGAAGTGATGGGGATCGACCGCGAGTTCCCGATCGCATTCGCCAAGAGCCAGTTGGGCGCGGGCGAAATGTTGCCCACGTCCGGCACCGTCTTCGTCTCGGTCAAGGATCACGACAAGGACTTGATCGTGGAGCCGCTACAGGCGCTGGTCGCAGGTGGCTTCAAGATCATCGCCACGCGCGGGACCAAGCGCCATCTGGAATTGCACGGCGTGCCTTGTGAACAGGTGATGAAGGTGCTGGAAGGGCGCCCCAACATCGTCGATGCGATGAAGAATGGCGATGTGCACCTGGTGTTCAACACCACTGATGGCGCGAAAGCCCTGCTCGACAGCAAGGACATCCGCCGTACAGCGCTTCTTAACAACATCCCGTGCTACACCACGCTGGCCGGGATTCTGGCGGTCACCATCGCCATCCAGGCGCTCAAGGCCGACATCCTCAAAGTCGCCCCCTTGCAAGCCTACGCTGCACGACACACGTAAGCTGATCAGCACCCCGACATTGTGAACAGCCTGGCCGTTTCGCTGGTGATGCCCGTGCATCGTCTTGCGCTGGGACTTGAATGTTGCGGGGTTCCGGCTGAAACTAACCGTGGGGTTGCGGTTTTACGCGCCGCCACCTGCCAAAAAGAAGGAGATCGCGATGGCGATGGAAAAAGTACCGATGACTGTCGAGGGGTTCGCAGCGCTGGAAGCCGAACTGCACCGGCTCAAGGCTGAGGAGCGTCCGCGCATCATCCGTGCGATTTCCGAGGCGCGCGAGCATGGCGATCTGTCGGAGAACGCGGAGTACCACGCGGCGAAGGAGCAGCAGGGCTTCAACGAGGCGCGGGTGGCTGAGCTTGAGGACAAGCTATCGCGGGCCGACGTGGTCGACACCAAGTCGATGTCCGGTGACACCGTCAAATTCGGGGCGACCGTTTCGCTCGAAGACGAGGACACCGAAGAGAAGACGAAATACAAGATCGTGGGCGAATTCGAAGCCAACGTGAAGGAGGGCAAGATCTCGATTTCGTCCCCCATCGCGCGGGCGCTGATCGGGAAGTCCACCGGCGAAAGCGCCGAGGTGATCACGCCGAAGGGCGCGCGCTCCTACGAGATCTTGAAGGTTCAATACAAATAGGCTGCGCCGATCACCCGATGATCTGGGCAACCCCCGAGGGCCGACGATGGGCCTGATCATGGAGCTGACGGCGGCGTGGATCACGCTTGCTCTGCTGGTTGCAATGTGGGCGTCTATGCGCGGGCAAGACGCCATGCGCGCGCTCATCATCGCCGCGCTTTTGAGCCCTGTGGTGGGCGCCCTGTACGTGGCCTGGCGCGGCCGCCAGACCTAAATCATCGGGCGATTTCGGGCTCACCTATGGTGATCCCGATGTATCGCCCGATGATTTAGCGCTTAAACGGTCGGCTGTTCGCCGGTGCCCGGGATCTCGGCGGGCCCCTCGCCGCCCTCATCCCCATCTTCAGGCGCGGCGCCGTCTTCGAACATCTCATCGGGATCAAACGTATCGAGCTCGATTTGTTCGTCCTCGATCACCGTGACGTCTTCGCCGCGGGCCTGACGTTCCGCTTCCTCTTCCGAACGTGCAACGTTGATCTTGATCGCGACCTCGACTTCCGGATGAAGCTGCACGCCCATGTCGTGAACACCGAGCGCTTTGATCGGGCGGTCGAGCAGCACTTGGCGCCGATCGAGCGAGAAGCCGCCTTCGGTCAGCGCAGCGGCGATGTCGCGGGTTGAGACTGAGCCGTAGAGCTGGCCCGTGTCGCCGGCCTGACGGATCAGCACAAAGCTTTCCCCGCCGAGCTTCTCGCCGACCGCTTCAGCTTCGGTCTTGGCTTCGAGGTTGCGGGTTTCAAGCTGCACGCGTTGTGTTTCGAACGTCGCCATGTTCGCCTTATTGGCGCGCATGGCCTTGCCTTGAGGCAGCAGGAAATTGCGCGCGTAGCCGTCTTTGACGGTGACGACGTCGCCCATCTGGCCAAGCTTGCCGATGCGCTCAAGCAGGATCACGTCCATGGGGTTGCTCCTTCGTGTTCGGTGGGGCGCGCGCTGCGCGCGGGTTCGGATGGCTATGTGAAAGGTTGACGGGGCCGCGGGCTCACGTGCCGGGAGGTGGCGGCGGTCGAGGCGGCGGCGGCGGTGATTGACCGGGCGGCTTGCGTTTGAACGGCAAGAACGGTTCCGCAAGCCCCAACAGGACCAACCCGATGGCCGCGTACGTGTTGAAGAACAAAAGCACCACGTAGACGCCGCCCAGGATCGCGCCGCGCCATGTGTTGCCGCGGGTGATCGCGTGCACGATCGCGAGGCCGACCAGCAGGTAGGCGAACATCATGCCGCCGGCGACGGCTGACGCGAAGAACGCGATGGTGCCGCCCAGCATGGTGACAAGAAGGGCGACCGCAAGCAGGAGCGAGGCCCCGCGCGGCATTTGCGTCGACGGCAGATCCGGCCATGTGCGCGCCAGGCGGCCTGAGCTCTTGGTGATCAACGCGGCAAGCCAGAGGTTGAACACGTAAGCGCCGACGATCGCGGCCGCGCTGAGGCCTGGTACCAGCGCCAAAGCGTATTCGGCAAGCGTGTTGATCTGTTCGGGCTTGAAGCGGGCAGCGGTTTCAGGCGGCAGGCCTTTGATGAACGTTTCAACGATCGTGACCATGCGCCCTTTGAAGGTCGCCATGTCCTGCGCGATGATCGTCATCAGGCCGGCGCCGAGCGAACATCCGATGAGCGCGATCAGAAACAACAGGTTGCCCGGCGGGTACCACTCCGTCCCGGCCTGCCCACCCCCGGGGCCCATTGCAGAAGGCGCCACCTGACGGTTAAGGTAGGTCGCGTGGGTCAGAGCGGCCACAGGCAGACCCAGCGTCACCAACCAGACGATGATGCCGCCAAAGCCCGCGAAGATGCCAGCAAGCGCCGCCCCGGCAGCCGCAAACGACAGCGCTGCGGACGTGCCCCAGCCTAGGCCTGCCAAAAGCCCGGGCAGCGGCACGGCTAGCACCATCATCACCCGCACGAGGCCGACCGCGTTCGCCGAGCCGACGAACACCATCGCGGAGACGGCACCGGCAAACGCACCGATGATCCAGGGCATCGAAAGGGGCATGAGCTGTCCCGCGAGGTCGCGGTTAGGGATGCGCTTTTCGCGAGCCGCATCCCAACCAATCAGGATGGAGAGCCGAAGCCTCGTACAAGGCTTAACCTAGAGTTCATCCGCTTCAAGTTGAAGCGAACTGACACTAGGAGCCTACTTCAGCACGTAAGGCAGCAGGCCGAGAAAGCGGCTACGCTTGATCGCTTTGGCCAACTCACGCTGCTTCTTTGCCGAGACTGCGGTGATGCGGCTTGGCACGATTTTGCCGCGCTCCGAGACGTAGCGGCCGAGCAACCGCACGTCCTTGTAATCAATGCGCGGGGCTTTATCGCCAGAAAACGGGCACGTCTTGCGGCGACGGTTGAAGGTGCGGCGCGGGCCGCCGGAGGATTCTGCCATGGGAGGTCTCCAAGGTGTGCGATGCGGGCTGCTGGCGACGTCAACGCCGCGCCCTTAGGCATCAAGTCAGGTTTGGCCCCGCGAAAGCTGAGGGGCCGATCGGCGCATGATGAGCGACAGGGATGCGAGGAAACCAGATCAGCTCGCGCCGCCCGCGGGTGCGGCGGCCGGACGCTCACCACCACGCTCACCGCGCTCACCACCACGATCACCGCGGTCGCCGCCCCGGTCACCACCTCTGTCACCGCGATCGCCGCGAGGCGGACGATCGCCACGATCCCCACGCGGACCGCGATCGCCACGTGGGCCGCCACGGCCACGGCCGTCACGCCGATCATCGCGATCGTTTTTGCGCATCTGCACGGTCGGCTCGCTCTCGTGTTCGTCGACGCGGATCGTGAGGAAGCGCAACACATCGGTGTTGAGGCCCATGCGTCGCTCCATTTCGGCGACGGCCTCCGGCGGCGCATCGATGTTCAACATCGAATAATGCGCCTTGCGGCTTTTCTTGATCTTGTAGGCGAGTGTCTTGACGCCCCAGTATTCGGTGCGGGCGATTTTGCCGCCGCCCTGCTCGATCACTTCGGTGAATTCTTTGGTGAGATTTTCGACCTGTTGGGACGAAACATCCTGACGCGCGAGATAGACGTGCTCGTAGAGCGGCATGGCGCGAGAGCCCTTCCTTAACGTTGACATTCCGGTTTAGCGGCGGCGCAAAGCCCCTTTTGAGCCGCCGGAAAAGGAAAGGCTCAAAAAGACCAACCCGAAAGAGCGAAGACACTGGAGCACGGCTTAACGCCTTCCACACCGCAGCCGCGCATGTGCGCGCTGCCAGCATGGCTCCGATCAGCCTTCGACCGCCGTGAAGGCTGGCGTTATAGCGGGAAAGCGGGCGATTGCAAGGGCTCACGCGGTGCGCGAAGGTGTGCGGAAGCGCTTGATCCCCCAAGCGTGATCTTGGGGCAGGCGTGAAACGCTTTTCAGGCCGTGCACAACCGGTCATGGTCCTCAGCAGACGCTTTCCAAACAAGTCCATCCGCGCGTTCAGCTGCCCGTATCCGGGCACTCAACATCACCCGGAGGGCCGCGATGCGCGCCATCGTCTGCCACACGTTCGGCCCCTATCAGGATTTGCACGCGCAACCGTTCGCGCCGCCGGAGCTGGCGCCGCAAAGCGTGCTGATCGATGTCCACGCGGCCGGGCTCAGTTTCGCGATCTCGCTTTTCGTGTCCGGCCGTTACCAGCGCAAACCGCCACGCCCCTTCGTGCCGGGTACAGAGGCCGCAGGCGTGGTCCGCGCGGTCGCGCCCGATGTGCGCCGCTTCAGGCCGGGCGACCGGGTGGTGGCGACGCTGGACTGGGGCGGGCTTGCCGGCATCGCGTGCGCGCACGAAGCGACCGTTCAACCGCTCAGCGACGGGCTGGATTTCGCTGAAGCCACAACGTTTGCGGCAAGTTACCCGACGTCGCTCGCCGCGTTGACCTGGCGGGGGCGACTGCAAGCGGGTGAAACACTGTTGGTCCACGGGGCGGCCGGCGGCGTTGGTTCAGCGGCCGTCGAACTCGGCAAGGCGCTGGGCGCACGCGTTATCGCGGTTGTCTCGACCAAAGCGAAGGCGGACCATTTGGAAGCGATCAGCGCCCCGCACGATATCATCATCGCGGCGGAGGGCGGCTTTTACCAGCAGGTGCGCACGCTCACGCAGGGACGCGGCGCAGACGTGATTTTCGAGCCTGTCGGTGGTGATGTGCTGACGGAGAGCCTGCGCTGCATTGCACCGGGCGGCCGGTTGCTGACGATCGGCTACGCAGGTGGCACGATCCCCCAGGTGCCGGCGAACATCCTGCTGGTCAAGAACGCGAGCGTCATGGGGTTTGCGCTCGGCGAATATGTGGGCTGGGGGCTCACCGATGAGCGTAAGCGTTACGCGGCGGACATGGCGGCGCTGCATGAGCGTTTGCGCGGCTGGTTCGAAGCGGGTGTGCTGCATCCGCATGTGTCGCACCGCTACGGTCTGGAGGGCTTTGTGGAGGGGATGGACGCGATCTTCGCCCGCGAGGTGCGGGGCAAGGCGGTAATCGAAATGCGTACAAGCGATCGGGCATAAGGTGCCGGAAGTGGCCCGCGCACGGCAACCCGCGTGCTGCGCCGCACCTTGACATGCGCGCCGGCCCTCATGCTAAGCCGCCGATTGGCTGAGGCCGCGCCGCGCCACACCGCGCACACCGTGCCACGGCAAGCCCCGCCACGCGGTCGAGACCTTCTCACCTATACAATCGCCTTCAGGAGCGGACCCCGCAGCGATGGCCAACGCTTTCCTCTTTCCCGGTCAAGGCAGTCAGGACGTCGGCATGGGGGCAGACCTCGCCGCCGCGCACCCTCATGCACGCGCCGTCTTCCAAGAGGTCGATGACGCGCTCTCGCAGCCGTTGAGCAAACTGATGTTCGACGGCCCGAAAGACGAACTCACGCTCACCGAAAACGCGCAGCCCGCGTTGATGGCCGTCTCGATGGCCGTGCTGGCGGTGCTGCACGAAGAACACGGCGTGACGCTTGGCGACCATGCAGCCCTCGTCGCAGGCCACTCTTTGGGAGAATACACGGCACTATGCGCCGCTGGCACGTTTTCGCTTGCCGACTGTGCCCGCCTCCTCAAAACGCGTGGTCAGGCGATGCAACGCGCTGTTCCCGTCGGTGAAGGCGCGATGGCCGCCCTGCTTGGCGTTAGTGTCGAGGTTGGACGCACCGTGGCGGAAGCGGCAGCCCAGGGTGACGTTTGCCAGGTGGCGAACGACAATGAGCCCACCCAGGTGGTTTTGTCGGGCGCCAAAGTCGCGATCGACCGCGTGCTGGAGATCGGCAAGGACCATGGTGTGCGGCGCGCGGTTTTGCTCCCGGTCAGCGCCCCCTTCCATTGCGCGCTGATGCAACCCGCTGCGGAAGCGATGGCGCAAGCGCTGGGCGATGTGACGATGAACCCGCCGGTGGTCCCCTTGATCTCGAATGTTACTGCAGCAGCGCTCACCGACCCGGTCGCCATTCGCGACAAATTGATCGAGCAGGTCACTGGCACGGTGCGCTGGCGCGAAAGCGTAAACGCCATGACCGCTGATGGCATCACCGCCGTCTACGAAATCGGGGCGGGCAAAGTCTTGAGCGGGCTTGCACGCCGGATCGAACGGTCGTTGAGCGCCATGCCGGTTGGGACCAGTGACGAAGCGTCGGCCGCGGCCGCAGCCTTGAAAGCTTGACGCGATTTCATCTTCGGCGCTGATCCCGATGGACTACATGTTGGGGTGCGCACGGATTAACCCGCGCTGCCAGCTATAGCGCAGGACCTGAAAGGATACATGCGTGTTCGATTTGACGGGCAAAGGCGCCCTGGTGACCGGGGCAACGGGGGGCATCGGCGGTGCGGTCGCCAAGGTGCTGCATGATGCGGGTGCCACCGTGGTGCTGTCAGGGCGTCGCGCCGATGTGCTGGAGCAGCTTGCCGGCGAACTTGGCGAACGCGCCCATGTCGTTGCGTGCGACCTGGCGGACCGGGCGGCCGTGGCGAAGTTGGCGGGTGAGGCTGAGGGCAAGCTCGGCACGCTCGACATCCTCGTGAACAACGCTGGCCTCACCAAGGATAACCTCTTCATGCGCATGACGGATGAAGAGTGGGATCAGGTCATCGCCGTGGACCTCACCTCAGCCTTTACGTTGTGCCGTGCAGCGCTCCGCAACATGATGCGGCGGCGTACCGGGCGGATCGTCAACATCACGTCGATCAGCGGCGTCATCGGCAACCCTGGCCAGGCGAACTACGCCGCGGCCAAGGCGGGCATGGTCGGCATGACGAAATCGCTCGCCCGCGAGGTGGCAACGCGTGGCATCACGGCAAACTGCATTGCGCCCGGCTTCATCAAAACCGCGATGACGGATGCGCTGAATGAAAAACAGGTGGAAGCGATCGCGCAGGTGATTCCGGCCGGGACCTTCGGGACGCCTGAAGATATTGCCGCAGCCGTTCGTTATCTGGCCAGCGACGAAGCCAACTATGTGACAGGGCAAACCCTTCACATCAATGGAGGAATGGCCATGACCTGAGGCGCCGGGTTCACCCTCCATGGGCGCCCGCGGGCCAGCCCGCCGTTGGCTGGTCAACGAAAAAGAAGTGTGTTAACGCACCGCCAAGGTCAGGGATTTTTGACCTGAGGCCGTGTGCCCCTTGACGCTTTGTCGACGGCGATACGTCAAGCCCGCCCTCATGGAAGACGAACCCGAGACGCACTTTCACAGGACGCTAGGAGGTGAGCGCGACGCCCTCGTGCGTGCGCCGGCTTCGTGCATCAGCACACCTTCCGTCCACCCCATCCATCGACGTGACAGCTATGAGGACCGAGCAAATGAGCGATATCGCCGAGCGCGTGAAAAAGATCGTGGTCGAGCACCTTGGCATCGAAGCCGAGAAAGTGACAGAGAAAGCAAGCTTCATCGACGATCTGGGCGCTGACAGCCTGGACACCGTCGAATTGGTGATGGCTTTCGAAGAAGAGTTCAGCTGCGAAATCCCGGACGAGGCAGCCAGCGACATCCAAACGGTTGGCGATGCTGTGAAGTTCCTGGAGAAGAACGCCAAGGCCGCGTAAAGCGGATTGCGAACGCCGCTTGAAAGACGCGGTGTGGTGGTGCCCGGGCGCCTGGAGAGAGATAAGCCCGGCGTCCCATGGCGTCGGGCTTTTTGGTTGGGACGGCCGTGCTTAGAGTTCATCCGCTTCAGGTGGAGCACCTGAGGCGAAAGATGAACGACGTAACAAAAGCTTAGATGTCGGTTCCGCTTCATGCTGAAGCGAACCGACCCTAGATGTGGCGGATGACAATCCAGGCGTGCGCATAAGGGTGAGCGCGCTTGCGCCAACGCCAAATGCAGCCACGGCATGCACGTGAAAGGGTAGATCGAGATGCGTCGGGTAGTCGTCACCGGAATGGGGCTTGTTTCGCCGCTCGGCTGCGGCATTGAGCCGTCGTGGGCAGCGCTGCTCGCCGGGCGTAGTGGGGCGCGCCAGGTCGATGGCTTTGAATCGGACGATCTGGCCTGCCGGATCGCCTGTTATGTGCCGCGCGGCGATGGCTCGGATGGCACGTTCAATCCCGACGCGTGGATGGAGCCCAAAGAGCAGCGCAAGGTCGACGACTTCATCGTCTATGCGATGAGCGCGGCCGATCAAGCATTGGCGCATGCCGGTTGGGCGCCAGAAAGTGAAGAAGATCGCGTGCGCACTGGTGTGCTGATCGGGTCCGGCATCGGTGGCCTTGAAGGCATTGCGCAAACCTCGCTGCTGCTGCGCGATCGCGGGCCGCGGCGGGTGAGCCCCTTCTTCATCCCCGGCCGGTTGATCAACCTCGCGTCAGGCTACGTGTCGATCAAGCACGGGCTCAAAGGCCCCAACCACGCCGTGGTCACCGCCTGCTCGACGGGCTCGCACGCGATCGGGGACGCGGCCCGTCTGGTGGCGCTCGGCGATGCCGATGTGATGGTCGCTGGCGGCACCGAAAGCCCGATCTGCCGCATCGCCCTTGCAGGCTTTTCGGCCGCGCGCGCGCTGTCGACCAACTTCAACGACGAGCCAACGCGGGCATCGCGCCCCTACGACCGTGACCGTGACGGGTTCGTGATGGGCGAGGGCGCAGGCATGGTCATCCTCGAAGACTATGAGCATGCGAAAGCGCGCGGCGCGACCATGTACGGCGAGATCACCGGCTATGGGATGTCAGGCGATGCTTATCACATCACCGCACCGGCTGAGGACGGTGATGGTGCGTTCCGGTGCATGACGTCAGCGGTGAAACGCGCAGGGATCGAGCCCTCTCAGATCGACTATGTGAACGCGCACGGGACATCGACGCCGCTTGGCGATGAGATCGAGCTGCGCGCGGTCGAGCGGCTGTTCGGTGCGGCTCCGGACAAGCTGACCATGTCGTCAACAAAATCTGCGATCGGACACCTGTTGGGTGCAGCCGGCGCGGTGGAAGCCATCTTCTGCCTTCTTGCGATGCGCGACAACATCTGTCCGCCGACGTTGAACCTCGACAATCCATCGGTGGAGACGCCGATCGATCTGGTGGCCAACACGCCCACGGAGAAGCGAATCGATACAGTCTTGTCGAACTCGTTCGGGTTCGGTGGCACCAACGCATCGCTGATCATGCAACGCGTGGCTTCGTAAGCTTGATCGCCGCCGTAGCCCAGGGGGCGCTAAGTCGCCACGGTGTTGCGCGATGCGGCCGGGCGGCTGCGCTTCCGTAGCGTCGGCTTTTTGCCATACTGTTGCGGCTTCTTCCGGCCATGCCGATACCGTGCGGTGGACCATGAACCAGTACGCCAACCCCAGCGACCCCCGTGACCGCGCCCAGTTCGGCGCCCAACACCTTGATGATCGTGGCCTCGGCGCCGGCGTCTATGCTCCGCGTTCACCGGCCCAAGCGCTGGAACCAACACGCGTGCCGCAGGACGGGCGCCGCGGTAAGCGCAAGCGCCGGCGGATGCATCCGTTTTTCTCGGCCCTGAACGGGCTGTTGACCCTGACGTTGCTGACGCTCGTCGCCGTTGGCGTGGTGGGGACCATCGTTGAGCGTGAATTCAGTCGCGCTGGGCCGCACGCGCAAGATGCGACCGTCTCGATTCCCAAGGGCAGCGGCCTCAACACGATTGCGGCGCGGCTCAAAGATGCGGGCATCATTCGCAACGGCCGCTTGTTCGTGGCCAACGCGCGGTTCCGCGGTGACCAGGCGAAGCTCAAGGCTGGCGACTACCAGTTCGCCGCGCGCGCGAGCATGAACGACGTGCTCGACGTGTTGGTCCGCGGCAAGGGCATCGAACAGCAGATCACGATCCCTGAGGGGCTGACCTCGCAGCAAATCGTGGCGCGTCTCAACGCGCAACCGGGCTTGGTCGGGCAGATCGCGCAGGTGCCGCCTGAAGGTTCGTTGTTGCCTAACACTTACAATTTCGTGCGCGGCACCGACCGTAACAAACTCATCTCGCAGATGCGCCGAGGCCATCAACGCATGGTCGATGAGCTCTGGGCCCAGCGACAGCAGGGCTTGCCTTTCAAGACGAAGGACGAGGCGTTGATCCTGGCCTCCATCGTCGAGAAAGAGACAGGCGTTGCGGGCGAACGCCGGCGTGTCGCGGCTGTGTTCGTGAACCGTTTGCGCAAAGGCATGCGGCTGCAGTCAGACCCGACGATCATCTACGGGATCATCGGCGGGCAGGGGTCGCTCGGCCGCCCCATCTTCCAAAGCGAGATCAAGCGGCGCACGCGCTACAACACCTACCAGATCGATGGGCTTCCGCCGACGCCGATCTGCAATCCGGGCAAGGCCGCGTTGGCGGCAACGCTTAATCCCGATCAGACCAGCCGCGATCTCTATTTCGTCGCCGATGGCACCGGCGGCCATGTGTTCGCGCGCACCCTGAAGCAGCACAACGCGAACGTGCGCAAGTGGCGTCGTATCGAGCGTCGCCTGCGTGAGCAGCGCAAGCAAAGCCGCGCCCGGGCCAAGGCCCAGGCTGCCGCTGCTGCTGCGGCCGCCGCAGCGGCGGCAACGCGCCCCGCACAAGCGCCCGGCGCGCCTGTGCCGCAAGGAGCTGCCCCGGTACCGTCGGGTGATGCGCCGACCTCCCAGCAAGGGGCTTTGCCGACGGTGTTGCGCGGCTCCGGACCCACCAGCGGCGCTTTGCCTGCCGGAACCCGCGTGGTGGTGCGCTCGGTGCCGACCACGCCGTTGAAGGTCAACCGAGGTGACCGGGCGCCGCTTACGCAAACGGGGCCAGGCGCCCAAGGTCCGCAGGGTGCGGCTCAGCCAACGCGCTGGAAGCCGCTTGCCGATCCCACCTTGAAGATCGCACGTCCTGGCATCCCACTGCCTGTGCGCAAGCCCAAGCGAAAGCGCTAGAGTTCATCCGCTTCGGGTGGACTCACC